>DAOVTE010000205.1 GCA_030627705.1 Bacteroidales bacterium
CGAGTGCAGTATTATTGATATTAAGTTTATTTACAATAAAAACAATAAGTAGAAATCCTGCATGGGAAAACGATTTTATTTTGTTTACTACAGACGTTAAAACATCAGTAAACGGAGCAAAAAGTAATGTTTCTGCAGGAGGTAAGTTACTAGAAGAATCGCAAAAGTTAAAGAAAATTATATCGGAAAATCCATCAATATTTAAAATTCTTAAAATTAAGATAAACAATACTACAATGCTTAGCTCTAGTCAGAAGAACGAGTTATTAGAAAGTGGTAATTTGCAATCGTCATTAGTTAAAATTGAAGAAACTAGAGCCAAATACGTAGATTTGTCTATAAAGTATCTAGAAAAAGCAATAGAAATACACCCAGTCTACATAGACGCATTGCTATTACTAGGAAATGCAAACTTCGAGAGGGATAAAAAAAACATAGATAAAGTTTGGGAATACTACGAAAGAATTCTAAAACGTAATCCTAATAATATCAATGTTTACTCAAATATGAAAGCGATTCTTAACGACTCCGTTTCTGCTGATACTAGAATAAGCATTTTAGAAAGAATGTACGTTTATAACAAGAATAGCTTTGATATTTGTTATTCATTAGGTAATTTATACGGGAGATATAAAAATGATTTAGAAAAATCAATTCAGTTTTTGGAACAAGCAATTAAATTGAGTCCTAACAACTCAAAAGCTTATAAAGATATAGGTATTGCTTATGGAATGAGTGGTATGTTTGATAATGCAATTTCGGCAATGGAAAAATCAATCGAGTTAAATCCTAATGATAAACAGACAGTAATTAACCTTGGCCTTACGTACCAAAATAAAGGCGATTTAGAAAAGGCTAAATATTATTATAGCTTATCTGAGAAAATGAAGTAATACATAACATAAAAGGTAGGTTAATTTCTTCTCTTAAAATGCGGAGAATCTCCCCATTCGCCATATCCGATTGTTGCATTTGCTATATTCATACGAGCATCTAAGCAGCCTTTACACTCTTCTGGCTCTTCGTCTACACAAGGTTTATTCTGATATAAATTATAATTATTTCTATACATACCAGGAGTAATATTTGGCATAATAATATTTGCGCCAATTTTAACAGCTTTTTCTCTACCCATTTTATCAATAGCCTGTAAAGCTGTTGCTGCTGCAATATTAATATCTTTCATCACAATTCTTAAAATAGCAATCATCTTTAGAGATAATTTAAACCTTTGGTCTAAAGGCATTAAACTGTCTTTATGCTTATAAAGAGGAGTATCTTCATGCTCTATATACGGTCCCATTCCGCACATATCGATATCTAGTTCTTTCATAAATAAAATATCATTGGCTAAATCCTCGTAAGTTTGAAATGGTAATCCAACCATAACACCAGTTCCTGTTTGATAACCAATCTCTTTTAGGCTATGTAAACAAGCAATTCTTTTTTCAAAATTATGTTGCTTATCGTTAGGGTGAATTTTATAATATAAATCTTTATTTGATGATTCTATTCTAAGTAAAAACCTATGTGCACCAGCATCGAACCATTTTTTATATGTTTCTGCAGATTGTTCACCTAAAGATATTGTAATTCCTAATTCATTATCAGATATAGATTTAACTTCTTTTAATAAACTAGTAATTCTGTTTGTAAATTTATCAGATGATATTTCGCCAGATTGCAATACAATAGATCCGTAATTCTCATTATATGCATATTCTGCAGCTTTTATAATATTGCTGTCTGAAATATTGTAACGTTCAACATTAGAATTGCTTTTTCTGATACCACAATAACTACAGTCTTTAGAACAATAATTAGAAAATTCTATTAAACCTCTAAAATGCACTTTTTTGCCAATATATTTCTCTTTAATTTCTTTAGATTTCAGAAAAAGTTTATTTAGATCTTCGCCCTCTAATTTTAGCAAATAGATAATTTCTTCTTTGCTTAAATTTTCTTTCCTTAATATATTTTCAGTATTCATCATAAACACACAAATAAATATATTTTTTTAGATATAAAAAATGAATTTTATCACGTACAGTATTATATGAGATTTTTTTGGTTTTATGATAAAAGTATGAGTTTGCCCTAACTTTAGCACTACAATATGCGTAAAAGAAAAGAAACTAATTACATATAATCATGACAGATAAACAACAAAAGATATTTGTAATTGATACAAATGTTATTTTACATAATTACAAATCTATTTACACATTTGAAGATAACGATATTATTATTCCTATAACTGTTCTAGAAGAAATAGATAATTTTAAAAAAGGCAATAACGAAATAAACTTTCATGCTAGAGAATTTACAAGAGAACTTGATAATTTATCTGGAGACGAGCTATTCGAGGGGGGAGTTAGTTTAGGAAAAGGATTAGGAAAAATTTTCGTAGTTACAGGTAAGCCATTTTCAAAAACATTATTAGAATCTTTTCAAGAAAAAACACAAGATCATAGAATTCTTTCTATTTGCGATTATGTGAGAAATCAATACTCTAAGCGAGAAGTAATACTAGTAACAAAAGATATAAATCTTAGATTAAAAGCAAAATCAATAGGCTTGCAAGCAGAAGATTATAAATCTGGACAAGTAAAAAATATTAACGACTTGAGTAAAAATATTATTACAATTGATAATTTTGACACAAACATTATTTCATCAATTTATGATAATTACGATGGGATTCCTATTGAGGAATGTAATTTTGATTTTGAGGTAAAAGGTAATAGATATTTTATCTTAAAAAATGGAAGCTCAAGTGTTCTGGCATATTTTAACCCTTTTACAAATAAAATTAAGCAAGTAAAAAAGGAAAGGTTTTATGGAATAGAGCCACGAAACGCAGAGCAGATATTTGCTTTTCACGCAATAAACAATCCAAATATTAAGTTAATTTCTTTAATGGGTAAAGCAGGTACAGGTAAAACACTGCTAGCTTTAGCTTCTGCTTTATCACAAAATGAAGATTTTGTGCAAATATTACTTGCAAGACCAATTGTAGCACTATCAAATAAGGATTTAGGATTTCTGCCAGGAGATGTAAAAGATAAGATTGGACCATATATGCATCCTTTATTCGATAACTTAAATGTTATAAAGCATCAGTTTAAAGCTCAGAATACAGAGTTTTTAAAAATAGAAGAAATGCTAACTACAGAGCAATTAGTTATTTCACCTCTAGCATATATCAGAGGAAGAAGTTTATCTAAAGTGTTTTTTATTATAGACGAAGCTCAAAATTTAACTCCATTAGAAGTAAAAACTATAATCACTAGAGCAGGAGAGGGTACTAAGATAATTTTTACTGGAGATATTCAGCAAATAGATTCGCCATATCTTGATTCAAAATCTAATGGATTGAGTTATTTGGCAGATAAAATGCAGGGGCAAGATATTTTTGCAAGAATTAATTTAGTAAAAGGCGAGAGAAGTTATCTTGCAGAACTTGCAAGCGATTTACTTTAGTTTTTTAATTAAGTATTAAATGTATTATTGTTATTAAATTGTAGTTGCTATTAATAAATAACAATAGTAATTAGTGGTAAAATAAATTATCTTTTTTTTGTAATTTTATTTGGTTCGGATAAAATAATATTTATCTTTGCAACGCTTTAAGCAAAACGGTTTGGTAGTTCAGTTGGTTAGAATATCTGCCTGTCACGCAGAGGGTCGCGAGTTCGAGTCTCGTCCAGACCGCTTAAACAAACTAAAAACCCTTAATACATTATGTGTTAAGGGTTTTTTATTATTGGTAGGGGCTGAATAAGGGGCTGAATAAATAAATTTGATAATGTTTTAACACATATTATTTGCTTCCTAAATCTTACTTAAAAACCTAAAGTTATTAATAGTTGATTAGCTTAAAAGGTTTGTTTATTGTCTTTAATTATTTATATGATACTATCTAACATATCTTATAATATTAACATCGAAGCAATAGTTCTTTAACTACTTTCTGATTTTATACGTTATTAGTTAGGGATGGGTGATAAAAAGTAAAGTTATATTGATGCGAGATTAATAATAACGTAAACTGAATTATTGTTACTTTTACAAGAAAAATATTGATATGAAAACTCAAGCCATAATAATAATAATAATAGTTTTTTTCTTTCAAATAAACAGTTATGCTCAAGACCTTCTTATAAATAATAATAAAGATACAATTAACTGCACTATTAACTTCGAATCAATAGTTCTTTAATATATCGTATATTTTATGTATCTTTATGGAATGGGAAAAATAGATTTAAGAACTGTACTAGACCAAGAAAGAAATATCATTCGCAGAGATGCG
>DAOVTE010000017.1 GCA_030627705.1 Bacteroidales bacterium
CAAGAATGCGACTAAACCGCCTGCTCCATCCATTCTGCTACCAAATTCTGCTACAAATGAGAAAGGTAATCTTGCGATAATACCAATCATAATGATTAATGATATACCATTACCAATACCTTTGTCTGTGATTCTTTCCCCAAGCCACATTACGAATAATGTACCTGCTACAAGAATTACTACTGAAGAAATCCAAAACATAGATTCATTCATTACAAATGCTTCTGCTGGTAGTTGATATTTAAGATTTGTAATGTAAGAAGGTGCTTGTACACCTGTAATGATTACAGTTAAATATCTTGTAATTTGATTAATTTTCTTTCTTCCACTTTCACCTTCTTTTTGTAATTTTTGGAAGTAAGGTATTGCTATTCCTAAAAGTTGAATAACAATAGATGCCGAAATATATGGCATAATACCTAACGCAAAAATAGACGCATTAGAAAATGCACCTCCAGAAAACATATCTAACAAACCTAAAACACCGTCTTGTGCTTGTTGTTCTAATTGTCCTAATTGCGATGGATCTACACCCGGGATTACCACGAATGAACCCAATCTATAAATTAATAAAAGGCCTAGAGTCATACCAATACGAGCTCTAAGATCTTCTATCTTATAAATATTCTTTAAGGTTTGTATAAATTTCTTCATTAATTAAAAATTAAAGAGTTTGTGCTATTCCTTTTAAATCTTCGATAGCTTTTACCGCTGTTTTAGAAAAAGCATGTGCTGTAATGTTTAATTTTGCTGTAAATTCTCCTCCAGCAAGAATTTTTACTAATGAGTTTTTACTAACTAATCCATTTTCAATAAATGTTTCGATAGTAAAATCAGTAATATTTTTCTTTTCTGATAGAGCTTGAATTACAGAAAGATTAATTCCTTTATATTCTACACGATTTGGATTTGTAAAACCAAATTTAGGAACTCTTCGTTGAAGTGGCATTTGCCCACCCTCGAAACCTAATTTTTTAGAATAACCAGAACGTGATTTAGCACCATTGTGTCCTCTTGTAGAAGTACCACCTCTACCAGAACCTTGTCCTCTACCAATTCTTTTTTCGCTATGTGTTGATCCGTTAGCCGGTTTTAAATTACTTAAGTCCATATCTTAATTGTATCTTCTTTTATTATTCTTCTACACTTAATAAGTGATTTAATTTTTTAACCATACCTAATACTTGAGGTGTAGCTTCTAACTCTACTGTTTGATGCATTTTTTTTAATCCCAATGCTTGTAGAGTTCTTTTTTGGCGCACAGTACAACCAATTTTACTCTTAATCTGTGTTATTTTTATCTTAGCCATTATAATAAGTGTATATTATCCGTTAAATACTTTGTCTAATGAAACTCCTCTATGATCAGCAATTGTATAAGCATCTCTAAGGTTTATTAAAGCTTTCATAGTTGCTTTTACAAGGTTATGATTATTTGACGAACCTTTAGATTTTGCAAGTACATCTTTAACTCCTACACTTTCTAATACAGCACGCATTGCTCCACCAGCTTTTACTCCAGTACCACTAGATGCAGGTATTATTAATACATCAGCTCCACCATATTTTGCAGCCTGTTCGTGAGGTATAGTACCGTTAAGAACTGGAACTTGAATTAAGTTCTTTTTTGCATCTTCTACTCCTTTTGCAATAGCAGAAACAACTTCTGAGGCTTTACCTAATCCGTGACCAACAATACCGCTTTCGTTACCTACTACAACTACTGCAGAAAAGCTAAATGTTCTACCACCTTTTGTAACTTTAGTAACACGATTAATTCCAACTAACCTATCTTTTAAGTCTAAATCGCTTGTTTTTACTCTTTTAATCTCTGACATACTCCTTAAAATTTAAGACCACCTTCTCTGGCAGCATCTCCTAATGATTTAACTCTACCATGGTAAATATAACCATTTCTATCAAATATTACTGTTGATATACCAGCTGCTATTGCTTTCTCTGCTAGTAATTTACCTACTAAATTAGCACCTGCTACTTTATTGGTATCTTTTACTTCTGCAATTGCTTTGTCTAATGATGATGCAGAAACTATAGTTTTTCCTTCGTCATCATTAATAATTTGAGCGCTTATTTGTTTGTTGCTTCTAAATACAGACAAACGTGGTTTAGTAGCAGTTCCGTAAACACCATTACCTTTAATGCGTCTTTTTATTTTTATTCTTTTTTCTAATTTTGTAAGGGCCATAATAATTATCTAATTATTGCAATATTACATTCCTGCAGCTTTACCTGCTTTTCTTCTTAATTCTTCTCCAACATACTTAATTCCTTTTCCTTTGTAAGGCTCAGGTTTTCTAAGAGATCTTACTTTTGCAGCTACTTGTCCAAGTAATTGTTTGTCTGCGCTGCGCATAGTTAAAATAGGATTCCCTCTTTTTTCGGTTAAAGTTTCTGCTTTAATTTCTTTAGGTAATTCAAAAATAATTTCGTGTGAATACCCTAAAGCCATTACTAACTGTTGTCCTTTCATTTCTGCTTTGTAGCCAACTCCAACAAATTCTTGTTTTGTTTCAAAACCTTTAGAAACTCCTTCGACCATATTGTTTACTAGAGAACGATATAAACCGTGCATTGCTCTAGCTTCTTTAGTTTCAGATAAAGTTTCAAATTTTATTTTTCCTTCTTCTTCTTTAACAGAAATTAATGATGAAACTTTTTGTTTAAGTTCACCCAAAGGTCCGGTTATAGTAATGCAATTTTCAGCATCTATGCTAAATTTTACTCCTGCCGGTATATTTACTGGTAAATTTCCTATTCGTGACATTTTCTCTTCTTATTTATCTATTAATAAACGTAACACAATACTTCTCCGCCTACGTTCAAATTTCTTGCTTCTTTATCAGTAATAATACCTCTTGAAGTAGAAAGAACTGCTATACCTAATCCGTTAAGGACACGCGGCATATCATCTACGCTAACATATTTTCTTAATCCAGGCTTACTAACTCTGCTAATATTTTTAATAGCTGAAGTTTTTGTTTTTGGATGATATTTTAATGCAATTTTTATAGAACCTTGATTATTATCAGTTTCTTCAAATTTATAGTTTAAAATATATCCTTTATCAAATAAAACCTTTGTTACTTCTTTTTTTAGGTTAGAAGCTGGAATTTCAACTACTCTATGATTTGCCATAATAGCATTTCTTAGGCGTGTTAAATAATCTGCAATTGGATCTGTCATTTTTCCTCTTTTTTAATAATTTATATTACCAACTAGCTTTTCTAACTCCAGGTATTAATCCGGCTGAAGCCATTTCTCTAAAAGTAATTCTACTGATACCAAATTGTCTCATATAACCTTTTGGTCTTCCAGTTAAACTACATCTATTGTGCAATCGTACTGGCGAAGAATTTTTAGGTAATCTACTTAGTGCAATATAATCACCTTCTGCTTTTAGTTTTTCTCTTTTAGCTGCGAACTTTTCAACCATTTTTTGCCTTTTAACTTCGCGAGCTTTCATTGATTCTTTAGCCATTCTTAATTTCTTTTAATATTTTTAAATGGTAATCCAAATTCTCTTAATAAAGCATAACCTTCTTTGTCTGTTTTAGCAGATGTTACGAATGTTATGTTCATTCCTAATATTTTAGAAATTTTATCAATCTCAATCTCCGGAAATATAATTTGTTCAGTAATACCTAATGTGTAATTCCCACTTCCATCAAATTTAAATCCAACTCCTCTAAAATCTCTAATACGAGGTATTGCAACCTTAACTAGTCTTTCAAGGAATTCATACATATTTTCCCTTCTAAGAGTAACTCGTACACCAATTGGCATCTTTTTTCTTAGCTTGAAATTAGATATATCTTTTTTAGAAACTGTTGATACTGCTTTCTGTCCTGTAATAGCAGTTAATTCGTTTATAGCAATATCTATTAATTTCTTATCAGTAATTGCTTGACCTAGACCTTGATTGATAACAATTTTTTCAAGTTTTGGTACTTGCATTATAGAAGTATAACTGAATTCCTTTTTTAAATTAGGAATAATTTCGTCGTTATATTGTTTTCTAAGTGTTGTAACGTAACTCATTACTTAATTTCCTCCCCTGATTTTTTTGAATAACGAACTAATTTATTTTTATCGTTTAGTTTTCTACCTATTCTAGTTCTTTTTTTAGATGCTGGATCTACAAGCATTAAATTAGAAATATGAATAGAAGCTTCTTGCTTTACAATACCACCTTGTGTATTCTCAGCATTAGGTTTAGTATGTTTAGAAACCATATTAACACCCTCAACTATTGCTCTATTCTTTTTCTTAATTATTTCAAGAACTTTTCCTTGTTGAGTTTTGGAGTTTCCGGTAATAACCTCTACAAGATCTCCTTTTTTTATGTGTAATTTTTCTCTCATCTTTATAGTACCTCCGGTGCTAATGAAATAATTTTCATAAATTGATTTTCACGTAATTCACGCGCTACAGGTCCAAAAATACGTGTACCTCTAATTTCTCCTGCTGTATTTAGTAATACTGCTGCATTTTCGTCAAATCTTATATAAGATCCGTCTGCACGACGAATTTCTTTCTTTACTCGCACTACAACAGCTTTAGTTACTGTACCTTTTTTAACTTCACTCGAAGGCATAGCACTCTTAACTGTAACTACTATTTTATCTCCAACTGATGCGTATCTTTTGCCAGTACCGCCAAGCACTCTGATACAAAGCACGGTTTTAGCACCGCTATTGTCTGCAACGTTTAATCTTGATTCTACTTGTATCATAATTATTTAGCTCTTTCTATAATTTCAACTAATCTCCAACGTTTATTTTTGCTTAATGGACGTGTTTCCATTACCTTAACAGTATCGCCAATATTACAGTCATTAATTTCATCATGAGCAGTCAACTTTGTTGTTTTATTAACAAATTTTCCATACTTTGGATGTTTCTCTCTATGTCTAACTGCAACAACTATGGATTTATCCATTTTATCGCTAACAACAATACCAATACGTTCTTTTCTTAAATTTCTTTCCATACTATTGTTCATTATTTTCTTTGACGAAGTTCTGTGTTTAGTCTAGCAATAACTTTTCTCGCTTCTGATAACTTTTGAGGATTATCTAAAGGCGAAATTGTGTGATTTAATTTAAGTTTAGCTAAAAACTCTTTTTGATCAACTAATCTTTCAGCAATTTCTTGTGTAGATAATTCTTTAATTTCTGACATATTCATAAATAATCCTTTCTATTCAACGTAATCTCTACGAATTATAAATTTTGTTTTTACTGGTAACTTTTGTGCAGCTAAACGTAATGCTTCTTTAGCAATCTCTAAAGGAACTCCTTCAGCTTCTATTATTACTCTACCTGGAGATACTGGAGCTACAAATGCTTCTGGAGCACCTTTACCTTTACCCATACGTACCTCGGCTGGTTTTTTAGTTATTGGTTTGTCTGGAAAAATACGAATCCAAACTTGCCCTTCTCTTTTCATATATCTATTAACTGCTTGACGAGCAGCTTCAATTTGTCTTCCTGTAATCCAGTGTTCTTCAAGAGTTTTTATTCCAAAAGATCCAAAAGCAAGTTGATTACCTCTATTGGCATTCCCCTTCATTCTGCCCTTCTGCATTTTTCTGAACTTTGTCTTCTTTGGCTGTAACATTTGTCTTTAAATATTATATAAGTTTAAACCTATCGTCTTTTCTTAGGACCTCTTTTTTGGAATCCTTGCTTATCGTTTTTCATGCCTACGTTAGGAGATAAATCTCTTTTTCCGTAAACTTCACCTTTACATACCCAAACTTTAACACCTAAAGCACCTACTTTTGTTCTAGCTGTAGAAGTTGAATAATCTATGTCTGCTCTAAGTGTATGAAGAGGTGTTCTTCCTTCTTTATACATTTCAGTTCTTGCCATTTCAGCTCCATTTAAACGACCTGATATTTGAATTTTAATACCTTCTGCTCCAACCCTCATAGTGGCAGCAATTACAGTCTTAATAGCTCTACGATAAGCCATTTTTCCTTCTAATTGTCTTGCTATTGAGTTTGCAACTAAAACGGCATCTAATTCTGGCCTTTTAATTTCAAAGATATTAATTTGAACTTCTTTTTTTGTAATCTTTTTTAATTCCTCTTTCAATTTATCAACTTCTTGACCTCCCTTACCTATTATGATACCAGGTCTTGCAGTATTAATTGTAACAGTAATAAATTTTAAGGTTCTTTCTATGATAATTCTAGAAATACTTGCTTTTGCTAAACGAGCATTAAGATATTTTCTTATAATATCGTCTTCTATAATTTTTTCAGCATAGTTATTTCCTCCGTACCAATTAGAATCCCATCCTCTAATTATACCTAAACGATTGCTTATTGGATTAATTTTTTGTCCCATCTATCTATTATAAATTTTGAGTATCTTCAACAGTTTGAATACTATCAATTATCAAAGTCACGTGATTTGATCTTTTCTTAATTCTATGTGCCCTTCCTTGAGGAGCTGGTTGAATTCTTTTAAGAACTCTAGCTGAATCAACAAAAATTTCTTTTACAAATAAATTACTATCCTCTATCCTAACACCATCATTTTTAACTTGCCAATTAGATATCGCTGAAAGCAATAATTTTTCAAGTCTTCCTGAAGCTTCTTTTTTAGAGTATTTTAATATATCTAAAGCTCTATTAACATCAACACCTCTCACTGTATCAGCAACAATTCTCATCTTACGTGGTGATGTTGGGCAGTTATTTAAAATTGCTTTATAAATTTTCTTATCAGCAATTTTTCTTTCGTCTGCAGCCTTTCTTTTTCTTGCACCCATGTCTATAAAATCTTAACTATTCTTTTTAAAATTATCGCTTACCGGCGTGGCCTCTATATGTTCTCGTTGGAGAAAACTCACCTAGCTTATGACCTACCATATTCTCAGTTACGTAAACAGGAATAAACTTATTACCATTATGAACTGCTATTGTATGACCAACAAAATCTGGTGAAATCATAGAACTTCTTGACCAAGTTTTAATTACAGTCTTTTTAGTTCCTTCGTTCATCTCAAGAATTCGTTTCTCAAGTTTATATTCTATAAATGGTCCTTTTTTTAGAGATCTACTCATGTGACAATTATTTTAACAAATTATTTTTTACGTCTTTCAACTATATATCTATCAGACGCTTTTTTCTTATCTCTAGTTTTGTATCCTTTTGAAGGTATACCGTTTCTAGACCTTGGGTGACCTCCCGAGCTTTTACCTTCGCCACCACCCATTGGATGATCAACTGGATTCATTACTACACCCCTTACTCTTGGTCTACGTCCTAACCATCTTGTTCTACCAGCTTTACCTGAAACTTCTAGAGCGTGATCCGTATTTGAAACAACACCTATTGTAGCTTTGCAAGTAATAAGTACTTTTCTACTTTCGCCTGATGGCAATTTTATAATTGCATATTTACCTTCTCTTGATACAATTGTAGCATATGCTCCAGCTGTTCTTGCCATTACAGCTCCAGCTTCTGGTCTAAGCTCAATATTATGGATAATCGTTCCTAAAGGTATATCTGCAAGAAAAAGGCTATTTCCTAACTCTGGAGCAGCTTTTTTTCCTGACATAATTTCTTGTCCAACTTGCAAGCCATTAGGAGCCACAATATATCTTTTTTCGCCATCAGCATAAATAACTAATGCGATTCTAGCAGTACGATTTGGATCATATTCAATAGTGCTAACTTTAGCTACCATTCCATGTTTTTCTCTCTTAAAGTCGATTAACCTATATCTTTTTTTATGACCACCACCAATATAGCGCATTGTCATTTTTCCAGTGTTATTTCTACCACCAGATTTTTTAATTGGTCTTATTAGCGACTTTTCAGGTGTTGATGTTGTAACATCATCAAACGTACCTGCTAATTTATGTCTTTGTCCCGGTGTTACCGGTTTTAATTTACGTAATGCCATTTTTTACTATATATTACTGTAAAAATCAATTGTATCTCCTTCAACTAAAGTAACTATTGCTTTTTTAAACGCGTTAGTTTTACCTGATACTAAACCTGTTTTGGTGTGTCTTGATTTAAGCTTACCACCATATCTAATTGAATTAACAGAAGACACTGTAACTCCATACATTTTTTCAACAGCCTTTTTTATTTCAACTTTGTTAGCCGATTTTTCAACAATAAATCCAAACTTGTTCAAATCTTCAGCCTGTGCTGCGAATTTCTCGGTAACTATTGGTTTAATTAATATGCTCATTTGTTAAACTGTTTAAAAGTTTCTTCTTATTATATCAACTGAGCTTTCAAAAATAATAACCTTTTTAGCTCTCATTATCTCGTAAGTGTTTAAATCAGAAGCAATTACAGTACTTATGCCCTTTAAATTACGAGAGGACAAATATACATTATTATTTTGTTCTGATAAAACTAATAGCAAGTTTTTATCGTTAATTTTTAAATTATTTTTAAAATCAACAATATTTTTTGTTTTTGGTTGATCAAAATTAATATCTTCAACAACAATAACACTATCTTCTGCTGCCTTGTAAGACAAGGCTGACTTTCTTGCTAATCTCTTTAATTTTTTATTTAATTTAAACGTATAATCTCTTGGTTCTGGACCAAAAGCTCTACCTCCACCTCTGAACAATGGAGATTTAATACTACCTGCTCTAGCTGTACCTGAACCTTTTTGTTTTTTTATTTTACGAGTACTTCCTTTAATTTCGCCTCTTTCTTTAGACTTAGAGGTACCTTGTCTGCCATGAGCTAGATATTGTTTAACATCTAAATAAATAGCATGATCGTTAGGTTCTACTGCGAATATAGTGTCATCTAATTCTACAGTCCTACCTGTATCTTTTCCCTTTATATCAACTACACTTGCTTTCATTATTTCTCAACAATTAAATATGAACCTTTAGATCCTGGTACAGACCCTTTAACTATTATCAAATTTCTCTCAGAAATAATTTTCACAACTTCTAAGTTTAAAACCTTTGTACGTTGGTTACCTGTTCTCCCAGCCATACGCATTCCTTTGAATACTCTCGAAGGATATGAAGATGCACCTAATGATCCTGGAGCTCTTAGTCTATTATGCTGACCGTGAGTTGCATCATTAACTCCTTTAAAGTTATATCTTTTTACTACACCTTGAAAACCCTTACCTTTTGAGTAACCAACAACATCAACAAAAGAATCATCTTTAAATATGTCTAAAGTTATGCTATCTCCAAGTTTCCAATCATTTTTATAACCAGAGAACTCATGCATTTTCCTTTTAGGAGTGGTATTAGCATTCTTGAAGTGTCCTTTCATTGCACTTGTTGTATGCTTTTCTTTTTTCTCAGCATATGCAATTTGCAATGCATCATAGCCTTCTTTTTCAGCTGATTTAACCTGTGTAACAACACATGGTCCAGCTTCTATCACAGTGCATGGAATGTTTTTTCCCTCGGCACTGAAAACGGATGTCATTCCGATTTTTTTTCCTATTAATCCTGGCATTATACTTTTATTTATTAATTATCAAACTTTAATTTCTACATCAACACCACTTGGCAATTCAAGTTTCATTAATGCATCAATGGTATTTGCACTAGAGCTGTATATATCTACTAATCTCTTATAAGATGATAGTTGAAATTGCTCTCTTGACTTTTTGTTTACAAAAGTTGAACGTAAAACAGTAAAAATTCTTTTGTGAGTTGGTAATGGTATTGGACCACTAACTACTGCACCCGTTGTTTTCACAGTCTTAACTATTTTTTCAGCTGACTTATCAACCAAGTTATGATCGTAAGATTTCAGTTTTATTCTTATCTTCTGCTGAGCCATAAAACGTTTAATTATTATTATTTATTAATTATTTCTTCTGCTAATCCATCAGGTACTTTTTCGTAATGTGAAAATTCCATTGACGATGTTGCTCTTCCTGATGTTAATGTTCTTAAAACAGTAACGTATCCAAATTTCTCTGATAAAGGCACTAGAGCTTTAACAACCCTTGCTGTTCCTTTGCTTTCCATTCCTTGTATTTGACCTCTACGTTTGTTGAAGTCACCTATTACATCACCCATATACTCTTCTGGAGTTACAACTTCTGCTGCCATAATAGGCTCTAGTAGTACTGCTGCTGCTTTTGCTCCAACTGCTTTAAATGCTTGTTTTGCAACAATTTCGAAAGCCAATTGATCTGAATCTACTGCGTGGTACGAACCGTCTAATAAAGTAACTTTTAAGCTATCTACGGCATACCCTGCGATAGGACCATTTGACATTGCTGCTTTAAAACCCTTCTCTATTGAAGGAATATATTCCTTTGGAACATTTCCACCTTTAATTTTATTTATGAATTGTAATCCCGTTACTCCTTCGTCTGCTGGACCAATAGTAATTACAATATCTGCAAATTTACCTCTACCACCAGATTGCTTTTTAAACACTTCTCTATGCTCTACTTGCTTAGTGAAAGCTTCTTTGTATGCAACTTGTGGTGCTCCTTGGTTACAATCTACTTTAAACTCACGCTTAAGTCTATCAATAATAATTTCTAAGTGAAGCTCACCCATTCCACTAATTATTGTTTGACCTGAATTATCGTCTGTTTTAACTGTAAATGTTGGATCTTCTTCTGATAATTTTCCTAATCCTATTCCTAATTTATCAATATCCTTTTGAGTTACAGGCTCAACTGCGATACCAATTACTGGATCTGGGAAAGTCATAGATTCTAGAACGATAGGATTTTTTTGATCACAAAGTGTATCTCCTGTTCTAATATTTTTGAATCCAACTGCGGCACAAATATCCCCTGCTTTAATTTCTTCACGAGGATTTTGTTTGTTTGCATGCATTTGATAAAGTCTAGAAATCCTTTCACGTTTTCTTGTACGTGGATTAAAAACATGATCTCCTGCTTTTAATACTCCTGAATAAACTCTTACAAAAGCTAATCTTCCTACGAAAGGATCTGTAGCAATTTTAAAAGCTAAGGCTGATAAAGGTTCTTCTTCTTTAGGTTTACGTGATTCTTCTTTTTCTGTATCTGGATTAACTCCGTGTATTGCTTCAATATCAAGAGGACTTGGCAAATATGCTGTGATAGCATCTAATAACCTTTGCACCCCTTTATTTTTGAAAGCCGAACCACACATAACAGGAACAATATCCATGTTAATAATTGATTTACGAACTACAGCTTTAAATTCTTCTACTGTAATTGATTCTCTATCTTCGAAAAATCTTTCTAGTAATTCGTCGTCAGATTCTGCTACAGCTTCGATTAGTTTCTCTCTCCACTCGAATACAGTATCTTCCATATCTGCAGGAATATCAACGTACTCGTATTTAGCACCCATTTCTGCATCTTCGTGCCAAACTATTGCTCTATTTTCAATTAAGTCAACAACACCTATGAAATTCTCTTCTGATCCTATTGGTAATTGAATTGGCAATGCGTTCGCACCTAATCTTTCTTTTAATTGCTCCACAACACCATAAAAATCGGCACCTGTTCTGTCCATTTTATTAACGAACGCCATTCTTGGAACATTATATTTATCTGCTTGTCTCCATACAGTTTCTGATTGTGGTTCTACACCACCAACTGCACAAAAAACAGCTACAGCACCATCTAACACCCTAAGAGAACGTTCTACTTCTACAGTAAAATCAACGTGACCCGGAGTATCAATAATGTTTACTTTATGTTCTATATCGTTATATTTCCAGAAAGTTGTAGTTGCTGCGGAGGTAATTGTTATTCCTCTTTCTTGCTCTTGAACCATCCAGTCCATAGTAGCAGCACCATCATGCACCTCACCGATCTTATGGGTAAGACCAGTATAAAATAATATACGCTCAGTTACCGTAGTTTTTCCGGCATCAATGTGTGCCATTATACCAACGTTTCTAGTATTTTGTAATTCTCTACTCATTAATTGTTTCTATAAAAAATTAAAATCTAAAATGAGAGAATGCTTTATTAGCTTCTGCCATTCTATGAGTATCTTCCTTCTTTTTAAATGCACCACCTTCTTCTTTATATGCTGCAATAATCTCATTTGCTAATTTGTCGCTCATTGATTTCCCTGCACGTTTTCTTGCATGAAAAACAATAGCTTTAATAGCTATAGAAGTTTGTCTGCTAGCACGAACTGGCATTGGCACTTGAAATGTTGCACCACCAATACGTCTACTTTTTACTTCAACTTGTGGAGTAACATTTTCTAATGCTTTTTTCCAAATATTAAGTGCTGAAACTTCATCGTTCTTAACTCTTTGTTCTACCAATTCGATAGCACCGTAAAAAATTTTGTATGATAAATTTTTCTTACCATCTACCATTAAATCATTTACAAAACGAGTAACCAAAGTATCGTTAAACTTTGGATCTGGTAATAATATTCGCTTTTTTGGTTTCGACTTTCTCATATCTTATATACTATAATATTATTATCTAACTATTTTTTAGGTTTTTTTGTACCATATTTAGAACGACGTTGAGTTCTTCCATCAACACCTGAAGTATCTAAAGCTCCACGAACGATGTGGTATCTAACTCCAGGTAAATCTTTAACTCTACCGCCTCTTATTAAAACTATCGAGTGTTCTTGTAAGTTGTGACCTTCTCCTGGAATATAAGCATTTACTTCTTTTCCATTTGTTAATCTTACTCTTGCAACTTTACGCATTGCAGAGTTTGGTTTTTTTGGTGTTGCTGTATAAACCCTTACACATACACCTCTTCTTTGTGGACATGAATCCAAACCAGGTGATTTGCTTTTCTCAACCAGTTTTTTTCTACCTTTTCTAACTAATTGTTGTATCGTTGGCATAAATAGTCTTTTATTTTAAATTAAAACGGAGTGCAAAATTACACTTTTATTTTCTTAATGCAATAATATTCAAATCTTTTTTGAAAAATATATTTTAAAATAGCATAACAAATTATTTTTATTACAAATTATGATGCAAATAAATATTTTAATTTTCAAATAATTTTTGTGTTTTCATCAAATAGCTCTTACGAAAAAAATACTGCAATAATAATTCATTTTTAAAATTCTGCATTTTTTGGTGTACGAGGGAAAGGGATTACGTCGCGAATATTCCCCATTCCTGTAACAAAAAGCAGTAATCTCTCGAAACCTAAACCGAAACCTGAGTGCGGAACTGTTCCAAACTTTCTGGTTTCCAAATACCACCACATTTCTTCTTGTGGAATATTCATTTCTCCCATTCTTGTTTTTAACTTCTCATAATTTTCTTCACGTTGCGATCCTCCTACAATTTCGCCAATACCTGGAAAAAGAATATCCATAGCCCTTACTGTTTTACCATCGTCATTTTGTTTCATATAAAATGATTTAATTTCTTTTGGATAATCAATTAATATAACTGGCTTTTTAAAGTGCTTTTCTACCAAGTATCTTTCGTGTTCTGATTGCAGGTCTGCTCCCCAACCCTCTATAATATAATTAAATTTCTTTTTCTTATTTGGTTTAGAATTTCTTAATATTTCTATTGCATCAGTATATGATAGCCTTACAAAATCATTTTCTAAAACAAAATTCATTTGCTCTTTTAGTCCAAGCTCTGATCGTTCGTTTTGCGGCTTGCCTTTTTGCTCGTTTGAAAATCTACTATCTAAAAAATCTATATCATCGGAACATTTTTCCATTGCGTATTTTACGCAGTATTTTAATAACTCTTCTGCAAGATCCATATTTTCGTTAATATCAGCGAAAGCTACTTCTGGTTCTACCATCCAAAACTCAGCTAAATGACGAGATGTATTAGAATTTTCGGCTCTAAAAGTTGGGCCAAAAGTATAAACCTTAGATAAAGCAAGTGCTGCTAGTTCTGCCTCTAGCTGACCAGAAACTGTTAAATTGGTTTCTTTACCGAAAAAATCTTCTGAGAAATCTATTGTTCCATTTTCTGTTTTTGGTGGAATATCTAATGGCAAGGTAGTAACTCTAAACATTTCACCGGCACCTTCAGCATCGGATCCTGTAATTATTGGTGTATGAACATTACAAAATCCTTTCTGATTAAAGAAGTCGTGAATTGCAAAAATCATTGCATGGCGGACTCTAGTAATTGCTCCAAAAAGATTTGTTCTGAATCTTAAGTGTGCATGTTCTCTCAAAAATTCTAGAGTATGTCGCTTTGGTTGAATCGGAAATTCATCAGGGTTTGCTTTACCGTAAATAATTACTTCTGATGCTTTTATCTCTACAGTTTGATTTTTACCCTCTGATTTTAATAATTCCCCTGTAATTTTTAGTGACGCTCCTGTATGCACATCGTCTAAAAGACTTGCATCTATAATTTCGAAATCAACAACAATTTGTATATTATTAATAGTAGAACCATCATTTAGTGCAATAAATGCTACATTTTTGCTTCCTCGTTTTGTTTTTACCCAACCTTCTACAGTAATTGTTTCGCCATAAGATTCTAATGCTAAAATTTGTTTTACATTATATTTCTCCATTGTTTATTGATTTTATTTTTTTCACAAAAGTACATTTAGTAATGTTAATTGCATAAAAAATACAATATTCTTTTTACAAATTTATACATTTTTACTTAGTTTTTTTTAATAAACCATATGTATTTAACCCTATACTCTTTTGTTTATATTTATGTTACTTAATTAACTAGATTATTGGCACGCAAATTGATTTTGTGTAAGAAACAAAAGAAGGAGGGATGCTTTATGAAAAAACTTACTTTGATATTCGGATTAATTATGTTATTACTTTCTTTAAATTCATTTGCCATAAATTCGAGACTTCAGGTTTCAACCTGGGACAATAGTGCAATAAAAGTTATTATTGATAATAGAATTTATAATGGTTTTACTACTTTATTTAGACTAAATAATTTAAGAGCAGGGACTCATAGAATAAAAATAATTAAGCGTATAAAACATGGTTACAATAGGCCTTCTATGACAAGGGTAATTTATAATGGACATATAAATATACCACAATCGTCAAGAGTTATAATAAATGTAAACAGATACAATCAATTAAAAATACAAGTTATTGATGAATATTACAAAGAATCTGTTTCTCCTAAATATGTAGATTATGATGGTAATGTTTCACGTGCAAGTGGTATAGCAAATTTTCAGTATCTAAAACATAGCCTTAGAAACGTATCGTTCGATAGTGATAAGCTAAGAATAGCAAAACAAGCTATTAGGCATAATTCAGTATCTTCCAAACAAGTATACGAGCTAATGCGTCTCTTAGATTTTGAATCTAGTCGCCTTAAATTAGCAAAATTCGCATACAGATATACTTACGATAGAGATAGCTATTATTTAGTAAATAATGCTTTCAATTTTTATAGTAGCATAGAAAAACTAGATCGATATATTTTATCACATAAAAATTAATTACAAAATCAATATTAACACAAAATTACAAACCTATTTTAACTTTATATATTATGAAAAATCTCAAATTATTACCAATAACACTAACATTTTTATTTATCTTTTCTACAAATGTATTTTCACGAACAAGCATTAAAGTTGCATTAATATTAGATACAAGCAACAGTATGGATGGTCTAATAAATCAAGCAAAATCTCAATTATGGAGTGTTGTAAATGAATTATCTAAAGCCAATTTTGAAAATGACGAAACAATATTAGAAATTGCAATTTACGAATATGGCAACGACAAGATTCCAATGCAAGAAGGGTACATAAGAATGGTTACTCCTTTTACAAGAGATTTAGATTTAATCTCGGAGAAATTATTTGCATTAAAAACTCTAGGGGGAAATGAATTTTGTGGTCAAGCAATAGGCAATTCACTAAATCAACTTGAATGGGGAACAAACGAGAATAATCTAAAAATAATCTTTATTGCAGGTAACGAACCATTTAATCAGGGAAACACATCATATAAATCAGTTTGTAGTCAAGCAAAAATAAAAAACATTTTAGTAAATACAATTTTTTGCGGTAATTACGAAGAAGGAATAAATACACATTGGAAAGATGGTGCAAAAATTACTGGTGGTGAATATATGAACATAAATCAAAACAATCAGTATGTTTATGTTAAATCGCCATATGATGACAAAATCTACAGTTTAAACCAAAGGTTAAACAACACTTATATTTCTTACGGATTTGAAGGACAAAAAAACAAAACACGTCAAATGTCACAAGATGCAAATGCAGCATCTATAAATAAAGAGGCTACAATAAACAGAGCTGTTTCTAAAAGTTCTAAAGCATATAATAACTCCAGTTGGGATTTAGTTGATGCTATGGAAGATAAAAATTTTGAAATAGAAGAAATAAAAATAGAAACTTTACCTGCAGAGATGCAAAAGTTAAATACCGAAGAAAGAAAAGCTTATATAGAAAAGAAGAAAAAAGAACGTATAGATATTCAATCTAAAATTACAGAATTTAATAAAAAACGCACAAAATATTTAGCAGAACAAAAAAAAGATAATACAGAAGAAATGCTAGATGCAGCAATGATTAAGGCTGTAAAAAAACAAGCAATAAGCAAAAGATATAAATTTATTGAAAAGTAATACCAATCAAATAACGTTTAAATCAAATATAAGGAAGGCAAATTGGTTTAAGCAAAAGGCTACTCATTTTGAGTAGCCTTTATTTTTTATTCTCCTTTTATAGCCAAATACTTTTTCTCAGATTTATTAAAATGATAATAACCAAAAATAATTCCTAAAGCAAAAAACACTACTGTTTTTATAATAAGTTCATTAGAAATAAAGACTCCTATTTCGCTAAACGACAAATCAGATTTTACAAAATCAAATCCTATACTTATAAAAAAAACTGTTCCCGAATAAAGCAATGCTAAAAATATTGCATATTTAATTTTACCTTGTTTTCGGTAAAACTCCCACCTTTTAGCAAAAAGCTGTTCTCTATCATTCATAACCCTAAATTTATTATTTAAAACTCATATTATCATTAACTCAATAAAGATAGATAATATTGAATTAAAACAATAAAAAAAACTAAATCAAGTATTAATCTAATATTAATTATATATATATTTACATAACATATAATTATATGATATTTGTCATATTTGTAAGCAAAAATAAATATGACTTTTATTTCTTATATTTTTTAACAAAATTTTACTAAACTATGGACAATAAAATAGTTGAAAAAATTCAGTTTTCGGAGAATGTTGTAAAACTGATAATAAATTCACCCTACATTGCACGAAGCCGAAAAGCTGGTCATTTTGTTATTGTAAGAGTTGACGAAGAAGGTGAAAGAATCCCTTTAACAATTGCAGGGTCACATCCAGAAAATGGAACAATAATGTTAGTTATACAGCGTGTTGGAGTTTCTTCTGCTAAACTATGCGATTTAAATGTTGGCGACACAATTTTAGATATCGTGGGGCCTTTGGGCGAAGCAACAAAAATACATAAAGTAGGTACAATCCTAGCATGTGGTGGTGGAGTTGGAGTTGCTCCAATGTTACCAATAGTTGAAGCTTTTAAAGAAGCAGGTAATAGAGTAATCTCAATAATAGCAGCAAGAACTAAAGATCTTATTATTCTCGAAGATGAAATACGTAAACACTCTGACGAAGTAGTTATAATGACTGATGATGGTTCTTACGGCAATAAAGGTTTAGTTACAAAAGGAATTGAAGATATTGTTGCTAAAGAAAAAATTAACGAAGCTATAGTTATTGGACCAGCGATAATGATGAAATTTGCTGCTTTAACAACAAAAAAACACAATATTCCTACTCAAGCAAGTTTAAATACAATAATGGTTGATGGCACAGGAATGTGTGGTGCTTGCAGAGTAAGTGTTGGGGGACAAACAAAGTTCGTTTGTGTAGATGGACCAGAATTTGATGCTCATTTAGTCGATTTCGACGAAATGATTGAAAGATTGGGAGCATACAAAGACCAAGAAATAATTGCTCACGAGAAACACGAACACAAATGTAAAAGTAAACACCAATAAAAATGGATATTCTAGATTACTTAAAAGAAGAGAGAAATAAAGATTGGCGTAAAAATTTACGTTCTCAAATAAAAACTAAAGACAGGACTAAAACTAAAAAAGTTAAAATGCCTGAAGAAAACCCTGATATTAGAAATACTAATAATATTGAAGTAAACAGTGGATTAACAAAAGAACAAGCTTTACTCGAAGCATCACGTTGTATTGACTGTGCAAATCCAACTTGCATTACAGGCTGTCCCGTAGGTATAAACATACCAAAATTTATAAAAAATATTGAGTCTGGTGATTTTCTTGCTGCTGCAGCAACATTAAAAGAAACAAATTCCTTACCAGCAGTTTGTGGTAGAGTTTGCCCACAAGAAATTCAATGCGAAGAACAATGTTTTTACACTACAAAACTAAAATTACCACCAGTTGCGATTGGATACTTAGAGCGATTTGCTGCTGACTTTGAACAAAATTCAGGTGAAATTTCCGTACCTCAAGTAGCAGAAAAAAACAACATCAAAATTGCAGTTATTGGTGGTGGTCCAGCTGGACTAGCGACTGCAACAGATTTAATAAAGTTTGGTTATGATGTAACAGTTTTTGAAGCTCTACACGAAATTGGAGGAGTACTAAAATATGGTATTCCCGAATTTCGTTTACCTAATACAATTGTAGATGTTGAAATAAATAACCTCAAACAAATGGGAGTTAAATTTATTACAAACTTTATTGTTGGTAAAACAGCATCATTTGATGATTTAAGAAAAGAAGGATTCAAGGCATTTTTTGTTGCAAGTGGTGCTGGTTTACCAAACTTTATGAATATTCCTGGCGAAAATTTTATTAATATCTTCTCGTCAAATGAATACCTTACAAGAGTAAATTTAATGAACGCAGCAAATGATAATTTTGACACCCCAGTTTTTAGTGGAGAAAATGTTGCAATTATTGGCGGAGGAAATACCGCAATGGATTCTGTTAGAATGGCAAAACGACTAGGAGCTAAACGAGCAATGATTGTCTACCGACGTTCTAGAGAAGAAATGCCTGCGCGAGTTGAGGAAGTAAAACACGCTATAGAAGAAGGTATTGAATTTCTAAACCTACATAATCCTATAGAATATTTTGCTGATGAAAAACGCAGAGTAAAATCTATGAAATTGCAAAAGATGGAGCTTGGCGAACCTGATGATTCAGGTAGAAGAAGACCTGTTCCAATTGAAGGTGCAATAGAAGAAATAGATGTGGATACAGTTGTTGTTGCCGTTGGTGTTTCGCCAAATCCTTTAATTCCAAGAAGTTTATCTGATTTAGAGGTATCTAAATGGGGAACAATAATAGTTAATGATGATATGCAATCGTCAATAGAAGATATATTTGCTGGTGGTGATATTGTAAGAGGTGGAGCTACAGTTATTCTAGCTATGGGAGATGGTAGAAAAGCGGCCATAGGAATTAATAAATATATCAAACAAAAAATAAAAAAATAGAATACTTTTTTTATTAAAATAGATATAGTACTTTTATAAAATACAATAATGAATATAATTATGGATTTTAAATCGATTGACGATATATTAGATTTTGCAATTAAAAATGAGCAACAAGCAGCTGATTTTTATAATAAATTATCTGGTGACTCCTCTGTAAAAGAGATGAAAAATACTTTTGCGGAATACGCAAAAGAGGAAGAAGGACACAAGGCTAGATTAATAAAAATTAAAGATACAGGCGAATACAACGTCAAAGAAGAAGAAGTTCTTGATTTAAAGATTGGGGACTATTTAGTTTCTGCTAAGACTTCTGAACAAATGACTTATCAAGAAGCATTAATTTTAGCAATGAAACGTGAAAAGGCTGCTTACAAATTATATATGAGACTTTCTGAAATTGCTCCAAATAATAATTTAAAGAACATTTTTAAAAATTTAGCAATAGAAGAAGCAAAACATAAGCTCAAATTTGAAATTGAGTATGATGATATTATCTATCACGAAAATTAATAAAATTAAAAAGCCTCAATAATAATTGAGGCTTTTTAATTAATATTTTTTTATTTTTACCACCAAAATAATAACCCCAAAATGGTGAAACTTAATATTATCAGAATATTAATAATTTTTGTTATATTTATTAATCACTCTTTTGCCCAAAAAGACAGTTGCAATTCAAAACTTAGTAAAATAATAATTCTAAACACCAGTGTTTATTCCTCTGTAAATACAGGCTTATACTTTCTTTGGTATAAAGATTATGACCAATCCAAATTTCATTGTTTTAATGATGCAAACGAATGGCTACAAGTAGATAAATTTGGACATATGTTTTCATCATATTATATGTCTAGAATAATTAACAATGAGCTTCTATGGACAGGTCTTGATAAACAAAAATCAAATAGAATATCTTTTGCAACTGGCTTATTAATAACATCTACAATAGAAATATACGATGGATTTTCTAATAAATGGGGTGCTTCTTTAAGCGATTTATCAGCAAACTTTATAGGTAGTGGTTTGTTCTTGTTTCAAGAAGAAATATGGAAAGAACAGAAGATTATCCCCAAATTCTCCTTCAAAAAAACTAAATTCTCTAATATCAGGCCAGATGTACTTGGTAGCAATCTAATAGAAAATATCTTAAAGGATTATAATGGTCAAACATACTGGTTTTCTATAAATATTAATTCATTTATAAAGAATAGTAATGTGCCAGATTGGATAAACATTGCTTTAGGTTATGGTGCAACCGGAATATTAGGAGGCAAAGACAATAATATTACATTAAATAATATTTATTATAATTCGCAAGAAAGAGAGAGACAATTTTACTTAAGTTTAGATATTGCATTGGATAAGATTAAAACTAAAAGCAAATTTGCTAATAAAATTCTTAAAACATTTAATGTAATAAAAATACCTTTACCTACAATTGAATTAAAATCCAACAAATTACATTATCATCTTATATATTATTAAGAACAAGCAACTTAACTAAGCCCATGCTTTAAAATATCTTTTTTTATATTCATTTTTTTCATACCTTTACTAAATTATTTTCACTTACTAAACACACACAAAATGAAAAACATATTGTTATTATTTATCTTTGTTCTAGCAAACTTCTTTTTATTTAGTCAGAACACATTCTATCATTACGATAAAAATAAAATAAATAAAGAAGTATCACCAATCAGAACAATAAATGACGATGGATTAAACAGCTTTACAATAAACTACAATTTTCCTGGCTTTTCGACAAACGAAGTTACTGTTGATAACATAAATTACACACAGATTAATGTAAAAGATTTCACACAATTAAAAGCAGTTGGTAAACCAGCAATGCCATCTCATAATGATATTATTGCCATACCAGAAGGAGCTACTGCGACAATTCAAATAATAAGCTTTGAAACTATTGAAATAAATAATAAAATTATTTTTCCTGCTTTAGAGCCAGCTTCTGACGAAATAGATGCTCCCGAACCAGAATTTACAATCGACGAAAATTTTTATAATACAAATACTATATACCCATCTAAAATAGTAGAAATAACTGAAATAAATAAATACAGAAACATTCAATTGGCAACAATACAAGTACACCCAATACAGTTCAACCCCAAATTAAAAAAGATTATTGCATATAAAAACATTAAATATAAAATCACTTTTAGTAACTCCACACAATTTTTTGAAAAGACTGAACATTCTGCACACGCCCTAAAAATGATTCCAAATTTAATGCTAAATAATAAAACCGTTAAAACCGAGATAGATAATTATTTATCGAACTCAAATAGTATAAAGTCGATTAACGGACCATCTAAGAACTACATTATAATTACACATAACGATTATAAAATTGCAGCAGATTCTCTTGCTCAATGGAAACGTAAATTGGGATATTCTGTAGA
>DAOVTE010000195.1 GCA_030627705.1 Bacteroidales bacterium
GGTGATACAAACTCTTTTGCCATTGGTGTCATTACTATTTTTACTTCTGCGCCTTGTTTAACAAGCAAACGTGTAAGAGTAGCTACTTTATAAACAGCTATTCCGGCAGATATTCCAAGTAGTATTTTTTTGCCATTAAGCATCTTCTTGCTTTTCGCCTCTACGATAATAGATTCTATCTTCTATTAATTCTTGAATAGCAATTAGTGTTGGTTTTGGTAATTTTTCGTAGAATTTTGAAACTTCTATTTGTTCCCAATTTTCGAATATTTCTTCTAGATTATCAGTATAAGAAGCAAATTTATCTAATTTCTCAATTAATTCTACTTTAATCTCAGAACTAATTTGATTAGATCTTTTAGACATAATTACAATTGTTTCATAAACGTTAGTTCCTTCGTTTATTTTTAACAAATCTCTAGTAATTGTATTATTATCTGCGTTTGTCTTTTTATAATCCATAATTATTTTATTTTTTTTCTAGAATTCTCAAATATTTTTTCTGCTTGAGATAAATGGTTTGACTTTGGATATTCGTCTATTAGTGCGTAATATTCTGTAATAGTAGACTGATATCTTTCGTTTTGTTTCTTTTCTATGCTATTTTGGGCGTAAAGATACGTTGATTTAAGTATTAAAAACAATATTTCTTCACGAAATTGTGTATCTGGGTATTTTATTAGTGCATTTTTAAGGGATGTAGATGCTGAAAGATAGTCTCCTATATCGAAATACAGCTTACTGCTTTTGTAAGCTTTTGTTTCTAATTTTAGTCGTAGTTCATCAATTAAATTATTACAATTTTCTACTTTATCACTTTCTGGATATTTGTTAATAAACAACTGTAATTCATTTATTGCTTTTCTTGTGTACGATTGATCTAAATCTGGACCTGGAGAATTTAAATACTGACAATATGCTGCCATATATTCGCTTTCTACTTTATGTTTGCTGTTTGGAAATGTACGAGCAAAATTTTTAAAATGATATCCGGCAAGTATATGCTCACCCTCGTTATACAGACAATAATTATAGTGGTAATAAACTTTTTCGCCTCTTTCTGTTCCTTTAAATAGAGGCAATAACTCTTCGAAAAGAGATTGAGCTCTAAAATAATCTTCTTCGTTATAGTATTCGATTGCCTTATCGTACTTTAAGGAGTAGTCTGAACTTTTTAATAACTTTTGATATTCGCTACAAGATGTTACAAATAATAAAATTAAAACAAAACTAAAATATGTAAATATTTTTTTAATCATCGCGCAAATATAGTCGATTAATTTTAATTAGAATACTAATTATTGTTAAACAAGTCAAAAATGTAATTAATACTAATTACATATCATACCTACTGAAACAGTTCCAATGATTAAGCCAATAAACCCTCCTATTAAACTATTTGTTAAACGTTTTTCTTTTGCGGTAACCTGATAACCTTTTATAAAGTATTTATCATTTGAATATTCAGGGAATTTTTTAACAATTCCTTTCTCACTTACCTTTGTAGATCCTACTACAGCAGTATTTACAAGAGGAATTATTGGGGCAATAAACATTCCTCCGGCAAATAAAGCACCGCCAATAGAACCAAAAACAACACCTGAAGCAGTAGAAATTATAGCTTTATGATTTTCTCTGCCTGCAATTTCACCATTTATGAAACTTCTCATTTGTGCAACAGTAAATTCTTGGTCGTCAATAATAGATTCTTTAAAAATTACTTTTTCATTACCTGTAGAATCAATTACCGAAAAAATAAAATCATACTCAATACTTCTTTTCTTACCTCTTTTATTTAAATAATTTAAAGTTAGATTTTTATCATCAAAAGTATATTCGTGTATTAATTCCTTATCACCACTCAAATACAGAATAGTGTCTTGTGAAAAAGACAATGTGCTAAAAATAAATACTGTAATTAACGTTAATAATACTTTTTGCATAATGGATATTTATGTTTTTAAAATGTTTTCATAAAGTTAAAAAATATAACGTTAAAACGTCAATTTTATTAATTTTGTAAGCAAAATAAAACTATTTTATTTAATGGTGCAATTTTTTAATGATTTAATGATACAATTATTGATTAAACGTGCGATTTATATCATGATAATAAAAAAAATAAATTCTCTCAAGTTAAGATAGTGGTGGAGAGATTGATTTAAAATAGTTGAAAGTTCATAAAATTGAAAGTAAAATAAAAATTGAAATACATTTACATTTAATATAGGAAACTAGTAAGGCTTTTATTGCTGCACAACCAATTACGTGTCTATGAATTTAAAAAATAAGAAATCATAAACTCAAAAATATATTCCTTGTTAAGAGGGAGCATTGTTGAGGATTTACAATAAATAATAAATAAAATTAAACTATGGATTCAAATACTTTTCTTACAAGACATAACGGACCTAGAGAAAATGAGGTTCCTCAAATGCTTAAAACTATTGGAGTTGATTCTGTTGATGAGCTTATCGACAAAACAATTCCTGCAAATATTAGATTTACAGAATCGCTTGATTTACCAAATGGTATAAGCGAATATGAATATTTAAAACATATAAAATCTATAGCCAGTAAAAATAAGAACTTTAGAACTTATATTGGCTTAGGATATTATAACACAATTACGCCATCGGTAGTAATTCGTAATATTTTAGAAAACCCAGCGTGGTATACATCTTACACACCTTACCAAGCAGAAATTTCGCAAGGTAGATTAGAAGCTTTATTAAATTTTCAGACTGTGATTACAGAACTTACAGGAATGGAATTAGCAAACGCATCGCTTTTAGACGAAGGTACATCTGCTGCCGAGGCAATGATAATGATGTACAATTTGCGTTCTAGAAAATCGACAAAAGCAGGTCATAATAAATTCTTTGTTGATGAGAATATTTTCCCTCAAACTTTTGATATTGTTGAAACCAGAGCAATTCCTTTAGGAATAGAAATAGTACATGGCAATTTTAATAATCAAGAATTTACAGAAGAATATTTTGGTTCTTTAGTACAATATCCAGCAGCCGATGGTAAAATTGAAGATTACTCAGAATTTACTGCAAAAGCTCACGCAAGCGAATGTTTAGTTGGTGTAATTGCCGATATTTTAAGCTTATCTATGCTTGCTCCACCTAGCGAGTACGATGCAGATGTAGTAGTTGGTTCTACTCAACGTCTTGGTATCCCAATGGGTTATGGAGGTCCGCATGCTGGATATTTTGCAACCAGAGAAAAATACAAAAGAAATTTACCAGGTAGAATAATTGGAATTTCTACTGATACATACAAAAACAACGCTTTACGTATGGCTCTTCAAACAAGAGAGCAGCACATTAAGCGCGAAAAAGCAACATCTAATATTTGTACTGCTCAGGCACTTTTAGCAACTATGGCGGGAATGTTTGTTGTTTTTCATGGACCAGAAGGTTTAAAAAATATTGCAAAACAAATTCATAATAAAACAGGATTTATTAATGATGAGTTAATTAAACTTGGTTATGTGCAAGAAAATCTAAATTATTTTGATACGCTTAAAGTTAGTTTACCTGATGGTGTAAATTCTTCTGATATAGAAAAACTTGCTTTAGATAAAGAAATTAATTTTAGATATATTGATTCTAAAACTATTGGAATTAGTATTGATGAAACAACAAGTTTAATTGATGTTAATGATATTATAGAGATTTTTGCAATTGCAAACGAAAAAGAAACTGAGTGGTTTTTACATATCCAAAACGAGATTTATTTCGATAATAAATATCTTCGTACATCGGAAATTTTAACTCAAGATGTGTTTAATAAGTTCCAATCGGAAACAGAAATGATGCGATATATAAAGAAACTAGAGCGTAAAGATTTTTCTTTAACTCACTCTATGATTTCTTTAGGTTCGTGTACAATGAAACTTAATGCTGCAACAGAAATGTTACCTTTAAGTTGGATGGAATTCTCAGCAATACATCCATTTGTTCCTGTAAATCAGGCTTTAGGATATCATCAGATTTTTGAAGAGTTAGAAAATTATCTAAAAGTAATTACTGGTTTCGATGCGGTTTCGTTTCAGCCAAACTCTGGTGCGGCAGGGGAGTATACTGGATTACTAACTATCCAAAAATATCATCAAAAAAGAGGAGAAGCTCACAGAAATGTAGTAATTATTCCAACATCGGCACACGGAACAAATCCTGCAAGTGCAGTAATGGCAGGTATGAAAGTTATTCTTGTAGATTGCGACGATAAAGGAAATATCGACATAGAGCAATTAAGAGCTAAAGCTCAAGAACATAAAGATAACCTTTCTGCGTTTATGGTAACTTATCCATCAACACACGGAGTTTTTGAGTCTGGTATTGTAGAAATGATGGATATTATCCATGACAATGGTGGTTTAGTTTATATGGACGGTGCAAATATGAATGCACAGGTTGGACTAACTAGCCCTGGTAAAATTGGAGCAGATGTTTGTCACTTGAATTTACATAAAACATTCGCAATCCCTCACGGTGGTGGCGGACCAGGTGTTGGACCAATTGGTGTAGCAAAACATTTAGTAGAATTTTTACCATCTAATCCTATTGTGAAAACAGGTGGCGAAAATGCGATTCCTGCGGTTGCTTCTGCCCCTTGGGGAAGTGCTAGTGTTCTTACAATTTCTCACGCTTATGTAATGATGATGGGTGGCGACGGACTAACCGAAGCTACCAGAGTTGCAATTCTAAATGCAAACTATTTAGCATCAAAACTTAAAAAGAATTTTGATATTCTTTATACAGGCGAAAACGGAACTGTTGCTCACGAAATGATTTTAGATTGTCGTAAATTTAAAGCATTTGCAAATATCACAGAAACAGATATCGCAAAACGATTAATGGATTACGGTTTTCACGCTCCAACATTATCGTTCCCTGTTCACGGAACTTTAATGATAGAGCCAACAGAAAGCGAATCGTTGCAAGAATTAGATAGATTTATAGAAACAATGACATCAATCTATAGCGAGATAGAAGAAATACACAACGACGAGAAACTACAAGAAGATAACGTGCTAATAAATGCACCGCATCCGTTACATGCCGTTTCTGCAAATGAATGGTGTCATTCTTATAGCCGCGAGAAAGCAGCATATCCGCTACCTTGGATTATAGAAAATAAATTCTTCCCTA
>DAOVTE010000219.1 GCA_030627705.1 Bacteroidales bacterium
ATTTAAAAGACGTTTCTGATAACGACCCCGAAGGCATTAGAGAAATAACACTAAAATTAAAAGAAAAAGCATACTTGTTGGGCTTAAATGTTCAAGATATTATTGGACAAGTTAGACAGGGATTCTTTGGTGGAGAAATTCAAAGACTACAGCGTGGATTAGACGAAGTAAAAGTTTGGGTTAGATACGATAAGAAAGGTAGATCTACAATCACTGGTTTAAAGAATATGTATATCAGAACTAATACCGGAAATAAATATTTACTAAAGGACTTAGCAAGTATAGAAATTAAGCGAGGAATTGTTGGAATAAACCACACTGATAATAAAAGAGAGATTAGAGTTGAAGCTGATATTGCACATGCCGAAGTTTCTGTTAGCAATATAATTGCAAGCATAGAAGAAGATATAATTCCAGAAGTTCTTAGTAGATATCCAGATGTAACTTACTCGTTCGAGGGACAAAATAGAGAACAAAAGAAGTCAATGGTATCTATGAAAATAATAATGCCTGTAGTTCTAGTATTGATGATTTCTATTATCATTTTGACATTTAGATCGTTTAAACAAACATTTTTTGTGATACTGCTTATTCCTTTTGCATTTATTGGCGTAGGTTGGGGGCACTTTATTCAGGGTTTACCTATTAGTTTATTCAGTTTTTTAGGATTAATTGCACTAATTGGAATTCTAGTAAACGATGCTCTTGTTTTTGTAAACGCTTTTAACAATAATATTAAAGCAGGAAATCCATTCCAGAAATCATTAGAAGATGCTGCTCTTTCTAGATTTAGACCAATTGTATTAACATCTATAACAACTATTGCAGGACTAGCTCCTCTTATGCTAGAAACTAGCATGCAAGCACAATTCTTAATTCCAATGGCTGCTACAATTGCTTACGGACTAGGTGTTGCAACTGTTGTGATATTAATATTGTTACCAGTGTTTATATCATTATCTAATAGTTTAAGTAGATTTTTTGGTTGGTATTGGACAGATACAAAACCTAGCCAAGAGGAGGTAGAACCTGCTTATCAGGAATTAAAATTTGACGACAAAACAATTAACAATGAATAATTTACAATTAATAATGAAGAAAATATTAATCATATTCATCATAAGCTCTATTTCATTTCAAATGAGTTTTGCACAGGATAAAATGAGCTTGAACAATGTAATACTTCAAGCTTTAGAAAGTAATAGGAACATTCAAATATCTAAAAATAGTGTAATAATTAAAGAGAATTTAACAAGCTTGGGTCAAGCTGGATTACTACCATCTATAAATGCAAGCGGATTGGCAGATTACGGTAACGATAATTACAAAACACAACTTATAGGCTCTCAAACAACTGTAGAAACCACTGGTGTTCAATCTACATTGCTTAACGCATCGATAAATTTAAATTACACAATTTTTTCTGGATTTGGAAACAAACATACTTACGAAAAACTAAAGACAAATATTAATCTGGCAGATGCCGAAAGCAAGGTAAATATAGAAAATATTATTTTGCAAGTTGCCGCTAATTATTATAATGTAATTCGCACCAAAGAAAACTATAATGCTGTTCTAAAATCTATAGAAATATCACAAAAACGATACGAATTAGCAAAAGCGCGAAACGATTATAGTGGTGGAACAAAACTAGAGATGCTTAACGTTAAAGTAGATTTAAATAAAGATTCCGTAATACTCTACGACGCAAAACTATCTAAAGAAAATTCACAATTATCTCTAAATAAATTAATTGGATTCCCTTTAGATACTGTTATTAATTTGGATAATGATTTCTCTGTAGACAATAATTACATTTACGAAGATTTAAAACAACAAATGATGAGTCAGAACTATGAACTTAGTTCTTTAAAGTATAAAGAACAAGTTTCGATATTAGATTACAAAATTACAAAATCTACTTTCTACCCTACACTAAATTTAGGAAGTTCTTATTCCTATACAAATAACAATTCTGCAAGCACTGGTTTCGATGTATACAAAACTAACGGATTAGGAGTAAATTTAAGCTTAAACATTCCTATTTACAATGGTGGGAGAAAACAAGCAGCAGTTAATAACACAAAAATAATAATGGAAAATGTGGCTTTACAAACCGAAGAATTGTCACTTCTGTTAGAACTAGAATTGCTATCTGCATACAAAGATTATCAGAATTCATTACAAAAAGTTAAGATGGAGCAAACTAGTGTAGAAACTGCTAAACTTAATTTTGAACTTACTCAAGAGAGGCATCAGCTAGGACAAGTTCTTAGTACAGAATTCAGACAAGCTCAACTTAACTTACTAATGACAGAAAACAGCTTAAATAATTCAAAATACAACGCAAAACTTGCCGAATTGGAAATAATTAAATTATCTGGTATTTTGTTAAATAAAAAAGAATAAGAAAAATCTAAAAAATTATTCTGTTTTATATTTAGTACGAAATATGGTATCTAAAACACTTAGTTATTTGTCTTTTTACTGTTATAAATAATTTTTTTTATTTTTTTCATACAACCTTTTTACGAGTAAATTTGTCAATACTATATAAAAAATTAAATTATATATTATGAAACGAATATTATTACTATTAATTGGTATTGCAATTTTCAATTTATCAAATGCACAGACTTGGTCAAAAGCAGGAAACGGATTACCTGATCCTGTAGACAAGTTAATTGTATATAACAATAAATTATTTGCAATTAATTCACATACAAATATATGGGATGGGTACACTTGGCAAACATTCAATAATTCAGTATACATTCTAGATGTTGTTGTAAAAGAAGATACTTTATTTTCTTTAGTAGATAACGGTATTTACTACTGGAAAAATAACTCTTGGAATATTTATATTAATTATAATTTTATAAGTTCCTATGGCATAAATAAGATACAAGTGTACAATAATGAGATTTACATATACAATGTACTCTTTTATAAAATAAAATTTAATTCGGTGCAAATAATCTCTTATCCAGACGGTGTAATTGCTGATATGTTTGAATATCAAAACAACCTTTATCTTACAGGGTGTTTCTCTGGATTTAGCGGTTTTTCATCTCCTCATATAGCATACTATAATGAAAATGGATTTTACCCTGTAGGTATTGGTTTTCCAGATAGCACTATCTCATCAATGGCTCTTGGTTATACGCTTGCTGAATATAATGGAACATTATTTATTGGAGGAGATATATCCACGATGAATTATTCAGCTAAGTATTTAGTAAAATGGGATGGAACAAACCTATCACCAGTTCAAGATGAACCTAATAATTTAACAACATTATTAAAAACTATAAACAACAAAATGTATATGTTTGGAGGTTTTACGAGTGTTGGGACCACACCAATAAATAAATTTGGAGTTTTCGATGGTAATAATTGGACAAATTTAGGTGATAGCCTAGATTCTTCCGATAATATAATTTCGGTTGTAGAATATAATGGTAACATTTATGTTGCTGGCGACTTTGCTTTAAATATTAACTCAGATACAATTAAGAATATTGCAATAATTAGCACAACAACTAATATTAATAAATTCACAAATAAAGATGCTAAAATAGCTCCAAATCCTTTTTCTGAGTATACAACCATAAACTTACCCAACAACAAATCAAATATAATAAATTACACTATTGAGGTTTATAATATATTAGGGGTATTAGTTCAAACAATAAATAATATAGATACAAAAGACTTCAAATTTGTAA
>DAOVTE010000093.1 GCA_030627705.1 Bacteroidales bacterium
AGGGTTTTTTTTTGTAAACTCATCAGCAATTTTTCTTGCAATTTTTGCCGATTGGTAATTTAAATCGTAAACAGAACTCTCTATGCCATAATCTTCCATAGAAATGAAATTGGCAGAGAAAGTATTGGTTTCAATAATATCAGCTCCAACTTCTAAATATTTCTTATGAATTTCTTTTATTATATGCGGCTGAGTAATAGATAAAATATCGTTATTACCTTTTTGGTCTATTTTATTATCAATAAATTGCTTGCCTCTAAAATCTTTTTCTGTAAGATTATAGTCTTGTATCATTGTGCCCATAGCACCATCTAACACAAGTATACGAGCTTTTAGAATTTCTTTAATATTAAATGTCATTTTTGCATATTCAAATTATTAGTCCCCTTAGGGCAGGTTTTGGCACCTTCCCAAACTTGGTGGTTGCCGGAATTTCGTTGAGCCTGTTCTCTCCATTCCTCTTTATAATTCAATAGCTCTTCTGAAGTAGAAGAATTCTTGAAAGGTTATACAAATATATTCTAGTAATAAGAATAATGTAAGAAAATGTTGGTTTTTAGGTTTTTCCTAAAAAAGTTAAGCGTAAACAAATATATATTTGTTAAAATTTAATTATTATGCATCGGTATTAAAAAAAAAGCTGCTATAAATAGCAGCTTTTAAATTATATTTTTTCTAATTTATTTAGCAGCAACAATGTCTTCTAAAGTTACTGTTCCTAAATCGTTACCCCAAGAGTTAAGAATATAATTCATAACCTCTACAGTTTCTTCATCAGAAATATTATTTGCAGCCATTGGTGTGTTGTAAACAACATTGTTAACTGTAATTTCACCTGTTAAACCGTTAAGAATAGAGTTTATAGATTTAGCTTTATCGTTTAAGAAATCAGATTTTGCCAATGGAGGGAAAGTTCCTGCAAGACCTTCACCATTTGCTTGGTGACAAACTTGACAAGTTTTTTCGTAAACTTCTTTTCCTTTTGTTAAATCTAACTCAACAGTAGCTTCTTCTTCATTAGCATCATTAATAAGTTCTTCTGCTTGCGAATTAGTTTCTTCTGTAGATCCTCCACAAGATGTTAACACTGTCATACTTACTAAAGCAACAGCGATAAATAAAAATCCTAATTTTTTCATTTTGGTTATTTTATAATTTATATTATTGTTTTCTTAAAGAAAGCAAATATAATAAATATTATAACTTTCTCCCAATAAATCTTGTTGCAAATGTTGCAAATGCAACTACAGAAATTGAGCTTATTGGCATTAATATAGCTGCTATTACAGGCGATAGACTTCCTGTTATTGCAAATGATATTCCTATAATATTGTATAAGAATGATATTGCAAAGCTTACTTTTACTATTTTTAATGATGTTTTTGTAAAACTTATAAATTCTGATAATTTACTAAATTTACTAGCTTCTAAAATCGCATCTCCAGCGGGAGAAAAGTGATAAACATTATCGGCAATTGTTAATGCTACATCACTTTGCATTAATGCACCTGCATCGTTAAGACCATCACCTGTCATTAGTACTGTTTTTCCTTGTTTTTGTAATTTCTCAATAAAATCTTTTTTGTCTTGGGGCTTTTGATTAAAAATTAATTTATCCTTTGCAAAATGCTTTTCTAAAACTTCTTTTTCTGAATCATTATCACCAGACAATAAATATAGGTCGAAATTTTTCTTTAAATTTTTTATTACAGAATCAAAACCGTCTCTGTACTTATTAGAAATTTCCCAATATCCTCTATAATTATTATTAACAGATAAGTATACAACAGTTGCTTTTTTATTGCTAGTTTCGTTTCCTGTTACATATTCTTCTGAGCCAATTTTAATTTCTAACGAATTTACTTTTCCAAAAATTCCTCTTCCCGACATTTCTACATAATGTTCTGGACTGTGATAATCTAAATTATCATAGAATTTAGCTAGTGCATCGCTTAAAGGATGAGTGGATTGTTTGCTTACTGATTTTATTGCTGACTTTTCGTCTCGTGTTAATTCTGCGCCAATAAATGTAATTGCATTATCATCTGGTTTTGTAATAGTTCCTGTTTTATCGAAAACTACTGTATCTATTTGAGTAAATTTTTCTATTACTTCGGTATTTTTAATGTACAAACCCGAATTTCCGAATAATCGCATTGTATTACCAAAAGTAAAAGGAATTGATAATGCTAAGGCACAAGGACAAGCTACAATAAGCACAGCAGTAAATGCAAATATTGCTGTTTTTACATCGCCAATATAAAACCAATAGCTTGCACCAGTAAGAGCTATTGCTACAATAATAAATGTGAAATATTCGCTAATTCTATCTATTAATGTTTTTAGGGATTTTTTTTCTTCACCTGTTTCATTCTGATTCCACAGTTTGGTTAAATGGCTTTGCTCTACTTCTTTTTCTACTTTTACTTGTATTGCTCCTGATGTTTGTCTACCACCAGCATAAATAAAATCGTCTTTTGTCTTTTTAACAGGAGAAGCTTCTCCTGTAACAAAACTATAATCTATCAATCCTAAGCCATCTATCATTACAGAGTCTGTAGGAATTAATTCTTTATTTCTTATTAAAAGTATATCGCCAATTGTTACTTCACTTAATAAAATGCTTTCTTCTTCGTTACCATTGATTTTGGTTACTGCCACTGGAAAATACGATTTGTAATCTCTCTCGAAAGATAAAGCTTCGTATGTTCTGCTTTGATACCATTTGCCAAGAAGCAAAAAGAAAATTAAGCCCGAAAGGCTATCGGAATATCCTTGTCCATCGCCAAAAAAAACATCGTAGGTAGTTTGCAGAAACAGTACAATTATTCCTAATGCTATAGGTAAATCTATATTTACAACTTTTTTTATAATGTTTTTATATGCGGATATAAGATAATCGTTACCGCTGTAAAGCACTACCGGAATTACGAGCACATAACTTAAATATCCCAAAAAATCACCTAAGAACCCATCTAATTTTGCTCCGTTAAAATATTCTGGGAGGCTATACATCATTACATTTCCGAACACAAAACCTGCAACACCTATTTTATAAAGTAGCTTTTTGTCGTTATCGTTAGTTTCTTCTTTATCTAAAGATTGTAATGAAATTTCTGGTGTATAATGTATAGATGCTAATAACTCTACTAATTGTCTTAAAGTAATCTTAGATTTATCGAAAGTTATATTTACTTCTTTTTTTACGAAATGTACAGATGAGTTTTTTATATTAGGGTTTAGTGTATTTAAATGTTCTAGTAACCATATGCAAGCTGCACAATGAATTACTGGCATATAAAATTTTACTTTTGCAATATCACCTTCAACAAAAATAAATAGTTTCTCTTGTATTTCTTCCTTATCTAAATATGCATATTTGCTTCCGAAATCTTGAGTGTCTACTCTTATTCCAGGTGTTTCTTCTAGATTGTAATATGTGTATAATTTATTTTCGTTAAGTAATTGATAAACTGTTTTACATCCGTTACAGCAGAATTTCATTTCGTTCCAAAGAACTGGATTTGTTCCGCAATCAGCACCACAGTGTACGCATTTATTATCTTCTTGCATAAAGTTCTAAGTTTGCTCAAAGTTAATATTATATTTATTAGTTCTGTTGCTAGGATGTTATTTTAGATTCTTAAAACCATTCTCAATTTCGTTGGCAAGTTTCTTAAAAACGGTATCGAAATCGTCAACTCCATTTATTATTTCAACTCCATGCAATTGCTTATATTTTTCTATAACGGGAATTGTTTTAAACTGATGGTCTTTTAATCTTTGAACAATTTTATCTGTGCTAGTATCGTATGGCATACATCTATCGGTCTTGCTTCTGTTGTTTAACCTTTGAATAAGTTCTAACGTTGGAACTTCTATCTCAATTATTTTTGATATTGATGAACCATGCTTTTTTAATAATCCGTCTAAAATATACGATTGGACTAAAGTTCTTGGAAATCCTTTAAAAATAAATCCTTTACTGTTTTTAGAGTTTGCAATTTTTTGTTCTATTAATTTAACAACTATTTCGTCTGGTACTAATTGTCCGCTTTCGTATATTTCGTTAATTTGTTTCCCTATTTTCGAGTTAGATTTAATTTCGTCTTCAAGCATTTTGCCTGTAGCAACATATTCCAAGTCGAATTTCTCTGCTAATGCTTTACCTTGAGAGCCTCTACCAGAACCTGGGTATCCAAAAAGCACAATATTTAGCAATTTTTTACTTAGTTCATTTTTGATAATATCATCAATATCGGACGTAACTTTATTAATATTTTGTTCTCCTTTTACTTTAATGTAATTACCTTTTTCTTTATAGAAATTAAGAACTGGCAAGGTTTTCTGTTTGTATTCTTCTAATCTGTTTTTAATTACAATCTCATTATCATCACTACGACCAGATGTTTCGCCTCGCTTTAGTAACCTTTTTAATGATTCTTTTTCAGAAACATCAATGTTTATTAAACAATTTAGCGATGTATTTAATTTAATCATTAAACCTTCTAGTATGTATGCTTGGATATATGTTCGTGGAAATCCATCAAATAAGAAACCGTTAGCATCTGAATTTTCTTTTATTGTTTTTTCTATTATCTGCACAATAATCTCATCGGAAACTAAATCGCCTTTTTCGATTATTTCTTTAGCTTCGAGTCCTAAATAAGTTTCTGCTTTAAGTTCTTTTCTTAATAAATCGCCAGTAGAAATGTAAAATAGTTTATATTTATTAATAATAAATTCTGATTGTGTTCCTTTCCCTGCTCCTGGAGGTCCAAATAATGCAATATTTAACATAATATTTTGTTTAAGTAAATGATGATGTAATAATCATAGGTTTAATATACGAATTTAAAGTAAATAGGTTTTACTGTATATCCATAATTTTTAAGTAATTGAATAACACCTTCTTTGCTGGGTAAATGGGCGGCACCAATTGCAACAAAAACACTTTGTTTTCTAGACAGTTTTTTTATTCTCTTTGCCATTTTCTTATTTCTGTCGATTAAAAATATTTTTTCGAGTTCTTTAGGAAAGCTTTCTTCTTCTTGAATTAGTTTTTGTATTGCCACAATATCCATAGATAAATAAGTTTTAATTAGTGTCTCTAATTGATCTTTCGATGTTGCTGTATCTTTAACATAATTTAAAAGAAAATCTACCTGGTCTTCTAACGATATTTTATCAACAGCATTTATTTGATCCTCAAAATCTTCTACTCCGTAAGTTGCTTTGCCAGATTTAATGGCCTTATTTAATAAGTGCATATCCAAGGTTTTGCTCATATCTTTTTGTATATCAGTCATTTGTAAGATAGAAGCTAGGAAGAATGGTTTTGCTTTATTATAGAGCATTATGCTTACACCTATTTTCTTTTTAAAAAATGCACTTAAAGAGTTGTAATCTTTGGTAGACATAAGTTCATCTAAAGAATTATTTTTCATTAGAATAGCTTTTTGCATTGTTTCGGGTTTTACTTCACTCATTAAAATTTCCATTGCAAAAGCATCGCAAGAATTAAAAGCGTTGATTACTACAGAGTCGAAAGCAAAAACTCTTTTGTCTTGTATATGAATTGTTCCATATAAATACGATGAATTTTCTAATCCATTACCTGATATTTTCCACAAAAGACTCTGAGAATATACATTTATTTGAATGAATAATATCGAAAGTATTAATGCTGTTTTTTTCATATATTGTTGTTTTTATAAGCCTTGCCTCCAACCCCTCTCCAAAGCAGAAGGTTTTTTTTGGTTATTTTTGGTTTGTTATTTACGATCAAAAATGTTCGTGTTACTCAAAAACCAATATTCTTTACTTCTAGATTATGTATGAATTTTTTTATAAAAAAAAGGGTAATCACTTACCCTTTTTTAATTTTATATCAACTAATTGACATTATTTTTTTGGTGCATTTTTAAGAGTTTCAACTAAGAAATCCCAAAATTTCACCACTGTATTAATCTCTACTTTTTCGTCTGGAGAATGAGGAAATCTAATTGTTGGTCCAAATGAAATCATATCCCAATTAGGATAAACCCCACCAAGCAAACCGCATTCTAATCCTGCGTGTATTACTTTAATCTCTGGTATCTTACCGAATTGAGTTTCGTAGCCTTTTAGCATTGTAGCTAATATAGACGAATCTGGATTTGGTTTCCATCCTGGATATTCTCCCTCGAATTTAACATTTGCACCTGCAAGTGAACAAACACTTTCCATCATCACTGTAAGGTTTTCTTTTCCAGAATCTACAGAACTACGCAATAAACAAGCTATTTTTACAACATCGCCTTTAGAAACTACTATTGCCAAATTTGTAGATGTTTCTACCACGCCTTCCATATCGTTACTCATTCGCATTACACCGTTAGGTATAGAAATAACTAGATTTGTAAGCTTATTGTGAGATTCTTTTGTAAAAACTTCGTTTGGTATTTCGGTTTCTTTCAAACTTATTGATAATTCAGGATCAACAGTTTTAATTTCGTTTGCAATTATTGCTTCTTGTTCTTTTAAGAATTTTTCGAAACCTGCTACATCACTTTCCTTAATTGTAATTATTGCATTAGATTCTCTAGGTATAGCATTACGTAAACTTCCACCTAAAACTGATGCTAATCTTACATCAAAAGCTTTTGCATTTTTAAATATACGGAATAATATTTTATTCGAATTACCTCTGCCTAAAGGAATATCTATACCAGAGTGTCCTCCCTTTAAACCTGAAATAATTAGTTTGAATGCTTTAACACCTGTTTGTGCAGCTTCTTTTGTGTATGGTAATTCTATATTAGCATCTATTCCTCCTGCGCATCCAATATATAATTCGCCTTCGTCTTCGGAGTCTAAATTCATAAGAATATCAGAGTCTAAAAGACCCGATTTTAAACCAAAAGCACCTGTCATTCCCGTTTCTTCATCAATAGTAAATAATCCTTCTATTGGACCGTGTACCATATCTGTAGATTCAAGAACCGACATAGTTGCTGCAACACCCATTCCGTTATCTGCACCAAGGGTTGTTCCTCTAGCAGTAACCCAATCGCCATCTACGAAAGCATCTATAGGATCTGTTTCAAAATTATGATTGCTATCGCTATTTGCTTGAGGTACCATATCTAAATGTCCTTGTAGAACTATACCTTTTCTGTCTTCCATCCCTGGTGTAGCAGGTTTTTTAATAATAACATTACCTACTTCGTCTACAATAGTTTCTAAGCCTAAGTTTTCGCCAAAGCCTTTCATATACTCAATTATTCTTTCCTCTTTTTTAGATGGACGTGGAATTTGAGTTAATGCATAAAAGTTTTTCCAAACTGTTTTAGGTTCTAAGTTTAATATTTCTTTGCTCATAGTTTTATTTTATATTAATAATTACTTTTTTTTAAATTGCGGAGTTAAAAGTAGTAAAAAAAAAAAACGCCTCAAAATTGAGGCGTTTTAAATTAATATATTTTATGTTTTAGCTTTCCATATTTGGTAATTCTAAGCCATAACCTTTTTTCTTATCTTCTGCTTTAAGCATAAGTGCAATAATAATTGCTAATAAACCTGTAGCCGCAAATATCATCATTGGAACTGTATAATCGTATACTGGTATTATTACACTAGTATCACCCGCTGCTTTTGCTGCTTTTGCTGCCAAAACTTCCGGGTTATATTTATCTAAAGCCCATCCAATTAATAATGGCATTCCCATTAATCCCCAGTTCTGAACCCAAAAAATTAATGCATATGCTGTACCCAATTGTTTTTCGGGAATAATTTTTGGAACTGATGGCCACATTGCAGAAGGTACTAAAGAGAATGTAACCCCCAAGAACATAATAAGTGCAATAGCAACTACATAATGGTTAATAAATGGAATTGCAAAGAATATGTGTGCAACTAACAACATAACTGAACCAATTAACATAATTGTTGCTCCTTTACCTTTTCTATCGTAAATACTACCGAATATTGGTGTTAATAATATTGTACCAAATGGTAATAACCCAGGAATTGCGCCTGCAAATTCAGGATCAACACCATATTTATTAATCATTAAATCTGTGGCGTAATATAAGAAAGGAAAAACTCCTGAATAGAAAAGAACACAAAGTAAAGCAATTAACCAGAACCCTTTGTTTACTAAAATGGTAAAAATATCACTTATTTTGAATTCATCTTCTTCACTAATTTCATCTTTAACTCCTTCTGAAGCTTCAAGCTTTTTATCCATAAAAGTATACCAAATAAAAGCTATAAAACCAGCAACTAAAAGACCAAGACCAAGCATCATTGGTGCAGACAAAGCAGGCTCTGCTTTAGTTCCTAGCCAAGCTGTTGCCATAGGATAAGGTAATGCTAAAGCTAGCGCAGTACCCATACGAGCGGTTGCCATCTCAAGCCCCATTGCAAGTGCAAGTTCTTTTCCTTTAAACCATTTTACAATTACTTTTGATACTGTTATACCAGCAACTTCTACTCCTACTCCAAAAATACCAAACCCAAGAGCTCCGTAAAAAATTTGCGATTTCATTTCTAGAAAAGTTCCTTCAAAAAAGACCCCTTCCATAGGCACTAATCCTTCTATAGCTGCATATTGTAAAAGAGTACCAACAAACATTGTAAGAGCAGCACTAAGTCCAGTAAATCTAACTCCTATTTTATCTAATATTATTCCTCCAAATATTAACATTAAGAAGAAAACGTTAAACCAACCATAAGCACTATTCCATAAGCCAAAATCAACGCTATTCCATCCAAAAGCTTCTTCGAAAAGAGGTTTTAAGGGAGATATTACGTAATTAATATAATATCCTGTCATCATTGTAAACGACACTACTGCTAAGGCACCCCATCTTGCGCCTTTTGAATCTCTAAGAGATTTTGTTATTTGATTCATTATCTATGTATTTTAGTATATTTTTGCTAAAACTATAAAAAAATGCATTAGAAAAAAATTAATGTTTGAATAATCTTTTTAAAAAATGTATTAGCTTTGTGTTTTAAAACATAAAAAATTTCTAATGAAATATAAAAAACTTGCAACAATAGCAATTATCTTAATAATTATAATTAATAATGCCTATACTCAAAACAAAAAACATGAAGTAAACTGGTATACAATTGAGCAAGTTCAAAGCTTATCTAAGAATAGCCCTAGAGCTATATTAATAGATGTTTATACAGAATGGTGTACTTGGTGTAAAGTTATGGATAAAAAAACTTGGACAAATCCTGTAATTGCAGACTATGTAAATAATAACTTTTATGCTGTAAAATTTGATGCAGAGTCGTTAGATACAGTAATTTTTAAAGATTACACATTTATAAATGAAAACAAAACTCGCAGATCAACACACCAATTTGCTATTGCAATATTAAATGAAAACTTGTCGTATCCATCTATAGCATATTTAGATAAAGATTTACAATTAGTAACAGTAATACCAGGCTATCAGAAACCAGAAGATATTGAGCCTATTTTGGTATTTATTAACGAAGAGAAATATAAAACAACAACTTACGAGAAATTTTTTAAAGAATTTAAAAGCAAATTATAAACAACTTTTGTGTAGTTTTATAGTCTATATACTAATGTTTGTATAAAAAAATTATATATTTAACTTTATTGAATTATTTTTAAAAATTATTAACCTATATAACAAGAGATTATGAAAAAGTTATTATTATTATTAGTCATTATTTTAGGATTGACAGTAAATTCTAATTCACAAACATCACAAACTGTTGCTCAAGATTTTACAGTTTTTGATATTGATGGAAATTCTTATCATTTATTTGATATTTTAAGTCAAGGAAAATATGTTTACCTAGAATTCTCATTTATTGGATGTCCATATTGTGTAGCACAAATTCCTGATATGAATCTAATATACTCAGATCATGGGTGTAATAACAAAGATGTTGTATTTTTATCTTTCTTTTCGCCTTCAGATGATAGTACAGCTATGGTACAATACAGAATAGACCATGCTCCACTTGATTATCCTCTTATATATGGTAGCCAAAATGGAGTAGACAACGGAGGTTCTGTTTATGATTATTATGGTTTCCCTGGAAATCCTGCTGGATGTTTAATAGCACCAAACCACGATGTTGTAGAACAAGATTTATATCCAAATGGAGGCGTACATGGTGTTTTTACTACATACGGAATTGGTCAATACCCTTGTGGTATAATTGCTGATTTTGTAGGAACACCAGCTTCAATTCCTTATGGAGCATCGGTAAATTTCACCGATTTATCTTCTGTATATCCTGCAATTAC
>DAOVTE010000223.1 GCA_030627705.1 Bacteroidales bacterium
GGTAATATTATTTGCATCGTTTGCATGAATAAAACTTGCCGAGTTTAATATGTACTGAAACTTTTTATCTCTATTGTAAATTTTTACAAAATTAACTACACTATCTAACAATTGCTGATTCATTATCATTGTTTCGGCAGCGAGTTTTTGAGTTAACTCATCTTTCAAGATAAGAATATTTTGTTCTTTTTGAGCTAGTTCTTGTTGTTGTCTTTGCGCACTTTCTTGCGATAAGAAACTTCCCATTTCTGCTTTCTTCTGAAATTCTTCTACTTCGCGTTGAAAGCGCATTACCTTCATGTTTAATTGCGACTCAAGTTGTTTTTGTTTCTCTAGCAATTGTATTTCCAATGTATCATACAGAAAATAATTTATTAATAACGAATCTACATTTATAAAAGCTGTGGTATTTGATTCAGCCATAGATTCCTCTAATAAAGTGTCACCTATCAAAACCTTATTATTAGCAATATTCGAATTGTTTTGCGTAGTAAAAAACATATAATACAAAATTGCTACTGCTACAATTAATATTACGTTAATCCCTAATGATAAATTTTTCATTTTTAAATAATATTTATTTTTTAAGTTTACAAATTTACAATATTATTGTAATGATTACCATAATAACACTTTTTTATAATACCACAAAATATTTTTGTAGCTTAAAACTGTACATTGTGTAAGATAATGGTTTAGTCTGTCTTTAAAAAATCAGAAGTAAAACTAAGAGGAAGCAAATCTGAAATACTATGAATAATTTGAACCTTATCTTCTCCAGCCATAATTACTTTTATTGGAGTTTTAAATCTCATTTCTGTTTCCATTAAAGCCTGTCGGCAAGAACCACAAGGAGGCAAAGGCGTTTTTTTAAATTTATTGTTTTGTTTTACAACTATTGCTATAGTCTTAACAGAAATTTCTGGATATTTTGAGTTTGCATAAAATAAAGCAACTCTTTCGGCACATAACCCTGATGGATAAGCAGCATTTTCTTGATTATTACCATCTACTACTATTCCATTTTCTAGCAATACTGCTGCACCCACACTAAATTCAGAATAAGGAGAATATGATCTCTCAGATGCATCTTTCGCCGTTTCAATAAGATTAATATCCTCTAATAATAATTCTGAAATATTATCGTATTCTGATATTTCAATATTTATATTTAGCTTTTTCATTTATGTAGTTTTATTCATCAAAATGAAATTCAAATATAAATAATAAATTTTGCAAAAGTAAAATAAACTAAAAAATATATCCTAAAATTTTAATTGTCGCTTGGTTTTAAACTATAAATATGTAATTTAACCGCTGTAATAAAACATATATATGGCAGAAAAACTAAGAATAAAAAATGCAGGTTTCGGGACTTTACCCGTTTTTATGACTGCTATTTCTACAATTCTTGGAGCAATATTGTTCTTAAGGTTTGGCTGGGCAATTGGTCAGGTTGGTTTTTTTGGAGTAATAGGAATAATTATTCTTGGTCATATGGTAACAATTCCAACAGCCCTAGCTGTAGCCGAAATTGCTACAAACCAAAAAGTAATGGGTGGTGGTGCTTATTATATTATTTCTCGCTCGTTCGGATTAAATATTGGAGCAGCAATTGGTATTACACTTTATCTTTCGCAGGCAATATCGGTAGCATTTTATGTAATTGCATTTGCCGAGGCTTTCGATCCTTTAATAAAATATGTTGCCGATAATTACGGTTTATTAATCTACGACAAACGAGCAATTAGTATTCCTGCAATGGCAGCACTTTCTGCATTATTTTTAACACGAGGAGCAAACGTTGGGATGAAAGCTTTATATGTGGTTGTAGCAATTCTAGCAATTTCTTTATTAATGTTTTTATTCGGCAGTTCGGATATAGCACCTTCTAATGTAAATTTTACAGCACACGTAGATAGCGATTATTCGTATTTTGCAGTATTTACAATTATTTTCCCTGCATTTACAGGTTTGGCAGCAGGTTTAGGATTATCAGGAGATTTAAAAGATCCTAAGAAATCTATCCCACAAGGAACAATCTGGGCAACAATTGCAGGAGTAGTTATTTATGTAATAATTGCTTACAAACTTACAATATCGGCAACACCAGAAGATTTAGACGGCGACCAATTAATAATGCAACGAATTGCAATCTGGGGACCAATAATCCCTATTGGTTTAGCTGCAGCATCTATTTCATCTGCGCTAGGTTCTATTATGGTTGCACCTAGAACATTACAGGCAATAGGTTTAGATAATATTATCCCAAGTCTAAGTTTAAATAAATGGATTTCCAAAGGTAAAAAAGAATCTGGTGAACCTATAAACTCATCATTAATTACAATAATTATAGCATTTGTTTTTGTTGCAATTGGCGATGTAAACTTTGTAGCTCAAATTATTGCAATGTTCTTTATGGTAACATATGGTGCAATAAATCTAATTTCCTTTTTAGAGCATTTTGCTGCCGACCCATCTTACCGTCCAACTTTTAAATCTAAATGGTATTATTCTTTAGCAGGAGCATTATTTTCTGTATGGCTGATGTTTAAAATGAATATGCCTTACGCAGTTTTATCAGTTGTAATAATGGGATTAATTTATTACGGAATAAGCATAAAACAAAAAGATTCGCACGGAATAGAGAAATTATTTAAAGGCGTTATTTTTCAGTTAAGTAGACAATTACAAATTTTTGCTCAGCGAGCCAATAAAGAAGAGCGAGACGTAAGTTGGCGACCATTTGTAGTTTGTGTTTCGCAAGATACATTTAAACGCCGTTCGGCATTCGATTTATTACGATGGATTTCGTATAAATACGGATTTGGGACTTACATTCATTACATAAATGGCTTCTTAAATAAAGATACAAATAAAGAGTCGAAAGATGTTGTTAGCAGGTTACTTAATCTAGCAGAAGGAAGCAAGAACAAGGTTTATCTTGATACAATTATTTCGCCATCATATACATCTGCAATTGCACAGGTAGTACAATTATCAGGCATATCAGGCAAGGGCAATAATATGATTTTATTCGAGTTCTCTAGATCTAATCCTGAAGGTTTAGACGACGCAATAAATAATTTTACTTTACTAAAAGCCGTAGACCTAGATATTTGTATATTAAACAGTTCGTTTAAAGGATTTGGCTATAAAAAAGAAATTCATATTTGGATAACTGTAAACGATTACGAAAATGCTAATTTAATGATTCTTATGGCTTATATTATGCTTGGCCATCCAGAATGGAAAAATGGTGTAATTAAAATATTTGCAATATTCCCAAAAAATGAAATTGGCAGCGAAAAAGAAAAAATCTATAACCTAATAAAATCAGGTAGACTACCTATTTCGGCAAATAATGTAACCCTAATTTCTTGCGACGATACAAAGACAAATTCTGATATTATAAATATTAATTCTGTTGATGCAGACCTTACAATTGTAGGTTTCTTACGCGAAGATATAGATAAAAAAGACACACGCTTATTTAATCAATATCCTGATATTGGGAACGTTCTTTTTGTAAACTCTAATAAA
>DAOVTE010000009.1 GCA_030627705.1 Bacteroidales bacterium
CAACTGTATCTATAATAGTATCGTTTCCACAGTTATTGTAGGAAATTAATTGCACACTAAAAGTTCCATTATAAGCATAAACATTTGTAGGATTAATATCAGTTGAAGTATTTCCATCGCCAAAATTCCAAAGGTAAGAGCTTGCTGCTGTAGAAAGGTTTGTAAAGTTTACGGTATATGAGTTCTGGATAAACGAAAAATCAGCAACTGCCGTATCATTTACAAAAGCTGTTGTTTTTATCCTATCGCTTATACAATCATATTTTTGAAGTTTCCAATCATAAAAATAATAATAATAAAATTTAGAAGAGCTTGCGCTGGAACGCTTTATGCTTAATATATTAGAATGCTCGTAAGGATATGCAACAGAGGCATTATTTCTATGTAACCCCATACTTGCAGAATCCCTATAAAGTCTTAGATCTTTTCCCACAGGTATATCAAAATTTACATCTAAAACATTAACACCATACTGTGGAACAAAAACAGTATCTGTTTGCAATGTAACGCCTACACTATCTTGTAATTGAATGATAATTGTGCCTGAGGCATTAGCATTTACTGTAAGTTGCGTTAATTTAATAGGTTTAAAACAATCGAATATTGTATAGAAATCATCTGTTCTATATGCACCATTTAATAAATAATCTGTACTACCGATATTTGTGCCTGTATCAGATATTAAGTTTTCTACCCAATAATCTGTTGTTGTTGATAAGATTGGTGTTGAGAAAGTATCTCCTATGAAAATTGAATTTGTAGAGTTTAGTGAATCATACCAAATTACTGTGCCAGATGCTACTGCATTGAAAGTAGCAGGTCCTATTGCGCAAATTGTTTGATTAGAGACCGTTACGGTATCGTGCGATAAAGGCACAAGTTGAACATTAAGTGTAGTTGCTGCGTAATTTGTGATACTTACGTTTGTAATAGTTTTGGTTTGATAACAATCAGCAGAAAAAGTTATATCATAAGTTCCTGCGTATGTTGGTCGGTAATAATCTCCATAAGGAAGCTCTGAACTGATATTTGAACGTAAATAATCGTGTCCAGAAATATATACCGAAGCCTCTAGCGGTTGTCCGCTAATAGAATCCGTTATAACACCCGATACACCATATTGTATTTCTTTAATATAATTTATTAGTGCTCTATGATGATAATTCCACTGTGCTGGCAAATTTGCTGCTGCTACTAATTTAACGGCAGATAATTCTAACGTAACTTCTCTACATTGATGATAATAATTCATATAGTCTTGTCTGCCCCCTGCTATAGAATACCATGCTGCTCCGTTAGTGATACCATTGTTTAAATCGTTAAAAAATCCTGTAGGACCAACAAATTGAACAGTATCGGCATAATCTCTACTTATTAATTGCCACCAATTATCGTCTGCATTTAAGGTATAGTAAGTATCGAAAGGATAATTTACAACTTCTGAACCTCCATGCGTGTTTGCGGACATAACAAAGTGCATTGTATCAACAAAGTTCATATATGCTTTGGTTTCTGCTTGCCATGCTCCTGTTGGAAACATACCGTTGTCTGGGTCGGGGAAATTCCTGTTTAAATCTTTATTATTAGCATTATATCTAGTAGCACCACTTACAGAATTATTCCCTCCTGCGTAAGTTCCGTCTGGGTTTGATAATGGACTAATCCATATTTCTGTATTATCTAACATGTTTGTTACTTCTGGGTCTGTTCCGTAATTAGTTAGAAAATAGTCTATTAATCTTAATAAAATTATATATCCAGCAGTTTCGTCGCCGTGCATTGTACCTACGTATAAAAATCGGGGTTCTTGTTCGTGTGTGCTAACATTATCAGATAATTTTACGACCAATAAATCTCTTCCATTTTCTGATGTATCAATATTTACTAGTTTACATAGATTTGGATAATTTGTTTGAAAATCGCTCATCATTTGTAGATATGTTGTGTAAGTTGGATACGAATCCCAAACATTAGTGGATTTATTAGACGAAATATCAAACATTTTTTGATAGTCGTGTTCATTATCTGTTTTACTTACAAGATATGCTTTGTTTAATTTTAAGAATTCTGCAAATTCTTTTTTATTTGCATAAGCAATTACTTTGTTGCTTTGTTTATTATATTTATCAATAGAAATAATACTTGTTATATTTTCTAGTTCATTAATATTATTTATGCTAAAACTAAAGCAAACTTCTCCTTTTTTACTTAGATAATAATTAGCTTTTTCTAAATTAGTATTGGTTTTATGTTGTGCAATTACTAATGTTGAAATTAGTATTATTACTGTTGTGATAATTTGTTTTTTAATATTCATTTATTTTTTTATAAAAATATATTTTTTCTACATTTTAATTTGTTAATGCTGAAGCAGTATATTGCTTTTAACCTTTCCATTTAATTTCTTTTGCATTAAAATCTATTGATCATTTTCGTGCAAGAACAAATAAATAATCAGACAACCTGTTTAAATATTTTAATATTAGTGGATTTACTTCTTTATTCACTGATAAATATAATGCTTGTCTTTCGGCTCTGCGACAAACCGTACGTGAAATATGACAAGCTGTAACAACAGAACTTCCACCCGGCAATATAAATGACGTTAATTGTGGTAAATCGTTGTCTATTTTGTCTATTTCATTTTCTAGAAATTCAATATTTTCTTTGGTAACTTGTGGGAGTTTAGAAACATCAAAATCATCGTCAGCTGCAATTAACGACGAACAATTCATAATAATATTCTGAATGTCGATTATCGTTTTCTCGGTCTCTTTGTCAACTTTGTAATCACGAATAGCACCAATAAATGAATTAAGTTCGTCTAATGTTCCGTATGTTTCTATTTGGTCGTCGAATTTTACAACTCGCGTTCCGCCAATTAATGATGTTTCGCCTTTGTCGCCTGTTTTTGTGTATACTTTCATTATATCTACTGATCTATTGTTTTATTGATAAATGTTAAAAACAATTATTTTTCAACTTTTAAACATTATAAACTTTCAACTAAGGTTTATCTTCCCTCAAACATCTCTTTCTCTGTAACTAGCTTTGTGTTTTTTGCAGATGTTCTTTCTGTATTTTCTATATCAGAAGAAATTTGTCCATCACGCAAAGTGATTATTCTTTTTGCAAACATAGAAATATCTGGCTCGTGAGTAACTAAAACTATTGTATTTCCTTTATCGTGGATTTCCTCTAAAAGTCGCATTATTTCAATAGACGTTTGAGAATCTAGATTTCCTGTAGGTTCATCTGCTAAAATTATTGATGGATCATTAACCAACGCTCTTGCTACTGCAACTCTTTGGCGTTGACCACCAGAAAGTTCGTTTGGTCGGTGATGCATTCTATCTCCTAAACCAACATTGTTAAGAACTTTAGTAGCTCTTTCTATTCTTTCTTTTTTAGAATAACCTGCGTAAATAAGTGGAAGCATTACATTTTCTAGAGCTGTGCTTTTTGGTAAAAGATTAAATGTTTGAAAAACAAAACCAATTTCTTTATTTCTGATTTCTGCCAAACGGTTGTCGCTAAGGTCACTAACATCTATATCGTTTAAATTAAATTCGCCATCTGTTGGTGTATCTAAACAACCAATAATATTCATTAAAGTAGATTTGCCAGAGCCTGAAGGTCCCATAATTGCAACATATTCATTTTTATCAATACTTAAGTCAACAGAACGTAACGCCCTAACGGTTTCTGTACCAACATAATAGTTTTTTATAAGTTGCTTTATATCAATTATTTTGCTCATATTAGTATTTAATTATAAAGTTTTGTTTGCTTAGATTTTTATTAAAAAAAACAATTCCCAAGTTAAATAAATCTATTGAAACAATAACGTTTTTGTTATGTTTTATTTCTTCCCATGCTTTTGTCATTTCTTTAGACCAGTAAATATCATCGAAAATAAATATGGAATCATTGTTTATATAATTAAGCGATAAGTTAAAATAATCTATTGTTGCTTTATATTGATGATTACCATCGAAGAATATTAAATCTGGCGAGTTTGTTTCTAATACTTGCTTTAATTCGTTGCTAAAATCTCCTGCTATTTGTGTGATATTTTCAATTTCTAAATTAAAAAATGTTGTTCTTGCAATTTTTGCAATATTCTTGCAGCCTTCTATTGTTGTAATACTTGAGTCGATATTAGATGTTGCTAGATACGAGGTTGTAATACCTAAAGATGTTCCTAATTCTATAATATTTTTAGGTTTATAGAAAGCAGAGATTTTATATATTAATTGTGAGTATTTCTTATTCTTTAGCGAGTATCTTGTAATTTTAGAAACTTCTCTTTTTGTAGATTTTAGTTTTTTAGAACCTGCTCCTAAATCTTCAACATCAATATTAATATTTGATTTAAGTAATTTTTTACGCTCTGCTTCAATATTATGAAATTCAGGAAAGATGCTTTTATCATTAAGAATTTTTGTAATAAATTCGTAAACAAATGGTGAATGAATTCCATGACCAAATTTGTGTTTGGAAAAGAGTTTGTATTTTAAAAAATTATTTGCTAGCCAGAAATTCATTTGTTTTACAAAAAAAATTACAATCCTAATTCAAAAGTACAATTACTTTATTAGTTTTATGCTTCAAATATATAATTTTATGCCAAATCTAAATACTGATATTAAATTTTTAACTGGTGTAGGCGAAAAAAGGGCTGACCTGCTTAACGCTGAGTTAGATATTTATACCATTGAAGATTTGTTATATTATTTCCCATTTAAGTACATCGACAAGACAAAGTTTTATAAAATAGATGAATTAACTGCTGAATTACCTTACGTGCAAGTTATTGGTAAACTTGTAGGAATGAAAACTGAAGGTGCAAAATATAAACAAAGGTTAACCGCGACCTTTGCCGACGAAACTGGATATATTGAATTGCTATGGTTTAAAGGTGTAAAGTGGATTAAAAGTTCATTAAAAGCAGATACTGAATATGTTTTGTACGGTAAACCAAGTATTTACAGTAATAAAATTAACATTGTACATCCTGATTTAGAAAAACTAGACGACTACAAATCTAAAATAAATTCATCGTTAGAACCTGCTTACAACACAAGCGAAAAACTTAAAACAAGTTTCTTAAACACAAATGTTCTAAGAAAACTTCTGCAAACTGCATTAAAGCAAACTTACAATGATATTGCAGAGCCTTTACCATTTGAAATAATTAAAAAGTATAATTTAATTTCGTTAAAAGATGCGTTAGTTAATATTCACTTCCCTAAAAATAATACTATTTTAAGTAAAGCAGAATACAGATTAAAATTTGAGGAATTATTTTTTATTCAGCTTAATATTATCCAAAAGAAACTTTACCGAAACAATAAGCAAAATGGTTATGTATTTTCTAAAGTTGGTGATTATTTTAACGGTTTCTACAAGAATAATTTGCCTTTTGAGTTAACAGGGGCGCAGAAAAAAGTACTTAAAGAAATTCGTAAAGATTTAGGCTCAAAAACACAAATGAACAGGCTTCTGCAAGGCGATGTTGGTAGCGGAAAGACCCTAGTAGCACTTATGTCTGTTCTTATTGCTTTAGATAATGGTTTTCAGGCATGCTTGATGGCTCCAACTGAAATTCTTGCGAACCAACATTTAGAAACTGTGCAAGATTTCCTTAAAGGATTAGATATAAATATTGCTTTATTAACAGGTTCTACAAAGAAAAAAGATAGAATTAAGCTTCATAATGAGCTTGAATCTGGTGATATACATTTGCTTATTGGGACACACGCTTTAATTGAGGATGTAGTGAAATTTAAGAATCTAGGTTTGGTTATTATTGATGAGCAACACAGATTTGGTGTGGCTCAACGAGCGAAATTGTGGAATAAGAATATAAATCCACCACACGTTTTGGTAATGACAGCAACTCCTATTCCTAGAACTCTTGCAATGACACTTTATGGAGATTTAGAAGTCTCTGTTATTGATGAACTTCCTCCAGGCAGAAAACCAATAAAAACGCTACACTTCTTCGATAATAAACGACATAAACTAATTGAATTTATAAGAAAGCAAATTGTAGAGGGACGACAAATATATATTGTTTATCCACTAATTAAGGAATCAGAAAAGTTAGATTATAAAGATTTAGAAGATGGTTACGATACAATAACCAGAGAATTTCCGTTGCCAAAATATAAAGTAAGCATTGTTCACGGAAAAATGAAAGCTGCCAACAAAGAAATAGAAATGCAAAATTTTGCAAAAGGTAGAACAAATATTATGGTTGCAACTACGGTAATAGAAGTTGGTGTAAACGTACCAAATGCATCGGTAATGATAATAGAAAGCTCCGAGAGGTTTGGTTTGTCGCAGTTGCACCAATTACGTGGTAGGGTAGGGCGTGGTGCCGAACAATCTTATTGTGTGCTTATGTCGGGGTACAAATTATCGCAAGAAGCCAAAAAAAGGTTGGGAACTATGGTTAAGACTAATGATGGTTTCGAAATTTCAGAGGTAGATTTAAAACTTCGTGGACCTGGCGACATTGACGGAACTCAGCAGTCTGGAATTCCAATAAACCTTAAGATTGCTAATCTTGCAAAAGATAATCAGATTGTTCTGCTTGCACGAGAAGCTGCACAGTCAGTTTTAGATCATGATATAAAGTTAGAAAAGCCTGAGAATAGACCTATGGTTAATAAATTAAAATCAATTTTCGATTTAAAAAAGAAATGGTCTAAAATATCTTAAGCTTTTTTCTAATAAACCGATTAATAATAGTTTAACTTACTATTTTGAGTTAAATCAAAAAAAAGAGAGCATACAGTCTGTATACTCTCCTTCATTACTAATGTAATTTTATTGTCTAAAAGAACTTAGCACGTTTATCAACAATATTTAGCGATTTTTTAATTGCTTCGTATGCTTGATAATCTACTCTTGTAGAAAAATCATTTTGTATTGTTCTTCTCTCGTTTTCTTCGTTTGCTTGCTCTAGTGTTTTAATTTCGTTAATTTTAACTACATAAACACCATTATTTCCTTTTATTGGTTTAGAAATAGCATCTTTTTCTAGACTCGATGCAATACTAATAACTATAGGCTCTATACCTGAGCCTTGAATAGAAAACGAATGAAAATTAATATTTTCGGCTTCTAAAATCTGAAGTTCATTACTTTTAGAGATTTCATCTATTGAGTTACCTGCAAGTTTAAGTTTTAGTTGATCAGACTTTTTATTTTGAACAACAATAGTTTTAATTTGTTCCTTCACTTGCTCTAAAGGTGCTGTTCCTTTTTCTTTTGATTCAGTTAGTAGAGCAACAACAAATCTGCTTCCCAATTCTAATACTGGAGAAATATCATCTTTTTCTGCTGTGTAAGCCCATCTTACTAACTCTCTTGCAGATTCTAATCCAGCAATATTTTTATCTGTTTCTTTTAGATTAGCTGCAATTCGTTTTGTAATACCTTGCTCTTTAATAGCATTAATATATAATTCGCTTGTATTATTCTTGCCAGCAAACTTACTAGCATTACCAAATATATTTTGATATGTTGTTGAACTTGGTAATATTTCTCTTTCAACGTAAGATACTAAAACTTTTTTACTTGCTACACCTTTTTCTTCAACCTGAATAATATGAATTCCAAATTGAGAATTTACTTTTTGTATTTCACCTATTTCTCCATCGAAACAAGCTTTTTCGAATGGTTTTACCATCATTCCTTGAGAAAACCAACCAAGGCTTCCACCTTCTGGTAACGAACCTTTATCCATACTATATCTTTGAGCAATATCAATAAAATTTGCTCCATTGTTTAATAGATCTATTAAACTATCTGATAAAGCGTCAGCTACATCAAAACTCATTTCTTCACTTGGTTGTATAAGAATATGTTTAGCTTTTACTGAATCAGGCAGATCTTTAATATCACTAAGTTTTGCTAGTTTAAACATATTGTTTTCTAGGTAAGGACCATAAACAAAACCAGAATCTGCTGCAAACATTATTGAATCAAATTCTATATTAAGCTCGCGTGGATTACTGTAATAATCTACAAAAGAATTATCTGAGTTTAATCCAATAAACTGAGCATCATTCTCTGTAATTTCGAATTCTGATTTAATTTCAGTAATCCATTTTTTTGTTTTTTCAATATCTTCGTCAGAAGCTACAACATCAAATGTGATATACTCTACATTTCTAGAAGCTTCTTGCTCATATTTATTTAAATGTGATTGATAATATTTGTCTAGCTCATCATCGCTAACAGAAATTGTACTATCAATAATTGTATTATATTTTTTAACAACATATTGGAATGCAACAGATTTGTTTTTTTCGTTAACATCGTGTTTAACTAAAAACGAAGGAACATATAAACCTTTTTTAATTAAAGTATTATACTTAATTATTCTACGGTTATCTTGTAAAGATTTCTCAAAAGCTAACCAAATTGCTTTTGAATTACCTGTTTCGTCTTTATCAAGATTTTTTAGATAATTAATTACTAAACCTCTATCAAATTGACCTGTTTGTTGATTAACGAAATTTTGTTTAATTTCTGGTGCAATATTATTTCCTTGTACCATATCAAAAAGCTCATCAGAACATACATCTATTCCAAGATTATCGTATGATGTGCTCATAGCATAATTCATTATTAAAGTTTGCCATGCTTGTTCTCTTACTTTATCTGTAGTTGCTTCGTCTATTGATTGAGATTGGGAAATTTTCTTTTGATTTTCCACCATTTTATCTACCAAAATTTGATATTCCTGATATGATACAGAAACATCACCCACTTGTGCAATCTCGTAATCGGAGCTAGAAGATAAAGATCCACCACCACTTAAGAAATCACCTAAGATAAATGCAAATAATGCTAATCCTATAACTACTGCTACCAGTGCTCCTGCTTTGTCTCTTATCTTTTGTAAAGTTGCCATTAAAAATGTTTTATATTATTAAAAATTTAAGGCTACGAATATACTAATTTTATATTTCTTTTCTTACTTAGTTCAAAAAAAAATAAAAATATTAAAAATCATATTAAAAGTACTGATATCACGTAGTTTCTAAAACAGTTATTTTAACTAAATCTATTCTAGTTTGAGATACTTTTAGGATTTTTACAGAAAAGCTATCAATTATTAATGTTTCGTTCAATTTTGGAACATTTTCATTTCTAAAAAGAATATAACCAGCAAGAGTTTCGTAATCGTCATTTTCTGTAATATTTAACTTATACTTTTCGTTTAGATAATCTATTTCTAATCTACCCGAAAACTCAAACTCATTTTTTGAAATTTGTTTTTCTTCTAATGAAAGAGTATCGTGCTCATCTTCTATTTCACCAAATATCTCTTCTATAATATCTTCAATGGTTACCATACCAGATGTCCCCCCAAATTCATCAACAACAATGGCAACACTTTTATGTTCATTAATAAACTTAGATAATAATTTATTAGCTGGCATTGTTTCTGGAACAATAATTAAACTATGAAGAACAGATTTAATTGTTTTGGGTGATTTAAACAATTCAGACGAGTGTACATAACCTACTATATTATCAATATTCTCTTTAAAGATTAGGATTTTAGAATGTCCAGTTTCGATAAAGCTTTGTTGCAATACAGATAATTCTTGATTTATTTCTAAGCCATTAATCTCTATACGAGGAACCATGCATTCTCTTAGTTTAATGCTAGAAAAATCTAAAGCATTTTGAAATATTTTAATTTCATTCTCAACTTCTACAGATTCGTTGTCATTTTTTACATTTTCTGTTATTAGATTTAATAAATCTACTTTGCCAAAAACATCTTGTCTTTCTGTGTCATTCATATCAACATTAAATATCTTTAATAAAAATATGTTTGATATTTTAATAATTATCCACGTAAAAGGATAAATAATTACATATATTATTGAAACTGGAATTGCAAAAAATGTTAAAGCTCTATTTGATTGAATTCTAAAAATTGTTTTTGGTAGAAATTCAGCGGTAGCTAAAATTATTAGTGTAGAAAATATTGTTTGTATTAGTAAAATAACTGTAGACGAATCGAAGAAGTTTTGTAAAAAAGGTTCTAAAAGTTTTGCCATTAATATACCATAAATTACAAGAGCAATATTGTTGCCAACTAGCATGGTTGCAATGAATTGCGACGACTTATTTATAAAATAAGCTATTAAATTTGATGATAGAGTTTTTTTTGTTTTCTCAACTTCTATAATAAGCTTATTTGCCGAAACAAAAGCTATTTCCATACCCGAAAAGAAGGCCGAAAATATAAGTGCAATTAAGATGTAAATATAATATTCTGTCAATTTATTTTGTTTTTTCTTTTCTTACAAACCTCCTAAAGATATACATTAATAACGAAACAACAAAAATCATAAATAATGGATATGATTCTTCTATTCCTTTATTAAGTGTTACTTTTATTCCAATACCTAACGCTATAGTTGAAACTATTAACCAAATAATCTCTAACATAAATGGTCCTGTTAATTTATTCATCCTTTACGTTTACTATTCCCCCTGTGTTAATTAATTTCCATTTTGTAAAATTCTGGTCTGCTGTAAATCCATTTTTTCCATAAAAAGTTCCATCTTCAGTAGAAATTCTAGAGAATTTATCGGAATAAATTACTTCTTCTGCCTCATCCCAAAATAATTCTTCAGTATTTAATTTCTCGCCCTTAATATTAACAGCAATAACATTTCCTATGGCATGCCACATTTTTTTCTCGGTATAATATATTGCAGTATTTGAATTGATACTAGACTCTACAATTGGATAATTTTTATACGATTCAACTAATAAACCTTTAGGGAAATTTATATATGGTTCTTTTGCTTTGGAAAAAACTTTAATTTCTTTAGCAAATATTTTTGCTACTATTTTTGCCGAATCAGATCTTATAATAGTTAATTCTTGTGCAGTTTGATTAGGATATACTTTGTGTTGGGTTAATGCTTTAATTTCTTTTAAATCGTTTTTACACGAAAAAAGCATAATACTTGCTGGTATCAGTACCAGAAATATTATGCTTAATTTAAATTTTAGGTTTACTTCTTTCAAAGTTTAGTTCTTAAAAAATCTAGCTTTAGTAGTTTCGTTTATCCAACAATTTACTGTATAAGAAGAACCTTCTGTTACATTATAAAAGAAAGCGTCTTCTTTTCCTGGAAAATAATCTTTGTATTTGCTAGTGTTTACTTTTAAAGATGGCTCTACAGCTTTTGCTCTTATTAATTTATCTGTTGCTACCCAGTAAGCTGCTCCTTTTTCTAGTTTATTTGTTCCACATGAGTTAGCACTTTGTGCATATAGACCTGCAATTAGTACGTAAGGGCTACCCCAACCTTTTTTAAGATTTATAGCTTTTAATGCGTATGTTCTAGCTTGTGCTGGTGCACCAAGTTTAGATCCTGTAATTACAGCTAATTCGTAATAATATTGTGCTTTTTTAATTGAATCTTCTTGCAATTCTATAGCTTGCTTGTAATAAGATGCAGATTTAGAATTTTGATCTTTTTTTGCGGCCATTCTTGCTAAGCTATATGCTGATAATGCAGATGGTTCTATGCTATGTAATTGTGCAGAAACATCAAAGAATAATTTATCATCAGTACAATCGCCTTTATCTAAAAGTTTAGCTACTCTTTTTAAGAAATTAACATCTTCTTTGTTTTCTTCGAATTTTGGAGAATAAAGTGATATTATTGTTTTGCAATCAGCTGCTGGACTATCAGTAAATACTTTTTCTATATTTTCTTTTGCTTTATTTAAACTTGCTAATTTCTTTACTCTATTTTTCCCGTTTTTTTCTTTGGTAATTTGAACTTCTAAAGCATCCATAGAACCAGAATATATATTTACAACTTCTTCTTTAGATAGTTTTTCTTTTTTAAGCATTTTTACTGCTGTCATATTGTAATATACAAGAACTGCGGCTTCCGTTTTTTCACCTTGCATTTCGTATGATTTTTTAAACAAACCAAATGCAACTTTACAGCTATCTTTACGGTATCTGTATAAATCTACACCTTTACGACCAGTAACTTTTCCTTCTTCGCCAAAGTACTGTATTCTTTGATCGTAAACCATAAGTAAAGTATCTACGTATTTATTCTTTTCTACTTTGTCTTTAGTGTTTTTAATTTTGTGCTTCATTATTTTCACACCGTGCAAGTATATGTTTTTACTTGCTTTTGGGCAGTTAGTATAAGTCCATCTCCAAGCATCTAAAGCATCGTCGTAACTTTTTTGTTGTACGAACGAGCCATACTCCGAAAGCTTATGTTTACAAGTTAGGGTATCTTTTCCGTATTTGTCGTCTACAGTTTGTGCGTTTAAGCTAACAGATACAAATAGTAATAATGATATTGATAATAATATTGTTTTCATTTTAATAATTAGTTAAATTTCTTTTTCTTGAACCACTTGTCAGCTAAAGTTAAATTTAGAGAGAATCGTGCATAATTTTCTTTCAAAAGATTATTTGTATTTGTCCCTCTTTGCCCTACCTCTACAGCAATATTTAACGATGTTTGTGTTCTTCTTAATGGTAACCCTACACCAAAACTTATGCCAATATCAGAAATTTGATTTCCATTAATATTTAAATAAGTGTTATCATATTTTAAACCAGCTCTATAAGATATTCTTTTGTAGTAGCTAAGCGAATTTTTAGAAGCAGGAACGTATTCAATACCAACTCTTATTACATTACTAGTTGTAAGCGAGTCGTTTTTCCCAAATACACTAGCATCTGACCAATCTTGCATGCTGTAATCAACACCAATTATTAGCTTATTTTTAAGAACATAAGTAAATCCCAAACCAAGTTTAGAAGGTATAGAAATAATACCATCTTCGTTGTCTAGAAATGCCAATGTATCTGCAGCTGTTGTTCCGCCAGAGTTTACAATACCAGTTGTAACTAGATTCTGGTTTGCAGATAAATCATTTTGAAGACCATAAGTTGCTCCTATAGTTAAAGAGCTATTATTTTTAAGATCTAAAGTGTATTGTGTTCCAAAATCAAAATTAAAATCTCCTACATAAATTTGTTTTTCAATAAAAATATCGGTTGCATCGTTATCGTTTATAAAAATAGCTGAATTTAACTGATTAAGCGACCCAAATAAATATGAAATGTTTGCTCCAATAGACAGGTTTTTAATGACTGTAAATGAATTACCAAAGTAAAATTGATTAACTCCTCCATATCCATTATAAAATGTTTCAACTGTATCTAACCCTGTTAAAGTGCTTGTGTTTTTTAAGTTGTAACCTATATTACTGTATGGCATTATTCCAGTACTACTAGCCCACCACTTTGTAACAGGGAATTCGAATGCTAAATATTGTAGGTTTGCATAGTTTGACGATGATGTTTCGTTAGTAGTTGAAAACATCTTAAACTGATTTTCTAATCCAAATTCAAACAAAAAAGCTAAACTATCTACTGATGTGTATGAAGCAGGGTTTAACACATTAATGTGTTTATTAGTTCTTACTCCAATACCTATTCCGCCCATAGCTTGGCTTTGTCCAAACCCATTATTACTAATGTCACCTATACCATACCTTGAATAAGGTGATGAGCTATTTACTTGAGCTGATAAAAATGTAATTTGTAACGCCAATAAAAATAATAAACTATATTTCTTTATCATATTTGTTATACTCCAAAATTCTGTTTAATCCAATCAATACAAGATTTGCGTTCGCAAAGATGTTATTTTTATACAACTTATCAAAGAAAAAAGCATCTCCTCCTGTTAAAAATGTGTTAATGTTTGTGAAATCTTCTTCTAGTTTATTTATTACTCCTTCAATTTCATACGCAATACCATTCATTACGCCATTTCTAATTGCAGTTTCTGTAGATGTTCCTATTAAACTTCTTTTATCATCTTTTTTTATTAACGGAAGCTTGTCTGTAAATTCATTTAATGCTTTAAACCTCATATCTATTCCTAATGAAATGTTTCCGCCAATATACTCGTTTTTATCATTTACAAAATCTATAGTTAATGCTGTGCCAATATCAATAATTATTAAATTACTATTAGGGATTAAGAAATTAGCGCCAACTGCTGCTGCAATTCTATCAAATCCCAAAGTTTTTGGTGTGGAATACTTATTTATTAGCGGAACTTTTGTTTTAGAATTTAAAAACATTACACTCCTATATCTTTTTTTAAAATAGTTAATAAAATCATTCTCAATATTTCTTACCGAAGATATTATCACATTGAAATTTTTATCGTCTGGTAGGTTCTCAATAGTATCTTCGAACTGCACGTATACTTTGCGAACAAGGTTGTTGTGAGAGAATATTGCTATTTTAGTTTTGGTATTGCCAATATCAATAATTAGATTCATAATAATAGCTAAAATTGTTATTTATTTATTAACTTTACAAATTAATGTATAATGTATATTATAATACAATATTTTTATATTTTTTTTATTAAATGAAAAAGATTAAGGTTATTCTTATTGAAGATGACGAAATGTTATCTACAGTTTTTACAATGTTTCTAAATGATTTAGATTATGAATTAGTTGGTAACTTTTATAATCCTGAAGATGCTTTTAGCAAAATAGAAAGCTTAAAGCCTGACATTATATTAATGGACATAATATTTCCAGGTAAAATAACTGGAATTGATGCAGCTAAAATAATAAATGAAAAATTTGATATACCAATAATCTTTGTTTCTAGCGCCTCAGAAGAAGAAACTATTAACTCTGCTATTTCAACAAAAGCTTATGGATATATTGTAAAACCAATAGATAAAACTAACCTAAAGATTACCATTGATATTGCGCATTCAAAATATAATGATAGTTGTAATATTAATACAAAAGATACTGTATTAGACAATATAAGTACTGGTGTATTTACAATTGATAAGAAAGGTAATGTATTGTATATAAATAATTATGCAATATCTTTATTTGGTTTAACTAAAACGCAAAATAAAATACCTAATATAGATGCTATATTAAGTGATTCAGGTATTGATTTTATAGATGATGTATTTCCTAATTTACATAAAAGTAATGAACATAATATTGAAATAATCAATAATAACAATAAATTGAATATTAAATTTATTGCAGAAAAAGACAACAATAATTTATTTGATAAAATAATTGCAATAACGAGCATAGTAAATGAAAGTAAATACGAATATAATATAAATTCTATTTATGATTGTAGCTTAGAAGCTATGATACTTGTTAATGATGACTTTAAAATAACTGAATATAATAAATTAGCAACTAAATATTTTGCATCTTTCTTTGATTCTGATATAAGAAAAGGATGTAATATCCTTGAATCATTATCGTTTTTAAATAAAATGGAATTTTCTAATTTATTCGAAAATACAATTGATGGTATTTCTCATTACTTAGAAAGAATGATTAAAATAGGTAATGTTGAAAAATATTTTAAAATAACCATTTTCCCTGTTATTGAAGGAAAAGATAAGGTAAAGAAGTTTTATATTACTTTCTACGATATAACTAATGTAAAAGAAACAGAAAGGTTATTCGATGAAATAAAATCCGAGTTAAAACCACTATTCGAAAGTAGTATACAAAGATTCTATTTATGTGATTTAAGCTACAAAATAGTTTCATTTAATAAGGCTGCTCAATTAGTAATTTACAATGAATTTAATCGTCATTTAAAAAAAGGCGATAATATTTTAGATTTTATACCTAATAATGTTGATAAAGAGTTATTCATCAATAAATTCGAGGAAGTAAAGAAAGGGAAACGTAGTGTCTTTAAAGAAAGTATTGTTGTTAAAGGTAACAATTACTGGAACGAATCCCATCTTGACCCAATCATAAATGAACGTGGAGAAATATCTAAAGTTCTCTTATGGACATTAGACATAACAGAAAGAGAAGAAAACACACAAATTATAGAAGAAACAAAAGAAAGAATAGATCTAATTACTAAGGGAGGTAACGATGGTATTTGGGATTGGGATATAAAAAACAATAAAGTTTATTTATCCCCAAGATGGAAAGAGGTACTTGGGTATACTGAAGACGAGATTACAGAAGGACTTGATATTTATAATAATTTAATTCACCCAGATGATTTATTAAGCTCGCAAGAAACGTTATCGAAGTACCTGAAAAATGAGATAGACGATTATTATTTAGAATTAAGACTACTTACAAAACAAGGTAATTATTTGTGGGTAGCGTCTAGAGGAGTAGCTCTTAGAGGAGATGATAATATTGCAGTAAGATTGGCTGGATCAATTACAAACATAACTAAGTATAAAGAAAAAGAGGAAGAGCTTACAGCTTTAAATAATTCTATACGCGAAAAAATAAAAATATTTAATAAGGGAGATGTTGTAATAGTAAGGTTTGAGGCTAATGATATATCAAAATTATCGTTCGTGTCGGAAAATGTGAAGGATATTTTAGGTTACACACAAGAAGAGTTCCTCAATAAAGAAATTAGCTTTAAAAAAATAATAGTCCCTGATGATTATGAAAGACATTTAAAAGAAATTGATGATTCTTTGAAGTCTAACAAATCATATATTGAATTCTCTAACTACGCAATAATTACGAAAAGCGGAAAGAAAATATGGGTAAAAAATTTCTCGACAATTATTGTAGATGCAGAAACTAATAAAACGGAAATATTTGGGTATTTTATTAATATTACTAATAAAATAGAAATAGAAGAAAGATTAAAAATTGATAGACTTAAATATGAAAAACTATATGCAGAAACAACGAATACTTTAAAAGAAAGCTATTTGAAAATTAGTAATATGTATAATGCTGTTCCAGATTTAATATTTGAGATAGATAAAGATGGTAAATATTTAGACTTCAAACTAGATTCAAAAAATTTATTAGCAATTAATCCACAAGATATTATAGGTAAAAGTTTAAATGATTTTTTTGACATTGAGAATGCAAAAATAATGTTGGATAAAATTAAATCCACAATAAAAACAAAAGAAATAGAATTTTTTCGATACAAAATGCAATCTGCTTTAGGAATGAGAAATTTTGAAGCAAGATTGTCACCAATTACCAAAAGCACAATACTGACAATAGTTAGAGATATTACAATAGAATAATTAACAAAAAATTAAGATGATAAGAAAACAACCACAAACATTACACGAAGTAATAATACAAGAGCAATCAGCATTTGCTTATGCAAAAGGTGAATTATCTAGGCTTTTAAGCCATCTAGCAATAGCTGCAAAAATAGTACATAAAAAAGTTAACAAAGCAGGGTTAGTAGATATATTAGGCAAAGCAGACAATATAAATGTACAAGGAGAGGAGCAAAAAAAATTAGATGTATTTGCAGACGAAGCATTCATAAACTCTTTTAGGTCTAGCGGATTAGTAGCAGGCGTTGCTTCCGAGGAAAATGATGACATTATAGCATTCGATGATGAGTTATCAATAAATAGTAAATATGTTATTTGTATGGATCCATTAGATGGTTCATCAAATATTGATGTTAATGTTTCTATAGGTACAATATTTTCAATTTACAGAAGAATTTCTCCAGCAGGAAAACCTGTTAACGAAGACGATTTCTTGCAAAAAGGAACCAAACAGGTTGCCGCAGGATATATCATTTATGGTTCGTCCACAATGCTTGTTTATACAACAGGATTGGGTACAACTGGATTTACATTAGACCCATCTATCGGGGAATTTTGCTTATCGCATCATTTTATTGATACTCCAGAAGATGGTAATATTTATTCAATAAACGAAGGTAATTACACTAAATTTCCACGAGGGGTAAAAGATTATTTAAAATATTGTCAAGAAAGTGATGAAGAATCAAATAGACCTTACACATCTAGGTATATTGGTTCTCTAGTAGCCGATTTTCATAGAAATTTATTAAAAGGAGGATTGTTTATTTATCCAAGAACATTACAAGCTCCAGAAGGAAAATTAAGGTTATTATACGAGTGCAACCCTATTGCATTTCTAGCAGAACAGGCTGGTGGAAAAGCAACCGATGGTTTAGGAAACAGAATTATGGAAGTCAAGCCAACATCTATTCATCAGAGAGTTCCGTTCTTTACAGGCTCTAAAAATATGTTAGATAAAGCTGAAGAGTTTATGCAATTATATATTAATGATTAGATATTTATTTTATATAACATTATTTGTATTTGTGTTTACATCTTGCGAGAAAGAAGTGATACCAGAAGAAGATGCAACAACAATAATTACGGGAAGAAGCGTAAATTATACCTTGCAAATAATATTAGCAGATAATTATACAAAAGCAACTAATACGGTAATAAATGCTGAAATAAAACTGTCTTCTGTAAATGGTATAATAACACAATATACAGATTCTACGGGCAGAGCAAATTTTACTAATTTAGCTTCGGGTATAATTTCTGTGTCTGTAAAATATGAAGGTTATACATCAGTAGAGATGCAAGTAAATCTGCAGCAAACTAACGAAGATTCGTTTTACGACTCCAATAATGTTAGGAATGTATCTACAATGCTTAAATTATTTCCTGTAATAGGTAGCAACACAGCCATTATTAAAGGTAAAATCTTTGCAGATCTTAATCTAGCAAATGACACAGGTTTAACATTTTCGATATATAAGCACAGATACGAATTCGTGCCTTTTAAGGTTGAATATTTTGTAAATGTATTAACTGATCAATTTTATGATGATAATTTTTCTGGCGATGGTGAGATTCTAAATATATCATATTCTGGCTTTAATATTTCTGGTAATTCAGATAATCAAGGTAATTTTGAAATTACTGTTCCTGCTTCATTAAATGGGTTAAATTATTATTTAAGATTTAGCGATTTTGAATACGACCAAACAATAATGGGGAATTATCCAAATACATTGGAGCAAAGAAAAATATTTTATTCTGATTCCGTTTTTGTTAATGTGATGTCTGGGAGTAATGAAATAGTAGATATTTTCTATTATTATTAGATGAAATTATAATATTTGTTATATATTTGTGTTTACACAGTATAATTTTTTTTATTATACGTACAAAAATTCTGAGAAAATAACTATACAAATGGAAAATATAAAAACTATTTTAGTTCCGTGGGACTTTACAGAAAATGCAAATTTTTCGTTACTGCATGCTAAATTAATGTCGGACACAATGCGTACACAGATTTATTTGTTGCACATTATTTCTAAAGATTCTGAACATGATGATGCAAAAGCAAGAATGGAAGAAGTTGTTGAGCTCATTGAAAAAGAACAAGGGTTTAAACCTAAATTCTTAATAAAAAAAGGAAAGGTTTTTAAAACAATATCTAGTGCAGCTATAGAATTACGATCAGTTTTAATAGTAATGGGATTGCATTCTAGTAAAAAATCTCATAAAGTTTTAATTGGATCTAAAGTTCCATATTTATTAGTACAAAAACCACCATCTGGAAAAAAAATAGCTGATATTGTAGTTCCAATAGATACAGATGATAGTAATAGAGTTCAGCTGAATTGGGTTGTGTTATTAGCAAAATATTTCGATAGTAGTATAAATATTATTAAACCTTTTATTAATAGCAACTATAAAAATCGTTTGATGAAAAATAATATACAATTTGCTAAGCAAATAATGAATAACAAAGAAGTTATTTATGGTATTAAAACAGCTAAACGTGACGAAAAGTTTAATCATTCTATAAACGTTTTTGCTACACAAATTGAAGCAGATTTAATTTTTATTATGTCTACAAAGTTTAAGGACTATATGAAAGGAGCTATTAAACAAGAAATGAAAATCCCTGTTTTTTGTATTAATCCTAGAACAGATTTAATGGTACTTCCTGATAAGAGGTAAAACTAAAATATTTATTAAAAGCTGCATCACAATGCAGCTTTTTTTATGTCAAAAAAGATACGTTTATTATTCTCTTTTAAACTCAAGCTCGGTAAAATGAAAATCTGGATTTGGAATATCAATAAAGAATTCTTCAGGGTTTCCATCTTTATCATAAGTAAAATATACTTTCCCAGTTGGTAACGATGGAAATTCATCAAATTTTACAGTAAAAGTATCAGCTTGCCAATGATTAAGTTCTGAATGGTATTGTGGTGTAGGCAACATTTGAAGCATTAGTCTTTCTCCTTTTAATGTTATTTTTGCACTACCATATAGTTTACCTCCGTATGTTCCTGCCAATTTACTTTTATCAACAGTTGGTTTTAAATTGCTGTTTCTAGCTTCTTCTATTTGCTTTTCTGTTTCCAGTGCAATCTGGTTTCCTTGTTTAAAGAAACGAACAAATAATTCGCTATAATCTGTTTTTGGCTCGTCTAAAAGCATATCTAATATTCTGTAAGTTAGCGCATCAGAAAAATAGTTCATACTATTTGTAAGAATAACAAATCCAAAATTTTCTTCAGGTACAAGCGCAACCTTAGAAATCATCCCATCAAGTCCACCACTATGATTTACAATTTTTTTACCGTGATAATCGAATAAATCCCAACCTAAACCATAAGCATGAAAATGCATACTAGGATATAAATAATTATCTGTAGGTGTAATTTTATTTATTGTATTTGCACTCCATAAATTATTCGAAATTTTCTTAGAGTAATAATTAACACCATTTAAACTACCTTTGTTTAGCTGCAATTTTATCCATTTAGACATGTCTAAAGCACTGGAGTTTATTGCTCCTGCTGGTGCAATATTATCCCAACTTATGTACGGAATAGAAACTAATTTGCCGTTTTTGTAAGTATGAGGTTTAGCAAGATTATCTGTTGTTTTATGATTTTCAACAGATGTGTTTGTGTTTATCATACCTAAAGGTTCAAATAAATTTGTCTTTAAATAATCGTCGAAAGATATACCTGTGACTTTAGGAATTATTTCGCCAGCTACTAAGAACAATAAATTTGAGTAACCAAAATCAGTTCTAAATTCGTATGTTGGTTTAAGATATTTAATTCGTTCTATTATTTCTTTCCTATTGTATGTTGTAGCATTCCAAAGTAAATCTCCCGAAAATGTTTTTAAACCGCTATGGTGTGATAATAAATCGGTAATTGTGAAACTTTGGGTTACATAATCACTATACATCTCAAAATAGGGAATATGCTTTATAACCTTATCATTCCAATTAATAATTCCTTTATCTACTAAAGTTCCTAATGCAGTTGCTGTAAATGCTTTAGTGTTTGAAGCAATACCAAATATTGTATTTTCATCTACTTTTTGTGGTTTGCCTAACTCATTAACACCGTATCCTTTAATAAAAATTACAGAGTCGTTTTTTACTATTGCGATAGACATACCAGGCATTTCCCAATCTTTATACGATTTTTCTATATATTTATCTAACTCTGTTAGGTTAAGTTGTGCTTTTGTTATACTAACAGAAACTAAAATATACACTAATAAAAGTAAGTATCGTTTTATCATAATATTATAATTTTTTGTATATATTTATAGAAAGATTTTTGAAAATATAAATATATGAATTTTTTGGTATTAATTATTTTTTTGAAAGTATTATTCTTTGAAACTTTCTGTAATTAAATTAATTATGTAAATATACAACTGTTCGTAGATTATTGTTTTTTTAATTAATAAATTTTTTTATTAGTTTTGATTTATTAATTGCATATAAGAGTTCATCAATAATAAAAACAAGTATGGTAGAAGCTACATTTAATAAAAAAAAGGGTATACTTGAATCAATGTTTATAGGTGATGTAACCATTAAAGAAATTATCGATTATATTACCTCTATTAAAAATAACAAAGCTTACCCTAGAACATTAAAGGTGCTGACTGATGCAAGAAAATCGAGCATGAATTTTACTATAAGTGATTTATCACTTTTAGTAGAAGAAAATAATAAATCGCTAGAAAAATATGATTTTATTATTGATGCTATAATAATAGATAGTCCTAAAGAAACTGCGTTATCAATTTTATATAAAGAATTTGCTGAGGCAAGCAATTATAAATTCAATATTTTCTCAACTAGAGAGGCTGCTATTCAATGGTTATTGAGAAATTAGTACTATTTCTTAGATATTAATTGCCCATCCTCAATAATTAATTTCCTGTCTGAGCGATCGGCGAGTTTTAAATTATGAGTAACAACTACAAATGTTTGTTTGTACTTCTCTTTAAGCGAAAAGAATAAATCGTATAGTTCGTCAGAGTTTTTAGTGTCTAAATTTCCTGTTGGCTCGTCTGCAAAAATTACATCTGGCTCGTTTATTAAAGCTCTAGCAATTGCAACACGTTGTTTTTCGCCACCAGAAAGTTCGTTAGGCTTGTGTTTCGACCTGTTATGTAGGTTTAAAAAGCTTAATATTTCCTTTGCTTTTTCTTCGGTTTCTTTTTTGTTTTTGTTAGCTATAAATGCAGGAATACAAACGTTTTCTAATGCTGAAAATTCTGGTAATAAATTATGAAACTGAAACACAAAACCAATATTTTGATTTCTAAATTTAGATAATTGCTTATCGTTAAAATTAGTTATCTTACTATCGTTAATTATTATTTCACCAGAATCTGGCTTCGAAAGAGTACCTAAAATCTGCAATAGAGTAGTTTTTCCTGCTCCACTAGAGCCAACAATAGAAACCATTTCGCCTTTTTTAATTTCAACGTTAATATTCTTTAATATTTTTAAATTACCAAAAGATTTAGAGATATTATTTGCAATAATCATAATTAATTTGTTTTAAGATACTGATAATCAATATAGTATGTTAATTTAAGCGATAAGCTATTAGTTTGTGTAGCCTGTAATGTATTAGATAGATTATCGTAGAAACTACTTATTATAGTATTTTCACTATTGTATATGCTGTTTTTCCACATAATATTAAGGAAACTACCAGGGGCAAAGTTCCAAGTATAAACTAAATCTATATTAAACGCATTAAAACTGATATCATCAATATTGTTAGTTGTATAATTGTTTAGCCCGCCATCATTTGCTAACAAATAGTATTTGTCATATTCAACCATAGACCAATAATGCCTAATTCTTATATCAATATTAGATTTTCTATTAAAAAAGAACGACGAGGATATAACATTCTGAATAAAAGTTAATTTTCTTTGCCCGAACATTATAGAATCAGTTGATATTGTATTTATATATCCTTTTGAACCTATATCGTTATTATATGAGGCAGTATATTTTATTAATAGCCTGTTGTTTATTCTATATATTGGTTGTAATGTAAGCCACATTCCGCCCCAATTTGTATGCGAGAAATATTTTCCACCCCAACCATCAAGCGAAACTTTTTTTCTATAATCAGTAGAAAAGAATAAATTAAAAGACCAAAACGAAGGTAATTTGTATACTTTATCTACATTTCGCGATTCGAAATAATCGTTCTTTTTTGTATTATATCTAAAAGTTACTCCTGTAGTAAGGTAATTTTTTAATGTTATTTCGTTCCTTTGTTCAAACTCATTACTAATATAAGACAATGGATTATATAAGTTATCTTGCTCTATTTCTATTTTACTATACCAATTAATTAATTTCCAAAAAGGTTTATATATTCCATATTTTATTTCTGCTTCTTGGCTAATAATATTATTTCTACTGAGGTAACCAATGTCGTTTGGGTCGTAATTGTCAGATATTATTCTGCTATTGTAAATAGCTGTTAAATTACCATTTATTTTACCCAAACTTATATCTGTCATATATCCTTTACTAGGATCTGAATTTAACGAGTCGAATTTATAACTTACAGCAGACTTGCCTAATATACCATAGATATTTTTTTTATTACCTATTTTAAAAGCTGTACCTGTAACGTTGGCAGTTTTACCTGTATTTGGTTGATAAACATTTGTGTTTATTAAATTAATAAACGAGTTATTATTAAATGTTTTATCGAAAACCAGAATATTGTAATTAGTGAAAGGTTCGGTTAGTATTTTTTCTGTATTTCCATTTTCGTCGGAAATTTCGGCATATGTGTTTGTTGTAATTGCATTGAAAAAACCTAATCCAATATTATTTTTATTTTTTCCAGAAATTTTGGTTGCGTTAATTAGTTTAGCTTCTGCTGGATTTTTTTCTATTGTTTGGTTTTCTGAGAGGTTATTAAAAATATCTTCGTAGCCTGCAGGCTGTTTTCCTATACGCCTAGAATAAAATAAATCTGCTTTATTAAAAAGCTCTGTACCTTCTGTAAAAAAAGCTCTATTTTCGTTATATTTAATTTCGTAAGGCGATAGATTTAATGTAATATCGTCTGATTTTACTTGACCAAAATCAGGAATAACTGTCATATCTAGTGTAAAGCTTTCGCTTAATCCTAGTTTTACATCCATTCCGCCCACAAAAGTATTTGATATATTTCCAGATCGGAGTTCAATATAATCAGAAATATATGGATAAAATGCTAGCCTAAGCGGAGGGGTAATATTATTAATATTTAATAACTTTCCATCTTGTGCTAAAAGGTCATTGTTAGTATTTAATACATAATTCCACGAAGATATTTCTCTAGTTCTTCTTATTTGACGCCAAAAGTTAACTCCCCATATTTGCTTTTTTTCGCTAGAAAAACGAATTGCAGAATAAGGAATTTTAAATTCTGCTACCCAGCCAAATTCGGTAATTTTTATATCGCTATGCCAAACTGCATCCCAAGAAAAATCGCCTCCGTTATTAGACGTTTTAGAGTCTGTTTGAATATTTGCCGCGGAAACACCAAAATTATAAGAATTCTGGCCATCGTTATATGTACTTAATGTAAACCAAAAGAAATCAGAATTTGCTTCTGCGTTGTCTCTTGCAGAAAACTCATTAAAAATGCTATCGGGACTATTGTCGAACATTGTTGCCCCTATATAAATTGCATTGTCTGAATATAAAATTCTTACTTCAGTCTTTTGGTTGCTTTTACCTTTATTATTTGGAATGTAAACAACAAAATTTCTTGCAACATCTGCTTTTCCCCACTCTTTCTCGTTTAGTAACCCATCAACAATAATATTATCTTGAATTCGGCTTGCAGAAACTTCTTTTTTTTCTGTGGTTTGAGAAAAAATATTAACCGATGAAAGCATTATTACTAAATAAAATAAAATAATTTGTTTTGTCACTTTTAATTATTTTAATAAAAAGAATAAATATACTCCGTAAGATAAAAGCAATATTGCACCATTAAATTTAGATATTATAGCTTTCTTGCCTTTTTTTAATGTAATTATCGACAGTAATAATAAAATATATATACCTAGCATCCAAAACACATCGGAGTTTATTACTTTATCAATTATAGGAATCTCGCTTATCACACCGGTAACTCCTAAAATCATAAAGATATTAAATATATTAGAGCCTATAATATTTCCTATAGAAATATCGGTTTGTTTTTTTAACGCA
>DAOVTE010000042.1 GCA_030627705.1 Bacteroidales bacterium
GTATCTTGGACAAGAAGTTACTGAGGCAGTTATTACTGTTCCAGCATATTTTAACGATTCCCAACGTCAAGCTACAAAAGAAGCTGGCGAAATTGCTGGTTTGGAAGTAAGACGAATTATTAACGAACCAACTGCAGCTGCCCTTGCTTATGGTATGGACAAAGAAAATATTGATAAAAAAATTGCAGTTTTTGACCTTGGAGGTGGAACTTTTGACATCTCATTATTAGAACTTGGTGAAGGTATTTTTGAAGTTAAATCTACAAATGGTGATACTCACCTTGGTGGTGATGACTTTGACGAAAAGGTTATTAACTGGCTTGCGGACGAATTTCAAAACGAACATAATATTGACCTAAGAAAAGACCCTATGGCACGCCAAAGACTTAAAGAAGCTGCCGAAAAAGCTAAAATTGAATTGTCAAGCTCTACTAATACAGAAATTAATCTGCCATATATTATGCCAGTAGATGGTATTCCAAAACACCTTGTCAGAAAATTATCGCGAGCTAAATTTGAACAACTTTGCGACGACCTAATTCAAGCTACGCTAAAACCATGTCAAACTGCACTTAAAGATGCAAACATGACTACTGATGATATTCAGGAAATTATTCTTGTGGGTGGTTCTACTCGTATTCCTGCTATTCAAAAAATAGTTGAAGATTTTTTCAAAAAGAAACCTTCAAAAAATGTTAATCCTGACGAAGTAGTTGCTATTGGTGCAGCTATTCAAGGCGGAGTTTTTAGTACAGTTGTAACATCCGTTTTGCTACTTGACGTAACGCCTCTTTCGCTCGGTATTGAAACGATGGGCGGTGTAATGACAAAGTTAATTGAAGCTAATACTACTATTCCTTCAAAGAAAAATGAAACTTTTACAACAGCAGTTGATAATCAACCATCTGTAGAAATTCACGTTTTACAAGGCGAAAGATCTATGGCTAAAGATAATAAAACCATAGGTAAATTTCATTTAGATTCTTTACCACCAGCACAAAGAGGAGTTCCTCAAATCGAAGTAACTTTTGATATTGATGCAAATGGTATTTTAAATGTATCTGCTAAAGATAAAGGAACTGGAAAAGAGCAAAGCATTAGAATTGAAGCTTCTTCTGGTTTATCTGATGAAGAAATACAACGTATGAAAGACGAAGCTGAAGCTAACGCAGAAAGCGACAAAAAAGAACGTGAAAAAATCGACAAATTAAACCAAGCAGACAGCTTAATTTTTCAAACAGAAAAACAAGTTAAAGAATTTGGCGATAAATTACCAGAAGATAAAAAAGCTCCTATCGAAGCTGCATTAGCAAAGCTTAAAGAAGCTCATAAAGCTCAAGATATTGATGCAATTGATGCAGCAACTAAAGAACTTAATGATGTTTTCCAAGCGGCTTCGCAAGAAATGTACAACAAAGAACAACAAGCTAAAGGTGGACAAGAAGGACAACCAGGTGCAGAAGCTCAACCAGAAGAAGGTGCAGAGCAAGAAGTAACTGATGTTGATTTCGAAGAAGTTAAAGAAGAAAAATAATCTTTAATAAAATACAATAAAAAAAGAGAGGTTAATTAAAGCCTCTCTTTTTTGTTTTAATAGTAAAACTCTTTATTGAAATGTATACAAAGTTCCATTAGCAGGCCAAAATGTTAACTCGTTTGAACCAGGTGAAGGTTGAGTAGTTGGAGCTGAATAATTTCCGGAAAGATATAGTCCCTCATTTCCGTCGATACTGTATAAACCAACAGTTAACAAATCAAATGATAGGGTGGTGAAATCTAAAGTAAAGTCATTTGGTCCATAGTGATATGAAACTTTGTTGCCATTCTCGTATAGCTTAATTTGAAAGCTAAAAGTACTTTCTAATCCACTACTAAAGTCTTCACGTATAAAATCAATATATTCAATTGTAGTAATTTTATCTCCCGCACTACCTATAGTACTGTATTTAAGGCTAGATAAGTAACCAGATCCTCCTGAAGGTAGTGTTCCCCATTTAGGTTCAATTGTCATAGTTCCAAAAGGAATTAATTCATAACCTGTAGCGTCGGTATAAGTTGAATTAACAACATAAGAAAATGTTGGAGTATAATCCCAGCCAATGTATAGAGTCTGAAAAGATGTACCACAAAAGGTAAACGAGAATCCTAAATCAACTACATAAAAATCATCAGAATTCATTGTAGTAATATCTGTACCGCCATTAATTGTATCGAAAGCAACAGTGCTGTTTGTTAATGAATAACAAAAACCTGATTGACTTCTAGTGTCCTCTTCTTCCTCTTCGTCTTTCTTACAACCATATACAGTTACTAATGCAATAAATCCAATAACAAATAGCTTAGTAAAAATATTATTAGGGTTAATTAAGTTCATAATAATTATATTTTATATTAGTAATAAATTGAATTTATGTAAAGTTAAATGAACTACCTCGACCCAAGTGTACGAGGTATCAAATAGAAATTATTTTTTTATTCGACGCAAGAAGCGTCAGGGAATTAAACCCATTGGGTTATCGCCCTGCGATTAAAAATCATTTCTTAACAAATATGTTCACTAATTAATCTCCTTAATCAATAATTTAGGTTCGAGCATATCTCGCATTGCAAATTTTACTCCTTCCCTACCAAAACCTGAGTTTTTAACCCCACCGTATGGCATATGATCTACTCTAAATGTTGGAACATCGTTAGAAATTACTCCACCAACTTCTAAATTATTAAATGCGTAATTTATTTCGTGGATATTATCGGTAAAAACTCCTGCTTGCAAACCATATTGCGAGTTGTTTATTTCTGCAATTCCCTGATTAAAATCGTCGAACTTTTCTATTGTAACTACTGGTCCAAAAATTTCTAATCTACAAACATTCATTTCTGGTTTTGTGTTCGTAATTATTGTAGGTTGATAATATGTTCCTTCTCGGCTACCTCCGTGTAATACTTTTGCTCCTTCGGCAACAGCCTCGTTAACCCATTCTTCTACTCGTTTTGCGTTAGTTTCATCTATCATAGACGAAATTTCGGTATCTACACTTTCCGGATCCCCTTGCTTTAATTTGCTTGTGCCTTCTACCATTTTCTGAATAAACTTATCGAAAACTCCAGATTGCACATAAATTCTTTGTACGTGTATGCAAACCTGACCAGAATACGCAAAACTACCAACTAAACATTTTGCTGCTGCTAAATCTATATCTGCATTATCAGAAACTAAAACACCTGCATTTCCGCCAAGTTCTAAAGTTATTTTTTTACGACCTGCCTCACGTTTCATTTGCCAACCAATTTCTGGCGATCCTGTAAAGCTAAGTTTTTTAAATCTTGTGTCGGTTACTAATTGATTTCCTGCAACTCTATCCATAGGAATTATTGATAATGCTCCTTTTGGCAAATCTGTTTTATCTACAATTTTTGCTAGTTCTAAAACCGACAAAGGCGTAGAGCGTGCAGGTTTCAATAATATTGGATTCCCAGTTGCTATTGCTGGCGCAATTTTATGTACAGCCAAATTCAACGGGAAATTAAAAGGTGCAATTCCTGCAATTAATCCTACCGGAAAATATTTTATTATTCCTTCTTTGCCTTCGCCAGCAGGTGTCCAATCTATTGATAAATATTCGTTAGGAATTCGTTTTGCTTCTTCGGCTGCAACTACAAATGTTTGTGCTGCTCTATCAATTTCGCCCAAAGCATATCGCATTGGTTTCCCCGATTCTTTTGCTAAGATTAATGCTAATCGTTCTTTATCTTTTATTAGCTCGCTAGAAATCTGCATTAAGATTTTGTACTTCTTATATGCAGGCATTTCTTTCATTTCCTTTTCTACAGAAACTCCTTTTTCTATCGCTAAATCTAGTTCTTCTTTTCCTGCTAAATATGTTGTAGCAACTTTTTTATTATCGTAAGGATTAAATACTTCTAATTCTGCATTTGTTGTGATAAAATCACCACCAACATATATTTTGTAAGATTCCATAATTTGTATATTTTGTTGTAGTGTAAAGTTAAAAACTTTTAGGTTTTTCTTTTATTGATAAAATCTATTATTGAGCATACATTAATTATGAAAAATAAAACCTGACAAAAATACTTATTATTATAATTACTACTATAATTATCCAACGAATGGTCTTGTCTGAAATATCTTTTATATAATTATTAGTCTTTATTATCTTATTATCAGATTTCAAACCACAAACTCCACATTCATATACCAATTGCTTGGGCATATTACCTGAATAATTCTCTTTATCTAACAAGACCATCTGAGTATTCTCATTTATAACCTCTTCTTGATAATAAAATAGTTTCTGTGACTTACATCTTTTGCAAGATATATTCTCAACTTCTAAGTGATTCTGTCTTAATCTTTCATTAACTAATGAATTAATTATTTCTTCATTTAATTCGAATTCCTTAATAATTAAGATTATTTTCCTTTGCGTTTCTTGTAAATATTCATCGTATTTGTATTTGTACAAAAATGATATTTCATATTTATCAAGAGATTTCAAGAAGATTTCTGTTTTAGACATTGGTATAATTTACTTTTTCCTATTCTCAAATACCACAACATATTTACCAATAAAATAACTTATTAAGATAAAAATAAGTGAATATGATTTTAGACTTTCTAATAATTGATATTTGTTTAGCAAAACTAATGCAGCTCCTGATAATATTATGAAGATGATATCGTATTTTAGGTATTTCATATTTGAAATTTAATATTCAGCACGAAAATAACAAATACTCTAACAATATTCAATTAAATATTTCTATTCTTAATAAGTCCCTTGTCAATTTTATCAATAAGAATATTTGATGCAGCAGCTAAATCTTTGTAAAATTCTTCGGCAATAATTACTATAGCTTTATCTACTTCTTGTAAATGGTTGTAGGTTGTATCTTCTTTTTTTGAATATATTAAAAGATACGAACTAGGAATAAGCATATGTGCCATATGATTTCGTAGCTTATCGAATAGCCATCCACCTTTGTTTACAATCTTATATTTGGCAGGGAAAAGTATATTTATTTCTTTATCAAACCTATTTTTTGATTGTGCTCGTGCTCTAAATGGTTTTTTATCTAAGAAACCTCCAAGTGTTTCTATTGACTGCCCTATTAACACCAGCGAAAGATAATGCAAGTCGTTGTCTTGCATTTTTTTTATATCTGCAATTATTACTTTTTTTACGAACGACTTTACGTCTTTTTGATTTTCTTTCATTTTACTAAACTAAAAGGCACTTTAATACTAACAGAAATATTGCGCCCTGTATTGTAATACCCCATATATTTCAATGTAGATAAATGGTCGTAATATGCTGTGTTTAATATATTATTTACCGAAATATTAATATTTACATTCTGTTTTGCAATTGGTAATTTAGCACCAAATCCTACAGAAAATAAATAATAGCTATCGGTTGCTGTTTCGTCTGAAGATGGATTGTTTTGTGCTAATGCAATTTTGTTTTTAATTACAAAATATGCTTTCTTAAACTTAAAAACATCTTTGTTCATCAGCTTAATTTCATTGTTTATTGTATGCGATGGAACAAACGGTAAATATCCATTTTTTTGCTCTCCAACTACATACGAAAATGTTGATTTATAATGGAACCAATCCATTTTTTTAGGATGAAAATGCACTCCCACTTCCCCACCGTAAAGCATGGCATCCTCTTGTGTATACGAGAAAACATCCATTCCATTTACTAAAGTATCACCAGATTTTTCTACAAAAATATAATCTTGAATATCGTTGTAAAAAACAGCAAAATCTATAATTAAATATTCGTAATGAAAATGCGAAGAAAAATCTATTTCGTAGCTAAGTTGGTTACCTAAACTAGCGTTTCCTTTTTCATATCTTCCTGCGTGATAACCATTCTGCGTGAGCTCTGCCAAATTTGGTGTACGATATGCCGACGCAAAATTTGTTCGTAAAATTATTCTCTCGTTTACATTATAAACTGCCCCTAGCGAATAACTTAAATTACTGTAATTATTATCTAGTTTAATTTTGTTTAGTTTATCTACATCAATAAAAATACTATCAGTAGAGATATTTCTAAAATCTTGGCGAATTCCTGCAATTATTTTTGCTTTTTTGCTGATATTAATTTTTGCTAAGCCAAAAACAGAATTGTCTGTAACAAAAGAATTTGGCAGCACAATATTTGGTGCATCGTGGTTTTTAACTTGCATATACATTCCTTGATATCCAATAATTATATCAGTTTTGTATACCTGCGGAAAAAATATTTTTGTTTCGTATTGTGTTGTTGCAATATCCATATTTACAGTTGTAAATTCTGGACTAAACTCAGACAGTTGCAATTCTCTGTGATTATTTTGAAACGAAAAGTTTACGTCTGCCTTTATTCTGCCAATAAATATTTTATTTTTTGATGATAGTATTTGATTTGTTAAATCTTGATACCAAAGCTTATTTTCTCTGCCCCTATTAAGAATTAATGATTTAGAATCAGCAGTAATTAACCCATTTTTATCGTTAATATAATCGTATAGAATTTGAAAGTTACCATAGTGTTTAGATATCCCAATATTGGCCTTAACAGCTTTCTCGTTGTATCTAGTATTTGGAACAAAATTACCATCTCCATCTAAATAATCGGCGTGTGTTTTATGTGAAATTCTAAAGCCAGAATACAAATCTTTTTTTCTGCCTTTTACTCCAAAACTATTATTAAAGCCATTTGTAACCGAATTGTAAGAAAAATTGTAATCGCCAATAATAGTATTTCTTAATGCAGGTTTCTCATTAAGAATATTTATGACTCCACCAACAGCATCTGAGCCATATAGCAGTGATGCCGGCCCCTTAATTATTTCAATTCTATCTATTCCGTACTCGTCTATGCTAAATGGATGCACTTCTGCCGATTGAAAATTCTCTAATCGTACTCCATTATTTAACACAACTATATTTGTCATTGATAGTCCACGAATTACAGGTTTGGCAATTCCTGTTCCCTTAGAAATAAAACTTACGCCCGGTACAGAAGCTAATTTCTCTATAAAAGTTGGCGTACCAATACTTTCTAATTCTTTAGTTTTAAGCACATTTATCTTAATTGTATTTTCGTGCTGAGTACCGATATATCCACCAGAAATTACTACTTCTTCGGTCTCGATAATATTTTTTTGTAAGGAGAAGTTAACCTCTTTTTTGCAAACATTTGCATTTAAAACCACGGATTGAGTTTTATATCCAATATATGAACATTGTACTACAATATTACAAGTTGGGATATTCTCTAGAACAAAATTACCTTGTGCATTTGCAATTACTCCAATATTCATTTCAGAAATAAATACACTTGCTCCAATAAGTTTTTCATTTGTAAGTGAATCTTTTACTGTGCCTTGTATTTTATTTTGAGAAAATGAATTTATAGAAAGAAGTATTGTAAATAATATTAGAATTTGTTTTGTCATCATCTTTAAATCTCATTTTTCACGTATAGATATCTTAAGGAAACGCAAAGTTTACAAAGACATAAAACTTAAATATATTTACTCAAACTCAATTAAGACTTCATTTTTTTCAACAGAATTACCAAGTTTGCATACAATATTTTTTATTTGTGCATCAACAGGAGATTTTAAGTTATTCTCCATTTTCATTGCTTCTAATATTACAAGTGTATCACCTTTTTTAATTTCCTGTCCAGCCATTACAAGTATTTTAAAAACTAAACCTGGCATTGGTGCTTTTAGTTCGTTTACTTTTTGCACGTTTAAATTACTCATTCCTAACGACTTTAGAAGTAAGTCTATATCGTCTTTAATTTTTGCTTCGTAAACGTTATTATTAACTTTAATTTTTGCAATTTTTTCGTTATAATCTACATCTACAATCTCTACATTATAAGATTTATTATTCTGTAAAATATGAAATTTAGAATCGTTAACTTTATAGGTATCTAAATAAAAATCTGACTCATTTATTTTCCCTGTATTTAAATCTTTATCAAAATCTATATTGAATTCTTTTTCGTCTATTGTTACGTTGTACATTTCTTATTTGTTAAAAGTTTGTAATGTTGAAAGGTCTTAAAGTTAAACGCTATATCTTTAATTATGAATTGTTGTTCCTATATTTTCTCCTAAAATTACTTTTTTAAGGTTTCCTACGGTATCCATATCGAAAACTATAACTGGTAAATTATTCTCTATGCACATTGCTGTTGCTGTAAGATCCATAATTTTTAACCCTTTCTTATAAATTTCATCAAAAGTAATTGTATCGTATTTTACTGCTGTTGAATCCTTTTCTGGGTCGGCTGTGTAAACTCCATCAACTCGAGTTCCTTTTAAGAAAACATCGGCTTCTATTTCTATTCCTCGCAATGCTGATGCTGTATCTGTTGTAAAATACGGATTACTTGTTCCTCCGCTAATAATTGTAACTTCCCCGTTATTTATTGCTTCTAAAGCTTTATGCTTTGAATAGAATTCGCCAATTGGCTCCATTCTTATTGATGTAAACAATCTGTTTTTGCAATTTATGCTTTCTAAAGCTGAAGAAATTGCTAAACCGTTTATTACTGTTGCTAGCATTCCCATAGAATCGCCTTTTACTCTATCGAATCCTTTAGCAGCACCACTTAATCCTCTAAAAATATTTCCTCCGCCTATTACAATCCCTATTTGCACTCCAAGTTCGCTAATTTCTTTTATCTGATTTGCGTAATCTGCTAATCTGTTATTATCTATCCCGTAACCAGCTTCTCCCATTAGAGATTCGCCACTAAGTTTTAGTAAAATCCTTTTATATCTTGCCATTTATTTAATAAAAATTTGTAATATTTTATTTAAGATAATCGGTTGCTTCTTCTTTTAGTTTTGGAAGATTATTTATTATGATACCCCATATTTGAACATTTTCAATTTCATCGTATCCGTGAATTATTTTATTTCTAGCATCTACAATTCTTCTTGAATTTGTTATTTTAATATTTAATTCCATTTTTAACAATTTGCTCATTGCTTCGCCAATAATTTCTATATTTCGCTCAACAGCATCTTGTAACATCGGATTACTATCATATTTATCAAATACTTTTTCAATTCCGATGTATGTATCAATATTATTAATTGATGTGATAATATCAAACAATAATTTTTTCGCTTTATTATCCATATATTAACTCTCTAGTTTCTTCTAATTCCTTAATAAAATATGGGTTTTTTAAAGATCTCTCTGTTACAATATCAATTTCTCTATTAAAGAAATTCCTTAATGTATCGTGTAAATCCCACCATAATTCTCCTTTATCTAAAGGTTCTATTCCTTTCTCAAATTTAACTAAAAAATCTAAATCACTATCTTCATTAAAGTTATCAGTAAGTGCAGAGCCAAAAACATACGCTTTCTCTACTTTATATTTCTTAAAAAAAGTTCCTATTATTTCGATATTTGAAGATATTATATTAATCATAATTTTAATATGAGTTAAAAGTATAAAATTGCACGTTTTAGTTAAGAAATCAAAATATTTACATATCTATTTCAATAGTTACTGGGCAGTGATCGCTATGCACAACATCTGCCAAAATATCGGCATTAGTTAATTTATCTGCAATTGAAGTGCTTACCATATGATAATCTATACGCCAGCCTACATTTCGTGATCTTGATCCTTGTCGATAACTCCACCACGAATATCTTTCAGCTCCTGAATTAAATTTTCTAAAACTATCTACAAATCCACTTTCTAGAAACTTCGTTACCCACAGACGCTCTTCTGGCAAAAAACCTGATGTTTTTTTATGTCGCTCTGGATGATTAATATCTATTGGCATATGACAAATATTGTAATCGCCACACAAAATAATGTTCGGTTGGGTTTTCTTTAATTCGTCTACATACTTTTGAATCTCGGCTAAATATTCCATTTTGTAATCTTGTCTAATTGTGCCTGTTGTTCCCGATGGGAAATATGAATTTAATAATGTAAAGTTTTTAAAATCTAATCTTATTAATCGTCCTTCGGAATCAAATTTTGGATTATCTATTCCGTTAATCACATTTTCAGGTTTTATTTTGGTGAATACAGCAACGCTACTATATCCTTTTTTTTCTGCCGAAAACCAAAAGTCTTGGTACCCAATTTCATTAAAAACGGTAGTGTCTAGTTGCTCTTTATGTGCTTTTGTTTCTTGTATGCAGATAATATCTGGATTTTCTTTTTGCAACCACTTAATAAAATCTTTTTTTAAAGCAGCTCTTATTCCGTTTACATTGTATGAGATTATTTTCATTGTTTGTTGTTTTTATTGACACAAATTTTTACAAATATATATAAAGTTTTTATTGGCTTAGTAGTTATTTTAATCTTGAATATAAATATTTCTTAATCAAGATCTGATATAATTTTGTCTTTGTATCACTTTCGATTTTTAGATAAATATTTTCTGTTCTTATCTATTATTTTGCGAATTAATAAAAAAGTATATCAAAAATATTTTGTAATCGTAAAGTATAATTATAATTTTAAAGGAAATTGTATTAATTAGTTTTGAAAAACAAAAAAATTCTAAGAAGATTTAATATTTGGCGTTTAAAACATTTAAGCGAAGGGACTTTTATTTTATTACTTTCTGTAATAATTGGTATTTCCGTTGGACTAATGTCTATGATGTTAAAATCTGGAGTATATTACCTTAGAGAATTTATTTTTTCTTTTAGCACAAAATCAATAAACGAAATCTTGCTTTTTATTTTTCCTGTAATTGGTATCGCTCTTACTATTATCTTTAAAAAATATATTATTAGAGATACTAAAAAGCATAATGTATCAGCAATATTATACGCTATTTCTAAGCGTAATAGTTTGATGAAATTGCACAAAACTTTTTCATCTGTAACTGGAGCTGCTTTAACCGCAGGCTTTGGTGGATCAATTGGCTTAGAGTCACCAATTATTTCTACTGGCTCTGCAATTGGCTCCGGTTTAGGCAGAATGTTGCACTTAAATTATAAACACATAACATTGCTTTTAGTATGTGGTGCCGCTGGCGGAGTAGCTTCGATATTTAATACTCCAGTAGCAGCTGTAGTTTTTGCTTTGGAAGTTTTACTTATTGATTTAACTAGATTTTACTTAATTCCAGTTCTTGTTTCATCTGTATCAGGCGCAATGACAACTAGATTACTTCTAGACGATAATATTTTCTTAAATTTTAAAGTAAACGAACTTTTTACATTTGCAGATATTCCTTTTTACATTTTACTTGGGATACTAGCAGGAGGAGTTTCTCTATACTTTACTAGAACTTTTTTGTTTATTGAAACAAAATTCGAAGGTTATAAAAACTTTAGAAAAAGGCTATTGTTTGGAGGAGCAATTCTTGGTTTGCTTATATTTTTATTTCCTCCTCTTTATGGAGAAGGATATTTCGTAATAGAAAAAGTAATTAATGGAGAAACTAGTTTCTTATTCGAGAATAGCTTATTAGAGAATTTTTCTAACTCTGAAACAATAGTTATTCTAGTAATGTTTGTACTAATATTTGTAAAAGTTATTGCTACGGGTGTAACAATAGGAGCAGGTGGAATTGGTGGGATTTTTGCTCCTTCAATGTTTACAGGAGCTTTCTTGGGACTTGCATTTGCCAAAATCATAAACTTTATTGGATTACCTTATGCTCTTTCAGAAAATAACTTTGCGCTTGTTGGTATGGCTGCATTATTGGCAGGAGTATTACATGCACCTCTTACTGGAATATTTTTAATCGCTGAACTAACAAAAAGTTACGAATTAATGATTCCTCTTATGCTAACTGTTACTGTTGCATATGTTACTGTTAAAACCTTAGAGCCTCACAGTATTTTCACAAAGCATCTACATTCTAAAGGAGAATTGCTTACCCACCATAAAGATAAAGCAGTTTTACATTTTATAGATTTAAAAAATGTAATTGAAAAAGAATTTTTAATAATTCATCCTAGCGATACTTTAGGAGAACTTGTAAGTTCAATAAAGAAATCTAAACGGAATATTTTTCCAGTAATTGATAAAGATAATCATAATTTTTTAGGTGTTGTTTTATTAGAAAATGTAAGAGAAATAATGTTTGATACAAGTAATTACAATGATGTAATTGTTAGTAACCTAATGACTGTACCTCCAGTAAATATTTACATTAACGATAGAATGGACGTAATTGCAGAAAAATTTAACAAATCAAATGCTTGGAACCTCCCAGTTGTAGACGAAAACAATAAGTATATTGGCTTTGTTTCTAAATCGAAATTATTTACTGTTTATCGAAAGCAACTTCTAGAAATGTCGGAAGAATAAATTATTCTACTTGTCTTTCTTACTTCCACTGTAAAGTTCGTATTTCTGAAACTTACATTCTATTGCTGCATTATACAGTTTTATTTTTTTAGACGGACGTAAACCCACAAACTTAATTGCATCTAGATTACCACTAAAAATCCAGGCATCGCAACCATTAAGAGTATGTTTTAATTGGGTTCCAATATTTTTGTAAAATGGAATCATGTCTGTTTCTGCTTGCAACCTTTCTCCGTAAGGTGGATTAAAAATTATATGGCTATCAGTAATTTCTGTCTTTGGTTTAAAAAAATCACTTACCTTAAATTCAGTAACGTTTCTTACACCCGCTCTTTGTGTATTCTGTTGTGCAATTTCTATGGCTTTGTAATCTAAATCGTGCCCAATAATTTTACCTCTAAAAGGCTTAATATTATCATTTGCTTCTTCTTTTACTTTTTCCCAAAGTTCAGGATCGAAATCATCCCAATTTTTAAAAGTAAAATGACGTAATCTGCCGGGAGCAATGTTTCTAGCAATTAATGCAGCTTCAATAGCAATAGTCCCAGAGCCACACATTGGGTCGAAGAAATCTCTTTTTTTATCCCAACCAGACATTAATATTAGACCTGCTGCAAGAGCCTCATTCATAGGAGCTGTTGTTTGCTGTAGTCTGTAGCCTCTTTTTGCTAGAGTCATTCCTGTGCTATCTAACGAAACAGTACAAGTTGTATTGTAAATATGGATATTTAACCTAAGGTGTGGATTATCTAAATCTATAGATGGGCGTTTATTGTATTTATCTCTAAACTGATCGACAATAGCATCTTTAGTTTTTAATGCAACATATTTAGAATGCGTAAATATTTCGCCGCTTGTAATTCCATCTATCGAAAATGTTTTATTTACAGATAAATATTTAGACCAATTTATAGATTGAATTCTCTCGTATAATTGATTTTCATCTCTTGTCTGAAATGTAGCAATTGGTTTTAGAATTTTAATAGCAGTTCTTAAATGTAAGTTCGCTTTATAAAGTAATTCTTTATCACCTTTAAACTTAACTGCTCTAGAAAGTATTTCTATTTCTTCGCCGCCAATATCTATAATCTCTTTGGCTAGAATTTCTTCTAAACCAAACATTGTTTTTGCTACTATTGTAAATTGCTTCATTATTTTTTTTGATTAAGAATGCTCAACTTTTATACTTTAAGAACTTTATAAACTATTAACTAAGTTTATAATCATTTGTGCAAGTTTATTTGCTTCTGCGGTGCTATTACTTTCCGAATAAATTCTAATAATTGGCTCTGTATTAGATTTACGTAGGTGAACCCAACCGTTAGAAAAATCAATTTTTACTCCGTCGATAGTTGATACTTTTTCGTTTTTATATTTCTCTGCAACAGTTTTAAGAATATTGTCAACGTCTATTTCTGGAGTAAGCTGAATTTTATTCTTAGAGATAAAATACACAGGCAAGCCTTTTCTTATCTCAGAAACTTTTTTGCCAGATTTTGCCATATAAGTTAAGAATAAAGCTATTCCAACTAAAGCATCTCTCCCATAATGAATTTCTGGATAAATTACACCACCATTACCTTCGCCACCAATAATAGCATTGGTTTCTTTCATTTTTGCTACAACATTAACTTCACCAACCGCTGCTGCATTATAAGTTCCGTTATGTTTTATTGTAACGTCGTTTAATGCTCGTGTAGATGATAAATTAGAAACTGTATTTCCTTTTGTGTGCGATAAAATATAATCTGAAATTGCAACCAAAGTATATTCTTCGCCAAACATTGTTCCGTCTTCGTTTACAATTGCAAGCCTATCTACATCAGGGTCTACAACAAAACCAACATCAATATTTTCTTGTTCCATTAAAGTAGATATCTCTTCTAAATTTTCAGGTAGTGGCTCAGGATTATGAGGGAATATTCCATTATTATCGCAATATAAATCGAACGAATTATTTACACCAAGTTCTTTTAAAAGCTGAGGAATTGTAATTCCACCAACAGAATTTACACAATCTATAGCAACCGAAAAATTTGCATTTTTAATAGCTTCTACATCAACTAAATCTAGAGCTAAAATTTTATCAATATGAATTTTTAGAGCATCAGTTCTAATTTCAGTTTTGCCTAAATCGTCTACTTCTGCGAAATTAAAATCTTCTTTATCTGCAATCTCAATAATTTTTGCTCCTTCATCTGCATTTAAAAATTCACCTTCACGATTAAGCATTTTTAAAGCATTCCATTGTTTAGGATTATGACTTGCAGTAAGAATTAATCCACCATCAGCATTGTATTCTGTAACTGCAATTTCAACAGTTGGGGTAGTTGCAAAATCAATATCAATAACATCAAAACCATATCCGTTAAGAGTTGATATAACAAGGTTAGCAACCATCTTGCCTGATATTCTAGCATCTCTACCAACAACAATTTTTCCTTTTTTTAAATTGTATTTTCGTTTAATAAAATCGGCGTAAGATGCTGTAAATTTTACAACATCAACAGGGCTTAAACCCTCGCCAACTTTACCTCCAATAGTTCCTCTAATTCCTGATATTGATTTTATTAATGTCATAATTATATTTTTAATTTCGATTACAAACTTAAGTTATAAAAACGTACCTTTGCCAAATATTTTTCACAAAGTTATTGTTATGCCAATAAAACGCAAGTCAAACAAGCCTAAAAGTACTAAATTTAGTAAAAAGACCAATTACGATAGATCTTTTGGTAAAAAAACAAAATCGTACAAAGATGAAAGGGAATCTTACAAAAAAGAAGAAACTAAAAAAACAACTAGCCCAAAACCACAGTTGTTAAAAGACGAGCCTATCAGATTAAATAAGTTTATTGCTTCGGCAGGAGTTTGTTCCAGACGAGAAGCCGACGAGTTTATTAAAGCTGGAGTTGTGAGTATAAACGGGAAAGTTGTAACCGAAATGGGAACAAAAGTTAGCCGCTCAGATAAAGTTCAGTTTAATAACGATACACTTTCGCAAGAAAAGCTAGTGTATGTTTTGCTTAATAAACCAAAAGACCACGTTACAACATTGGATGATCCGCACGCTAAAAAAACTATTATGAATATAGTAGGAAATTGCTGCCAAGAGCGAATTTATCCTGTTGGACGATTAGATAAAAATACAACAGGTGTATTATTAATTACTAACGATGGTGATTTAACCACCAAACTTACTCACCCAAAGTACAATAAGAAAAAGATTTACGAAGCTACTTTAGATAAGAACTTTACAAAAGCCGATATGATGAGAATTGTAGATGGTTTCGAATTAGAAGATGGCTTTATTAAATCTGATGAAATTTCTTACGTTGATTCCTCTGATAAAAAAGTAATTGGTATTGAAATTCATTCAGGAAAGAACAGAATTGTACGTAGAATTTTCGAGCATTTAGGGTATAAAGTTATGAAACTAGATAGAGTTTATTTTGGTGGATTAACAAAAAAAGGCCTAAATCGCGGAAAATGGAGATTTCTATCCGACAAAGAAGTTTCTATTCTTAAACGTGGGGGATATCAATAA
>DAOVTE010000149.1 GCA_030627705.1 Bacteroidales bacterium
GACATTGTTGTACTATTATTTAACGTTGGTTCTTCTGTTTCTTTTTCGCAAGTCAACATTACCATACTTTCTAGTATTATTACTATTAGCGATTTTATTTTATTCATAATTTGTAACTTTTATTTTTTTATAATTTATTTAATTTTTGCGAAAAATATTATTCGCTTTACAATAAAAGCTACCTACGGAGGTTTTAATGCACGTAATACCCCCCCGTTAGAGAGTTATAGTTATGTATTATATTAGCTGCATTTTTCATTATACCAATAACGATAAAATTAACTAAAAGTTATGTAATATATAGCTGTTACGCAACACATTATGTTATCGCATAACGCTTTGCGTTGTTAAAACTATTGTAAAATGCGGCGGTAGTATTAGAAATATTAAGTGCCTCATACCAAAGCCCTTTTCAAAAGAGAGAGACTTTTTAGTTTGTGATATTTTTTTGGTTGTTTTATCTTTTCATGCCCACATAGGTGGGTATCCAGTTTTGTTTATTCCTGTAATATCTGGATTCCCTCTTGCTATGGAATGATTATTTATTTTGGTGTATTTTTTTTGATATGGCTAAGTTGCTAATATTACCGCCGTTGCCTATTTTAATAAGAGTTATTAACTAGATAATAGGAAGTTATTTATGTTTTTTTCCTTCAATCAAGACCCATAAACTACTCAACATGCAATACCAAACCTTTTAAGTATTCACTTTCTGGATGATAGATATTTATTGCATGGTCTGTTGGTTGTGTTAATTGATGTAGGATTCTAACTTTTCTGCCAGAAATTGCAGCTGCTGTAAAAACAATATTTCTAAAATTTTCTTTGCTTACAACTTGCGAACACGAGAATGTAAATAATATTCCGCCAGGTTTAATTTGCTCAAAAGCTCTTGTATTTATTCGTTTGTAACCTTGCAATGCTTTGTGTAAAACATTACGGTGTTTTGCAAATGCTGGTGGGTCTAAAACTATAACATCATATTTATTATCAATATCTTTTAAAAACTCAAAAGCGTCTACAGCAAATGATTTATGTCTAGATGTATCATCGAAATTAAGTGCAATATTTTCGTCGGTTAGTTTGATTGCTTTTTCTGAACTATCAACCGAATGAATTTCTTTTGCACCGCCTGCCATTGCATAAACAGAGAAACCTCCTGTGTAACCAAAAACGTTTAAAACGGATTTATCTTTACTATAATTGGCAAGTAATTTTCTGTTCTCGCGCTGATCTACAAAGAATCCCGTTTTTTGTCCTTCTTCCCAATTAATTTTAAATTTATGACCATATTCTGTAACTATTCCATTGCTTTTTTCGCCAAATAAATAGCCATTCTTTGGTTGAATATCTGCTTTAAAAGGAAGTGTTTTTTCGCTTTTATCGTAAATTGCTTCTAATTTATTATCCAGAGTTTCTTTAAGAGCTTGCACCAAAAGATCTTTTGCAAGAAACATCCCAACAGAGTGAAATTGCATTACTGCTGTTCCATTATAAAAGTCGATAATTAACCCTGGTAAATTGTCTCCCTCGGCATGAACGAGTCTAAAAACATTATTGTTTTCTGCATCAATATAACCCATTTGCTTGCGTAAATCGTATGCTTTTTGGATTTTATTTTTCCAGAATTCGTAATTTATTTCTACTTCGGTAAACGATATTATTCTAACTGTAATAGAACCTATTTGATAATGACCTAAACCTAAAAAAGTTTCTTTATTATCGTAAACAGCAACAACATCGCCCTCTTTTACTTCGCCTTTAATTTTTTTTATTGCTCCCGAAAATACCCAAGGATGAAATCTTAATAAAGGTTGGTCTTTTCCTGATTTTAATATTACTGTTGTCATTTTAAATTTCGTTTTTAAGTGTTTTGTAAATCATATAGCATAGCCATGCATCTGTTGCTGCATAAGAAATTTGAGGTTTTGTTAGCTCTTTATTCTCCCAATTTGATAATTGCTGGCGTTTAGATATTTTGCCTTCTAAAATTATTGCAGTTAGTTTTTTTAGGCTGTTAGCTTCAATTTTAAATGCTTTGGTATATGTTTGTAAATCGATAAAACTTTCGTGATTAAAGCTAATAAGTTCGTGTAATTCTCTAATATCTCCGGTAACTGCTACGCCAATTTTAATTATGTTTTTATCTTCTAATAATTGCTTAATTTTTTCGTAATTGTTTAATTGCTTTAGCTGAATAACAAATGCTTTTTCTTTTGTAGAAAGTTGTAAAACTGATACTTTATTATTGTTTGCTACACCTTTTACAAAATTTGGTCTTGTCTCGGTATCGAACCCTAGTATTTCTTGTTTTCGAAGATATTCGTACGCTTGGCTTAAACCTTCATTGCTATTTACTATGCTTACTTCTCCGTCGAATTTTAATAATTCTAGTTTTTCTATGTCGCTATTTTCGATGTTCTCAGGATAACTATTTATCACCATTCCATTGATCTTGTCTTTGCGAAATAATCCAGTTCTCTGTATCAACTTGGCTATCTTCATCTTGTGATTTCTCTTTTAAATTTTCTTCGTCTAAATTATCTTCTCCAAAAAGCATATTATGCAAAGCCGAAACCCCAACTAATAATCTAGGTCCCCAATATTGCTCGTAATTTTGCTTACATTCCCACAGAGCCTCGGTCATTTGATTTTCGCTGCTAATTCTATAGGTTGTAAGAAAATCCATAAGGTCTTGATAAATATCTGCAAATATTTCTGATATGCTTACGCTTATTGTATCGTCGCTGTATTGCGATATTGGCTCTAAAACATCAACAAAAGCTTCGTGTGAACCCAGTTTTTCTGCAATTATATTTTTAATAGAATTCCAATCTTCTTCTGTTACAAATTTCCCTGTTCCTTCTTCAGAAATATTTTCTAAATTAGGAATTAACGAAGCCTTAATATAAAGTAAAGGCATTATTTTTTGTGCAGTAAAAATAAAATCTCGTTTGCCTATTTCTTCGGCAGTATCGCATAAATTGCAAAACTCTTTAGAGATAGTAATAAATTCTAATACGTTTTTTGAGTAGACAATATTTTCGTCCATAAATATTCTTTTTGCAAAAGTAATAAATTTTAGTTTAATTGGTGATAAACAACTAATTACTAATAATTACAAATTCGGTACGACGGTTTATTGCTCGTCCCTCAATGGTTTTGTTTGTAGTTTTAGGTTTATTTTCTCCAAAACCTTTATAGTCTATTATTTGATTACTACTTACGCCCATTATTACTAAATAATCGTGTACAGCTTTTGCTCTTTTTAAAGATAATTTTAGATTTAATTCCCTATCACCTTCGTTATCTGTATGACCGTGAATTTCTATTATAACATTTGGATTATCGTTTAAGAATTCGATAAAATTATCTAAAATAAACATACTTGCTTTATCAAAAACTGCTTTTGCTGTTTCGAAATGAATATCTTTAATTTCGATTTTCTTGCCAATTTCTATTGGTTTCATTTCCATATCAATTTTCACAGTATTTTTAAGAGTAATTTGTTTAGGTTGAATATATTTTGATGTAAATGCAAAATCTTTTTTCTTAACTGTTAACAAGAATTCCTCATCTTTTTCTACGGCAAATGCAATTGCATATTCACCTGTATTTTCGTCTACAATACCTTTAGTAACTTTTTGTGTAATATTACTTTTAACTTCTATTTGCACCTCTTTAACATCTTCTTTACCTATTAATTCAATTTTACCTTTTGCCAACAAAACATTTTTTGGTCTTACGCTATTATGTAAATCAAACGAATATATATCCCAACCACCATCATCACTAAGATTATTTGACGAGAAAAATGCTTTTTTACCGTTTATGCTTACAATAAATCCCAGTTCATTTTTTTCTGTGTTTATAGGATAGCCAATATTAATAGGTGTTTCCCAAGTATTTGCGTTTTTTCTAGAGAAATAAATATCAAATCCTCCTAAGCCATAACCTCCGTTTGATGCAAAATACAATGTTTGACTATCAGAGTGCATAAATGGTGATTTATCGTCTTTCTCTGTATTTATTTCTTCGCCAATATTTTGTGCTTCTTGCCAAAATCCATTTTTATCTTTGCTTGCACAATAGATATCTATTCCTCCATAGCCACCAGGTCTTGCGCTTGCAAAATAAATTTTATTTCCATCAGAAGAGATAGATGGTTGTCCCTCCCATGTATTATTTCCATTTATATTTGGCCCTAGATTGGTAGGTGTTGTCCATTCGCCATCAATATTATGCGAAACAAAGATGTCGCAATTTTTATAAGACCTGCCATTAATTTCTGTAAACTCGCAAATTGTAAGATACAATAATTTATTGTCTATAGTAATTGCTACGCCGCCTTGGTCTTCATCTTTACTTTGATTAAATGGCGATGGCATTGCTCCTTTATTATTAAATATTGGCTCGCGCGACATTGCATCTTTTCGCTCGCTATACGAAAATTCATCTACCCACTTTACAGATGTAGATTGCAAATCTCTTTTTGCGTATCTATGTGTATAAAAAGCAAGTTCCCCATCTGGAGAAATTAATGGTAAAAAATCGTCGTCGATAGAACATACTCCTTGTACTCGCTTTGGATTAAACGGAACAGGATTATTCTTTAATCTATTATATTCTTTAACTTGCTTTACTATTTTTGTGGCTCTATTATTATATTTATTTTTTTTATTTTTTGATAAGTATAATGTTGCATTTTTTTCTGCTAAACTAAAGTTCTTTTTATAATTATAGTAATAGTATGCAAGATGAAAAAATGATGTATAATCATCAATTAGTGAACAATATTCAATAGTATTTTTATAGTATTTTTCGGCCTTTGATAGGTTTCTATCTCTATTATTCATATCCTTTCTTTCAGCAAAGGCTTTTTCTCTGCTATATTCTGCAATCTGAAAATGAGCAAGTGCATATTCTGGAACAATCTCAATTGCTTCTTTAAAAAGAAAATAAGCTTCTCTTTTATCTTTTTTTGTGCCATTTGCCCAGTATCGCATCCCTGCCTCGTAAAGCCGGATTGCTTTTTTATCTTTGACCTTTTCGCAATCTTTTGCAGCAAGGCTTAGGGTCACGCCAAAAAACACAACAACAAAACCGAAATACTTAATATTTCGGTTTATTAATGATAATATATTTGTTTTATTCTTCATTGAGCCTCACCCCAACCCATCTCCAATGGATAGGGGCTTTTTTCGTTTGTATTTTTTATTTTTCATCCCCGAGTAGCTGGGTATCCAATATAAACATCATCATTTTACTAGTTTCCCTCCTTCAAGGGAATAAATTATCTAAGGTTTTAGTTTATTAGATTAAGATCTTTCAACTTTGAACATTATAAACTTTTAACCATTTTTTATTCTAACTCTCTTTAGCTTTTTTTATAAGTGCATCACCTTTTTGCGAAGCTATTCTTTTTAAATTATCTGACTCTTTTTTTGCTTTATTAACTGTATTATTTGCTTTTGTATTTGCTTCTCTTTCTAATTTTGCAGCTTTTTTATCTGCTTCTTTTATTAGTTTTTTGCCCGTTTCTTCTGCTGCTCTTTTAGATATCGGGTTTGTTGCTTTTCGCTTAAGTTCTGCTGCTTTTGCTCTAGCTTCGTTTCGTATTTTTGCTGCTGCTGTTTTTGCTTGAGATTTTATTGTTTTAGCTGATTTTTCTGCTACTGCAATTAATTGCTTGCCTTTTGTATCGGCCTGAGCCATAAGCTTTCTTTTTTCTGCCTCTGCTTTACGAATTGCTTCTTGTTTTGCTTTGTCTAGTTCTTGTTTTACTTTTTCTTTAGCTTGATCTTTTATATCATCTACAACATCAGTAAGTTGATCTTTTAAATCTAGCTTAATTTTAGGCTCCATTACAGTTCCTAAAATAAATGCCTTAACATTTATTGTGCTTCCCTTTTTTACATCTACACCATTTTGTCCTGCTTTATTGAACAAATTATCTAGAACCGCATTTGCTTCCGAACCCATTTGCGAACGTGGCATTTCTAAATCCATTTTATAATTTAGGGTTTGGTCTATCCCTTGTTTGCCGCCAATTATAGCCGATATGCCAGAAAACTTTGTTTCGAAAGGTTCTAACTCAATATTTCCATCAATAATTTTAAAAATGATTGCTAGATTATCTAATTTCATATTTTTAAACTTATCTGTTTTTAGAGCTTCATTAAGTTTATTTAGGGTTGGAGAATTATCAATAACTACAGATTTTGTATTTAATTTTCCGCCTCCATTTGTAGTATTTAGAATAGGTTCCATTTTATTATCTAAATCAGATTTGTAATCAAAATTCACCGAAAACTTACCTGAACACGATTCTGCAATTGGAGCAAATTTCTGAACTGTATTAAAAGTATCGAACGATTTTTTAATATCAAAATCTTTAATTGCCATTTTAAAATCTACCGATGGTTTTGCAATATTCTCTGTATTATATTCACCATCTATAGAAATTGAGCCATCTAAAAGATTCATTTTAAATGCATCTAAAATTACTCTTCCGCTTTTTACCAATAGTTTACCGCTTGCATTTGTGATATCCAGATTATCGTAAATAAGCTTTTTGAAATCTGAATTTAATTCAAAATCGATATTCTTAGGAACTTCTATTACTGATAATTCTTCGCTTGATATTTCTTCTGTTTCGGCTACTTCTGTTGTTTCGTCGTCGCTCATAAATTCGTTTAAATCCATAAAATTAGATGTAATAGTAAACGAGCCTTTAAGAGTTTCGTCGTTTAAATAATATTGCAAGATATTATCGATTTTACCATATGCCGAGATATCGCTTTTACCAATTTTTGAGTTAAACGATTTTAGATCTACAAACTGAGGAGAAAAAACCATTTCAGTTTTAGAGATTTCTATTCCTTGTGGGAAATCTGCATCAACATATTTAAAATGCTCTAGACTTACGTCTCCATTTGCTTGAAAATTTTCGTATTGCTCGTTATCTAAAGCCGACATTTTTCCTTTAATATCAAGATTGATTGCCAACAAACCATTAATAGACATACTATCTAAAGGCACAATTTCTTGTAATTTGTCTAAATCTAATTTGCCTTTAAACTCTGCGGTGATATTTGGGTCGCTAATTGGCGAACTAAGAAGCATTTTCATATCAAAAGGATTTCCTCCCATTTCTACGTGAAAGTTCTTAAGATTAATTTCTGTGTGATCTTCTACTCCATCGGGGTTAGATATTTTTAAATCGATTGCAATATTTTCAGCAGATTGTGGTAAATCTGGATATTTAAACATTGCATTTTTTACTAATAAAACTAAATCGAAGGCCGGAAGTTGTGTTTCGTTGTAAGTTCCTTTTACAAAACCTTCTAATTTTACAGACCCTGATGTTTTTAC
>DAOVTE010000153.1 GCA_030627705.1 Bacteroidales bacterium
CCGATAATGTCCTGTACATTCAAACCCAGTAGGTATGCTTTTTCTTTCAATTTAAGGCTTACTTCACGTATTCCTTCGGGGTCGTTATCAGAAACGTCTTTTAAATCAGATAATTCTTTTAATTTCATTTTTATTATCTCTACAACTTCTCGTACTCTGTTTAAATCATCGGCTTGTAGTGCAATAGAAACTGGCATACCAAAATGAGAACCTCCTCCGTATTTTAAATCTTCTATACCAGAAATTTTACCAGCTTTTTTACTTATTATAGAAGTAATTTTTGTGGTTTCCATTTGTCTAGCTTCGTTATCTAAAAGCTTTATATTTAGTCTTCCTTCGTTTGTGTTTACAGGCCCTAAGCGTTTATCTACAGAAATAATTACATCAAGATTATCTTCTCTTGTTTCACTTATTTCGTTGTTTGCTTGCCATACGTATTCTTCTAAATAATTTAATTTATCTAAAGTAACTTCTTTAGGGGTTCCGGCAGGCATTTTAACATTTATAGTAATAAATTCTCTATCAATAAATGGAAAGAATGTAGTTTTTATTATTCCGCCTTTCATTGCGCCAAAAGTTAATAACAATAATCCTACAGGAACAGCAATAGCCAATGCCCTATTTTTTAAACTGTATAATAGAAATGGTTTGTAGAGTTTGATTTTCATCCAATTCATAAATTCAGAAGTAACTTTCATAAATTTATTTGGTTTTACATCTTTGTCTAAAGCTTTAGAATGAGCAATGTGTGCAGGCAGTATTAGCACACCTTCTACCAGTGAAAAAAGTAAAGTAGCTATTACAATAAAAGCCATTTCTTTAAAGAAATCACCCATTCTTCCATCAATAAAAAAGAAAGCAGAAAAAGCTACCATTGTAGTTAATATTGCCGAAAAAATAGCTGGAAGCACTTCCATTGTTCCATCAATAGCAGCTCTAATTCTATTTTTGCCATTCTCGAAATGTCTATAAATATTTTCGCTAATTACAACACCGTCGTCAACAAGCATCCCAATTACTATTATCATTCCAAATAGTGAAATTACATTAATTGTAATATCAAAAAAAGTAGCTAAAATAAACATACCTGCAAATGAAATAGGTATTGAAAGAGCTACCCAAAATGCTAATCTGTAATTTAGAAATAATGCTAATAATACTAGAACTATAATGAAGCCAATGATTCCGTTTTTTGTTAGTAAATCTATACGTTGAGTAACTGTTATTGAACTGTCTCTGGTTATGTCTGCGTTTATTTTATTGTATTTGTTATTAAAATTAATAAGATATTCTTTAACGTAATCTGTAATTTCTAATAAATCTTGTTCGTTTGTGTACGATACATCAATATTTACAGAAGGTTTTCCATTATAGAAGTTTCTATTTGGCGTTTCTGCCCAAGTATCTTCTACAAAAGCAATGTCTTTTAATTTTAGGATTCTACCGTCGGGCTGTGCTTTTATTATAATATTCTTAATTTCTTCGCCTTTATAGAATCTATTTTTTACTCTAATTTTATATTCTTCGCCTTTGCCTTTAACAGTTCCTCCTGTTAGTTCTATATTTGTATTTTTAACAGCTAGCTGAACTTCCTGAAAAGTAATATTATAAGCTAACATCCTTTCCTCTTTAAGATTTATTACAATTTCTTCTTTTGGAAAACCGCTTAATTCTATTTTAGAGATACCTTTGTATGATAATAGTTCACGCTCAGTTTTTCGTGCTAGTCTTTTTAGTGTTTTTAAATCATTGCTGCCAGATATTGCAAAACTAATTGCATTACTAATTGACTCTATTTTAAAAACATCTAGATTTTCTAATCCAACAGGAAAAGATATAATTTGATCAACTGCATTTTTAACATCAACAAGAACATTATCTATATCTGCATTTCTTGTAGTTTCTATAGTAATTCTTCCTGCATTTTCGCTAGAAATAGAAGTTACTCTGTCTATTCCTGTTATTCCTTTTATTTTATCCTCTATTTTAAGTATTATAGATTCTTCAATTTCTTCTGGTGAGGCTCCTGGATAAACAGCTTGAATAGTGATAATTCTACTTGGTACTTTTGGAAAAAATGTACTTTGTAAGCTCATCATTCCTATTATACCAAAGATTAAAATTAAGCCTAAAAGTACGTTGCCAGAAACGCTGTATTTAATAAAGTATTGAACTAATTTTTTCATTTTTTCTGCTTAGTTTAGTGTAATCTTCATTCCTTCGTATGCATTTGCTACAGAATGGTTTATTATTTGCGCATTTTCTGCAAGACCTCTAACTAACGAGTAATTATCTGCTTCGTGAATTATTTGTATTTTCTGAAAATGTAGTAATGAATCGTTAACTGTGTAAACAGTTTTTCCGTTATAAATAAGATTTGACGGTATTTTAGAAACGCTATCTATAATAAAACTACTTACAATTCCTTTTAGGTACATTCCTTCGAATAATTTTTTAGAGTTTACTTCAATATAGATTTTAAATGTCATAGTTTTATCGTCTATACTTTCGCCAATTCGTTTTATTGTTCCTTCCCATTGGCCACTTATATCACTAGAACTTAGTATTACTTTGTCGTATAATTCTATTTTAGAAATCTCGGCAAGACTAACTCCTACTTCAAGCTCGAAAATATTTGGATTTATAAACTCAGCTAATTTTTGTCCTGCTCTAATAATTGTGTTTGCATTTAAATTTCCGTTATCTATTACCCCAGTAAATGGAGCAATGATAGTATATTTTTTAATTTGTTCTTCTTGAGCTTTTATACTGAAATACTGAGTGTAAATATTCTTTGATACTAGATAACTTTTCTCTTTTTTGTTAGAAACTTTAGGTAGTTCTTTAATGTTTTGCTCAGGATTAAAATTAGTTATATAATTTTCCCATAAATTAAAATCGTTTGGATATTCTAATTTTATTTCTGCCAATAGTTTAGTTAGTAAACTATGAAAGCTACTACGTGTTGCATTAAGAGTCATTCTATAGTTAGAGTCGTCTAATCTTAATAAAACTTCTCCTTTATTAAATTTTGTTCCTTCCTTAAAGCTTTTATTAGACGATAAAAGTCTACCAGTAACTTCGGTAAAAACATCAATTTTATATTTAGAATTTAATCTTCCGTTTACAGCTATATCTGCTTTAATATTTTCGTTTTTGATATTAATTACATCAACTTTTACAATTTTAGCCTTGCCAGAGTCTTTTTTAGGCTCCTGTTTTAATCCCCCTAAGAATTTAAAACCTACAAAAGAAATTGCAATAATTACAATAGCTACTAATGTTGTTTTTCTTATTTTTAATTTATTCATTATATTAAATGTTTAATTTTGTATTTATTATTTTATTAATTGATAATATCAACTAATTGATTCTGCATTATCTTTAAGTTTGTTTAGAACTAAATAAAATGTTTGTAATTCATCTTTGTTTATATCCTTAAGTATATTATTAAAATGGTTATCTAGTATATTTTCTGCTACACTTAGAACTTCGCCACCTTTTTTGGTAAGCACAAGAATTTTTTTCCGTTTATCTTTTTTGTCTTGTATTCTTGCAACTAGCATATCGCTCTGCAAAACGTTTAGCTGCCTAAGCATTGCAGATTTATCTATTTTCATCATTTCTGCTATATCTTGTTGAATAATAGACTCGTTTTCGGAAATAATTTTCATAATAAAGAAATGCTGAGTAGATATTTCAAGATTTGTATTAGATAGAATAACAGCTATACTCTTATGTATAGACTTCATTGTTCCACAAATACCTCTAGTAAATTCTTTATTGCAATTATTTCCCATTTTTCAATATAAACAGCAAACATAAGTAAAGTAGTTGATAATATCAACTAAAAAAATGTTAAAAAATGTTTGTGTTTTAGTATAATATTCTCAATAAAATAAATTACATAAAAAAAGCTGCCTTAAAAAGACAGCCTAATTTTTTTTATATATTTCTAAATTACTCTGTTTTTCCTTCTGGTTGAGTAGCAGGAGCAGTGGTAGGGAAGTTAGGAGCCTGTGTAGGGTCTGCCGCTTCATTTATTTGATTTTCTATTAAAGATTTATTATTATCTTCTACCAACCTAGGTACTGTAATCGATGCTGCTATACTTAATACTAATAATGCCATTGCTAAAGACCAAGTTGCTTTTTCTAGAAAATCTGTTGTTTTTCTAACTCCCAACATTTGGTTTGAAGAAGAAAAATTAGAAGCCAAACCTCCGCCTTTAGAGTTTTGAACTAACACTATCAAAATTAGTAGTATACTAACAATAATTATTAAAACTGTAATTAATACAAACATATTATTTTTTATTATTTATTAATTTTTTTATTTCTTTCATTCGATTGGCAAAGTAAACGTTTTTTTCTGGAAATTTCAAACTTAATTTCTCATAAGATTGAATTGCTTTTTCAAACAATTTCTGTTTGATGTATATATTTATTAAAGATTCTGTTATTAAACTATTATTGTCATCAACACTATTTTTAGATAAGTCTTTTTGTGTTTTGTTTGCTGGTTTTTGACGTTTTAACAAAGGTTTGGTATTAACAAAATCGTCAATTAAGTTACTATTAGACTTTTTATCTTCATCTTTTTTAGATATAATATCTACCCAATCGGCAAATGTATTATTCTGATCATCTAATATATTTCTATCTTTAGTATAAGATACTTTCTCTTTGTTAATTTCTTGAGAGTTCTTTTCTGGCTGTTTTTGGTCTGTAGATATATGTTGTTTACTTTTAACTTTTGTTTGTGTAATTTTGGTAGAGTATGCTTTTTTATCTACAACTGATGCTTTAGATTTACTTGTAGATTGCTCTTTTTTAGATTCTTTAATTTTTTTAAGAATAATATCTGCAATGCTTTCTTCGTTTTTATTTTTAGGAGATTTGTCTTTATTTATTTTATAAAGAATCTGATCTGCAATAGACATCTCAGAAAAAGGTATTTCTTCCTCTTTCTTTTTCTCCGTTTCAATTTTATTTGTAGGTTCTTTTTTTACTTCAATATTAACAATTGGCTCTTTGTCTTTAAGCTCAAGTTCTTTTGCAAGTTCAGGCTTAGAATCTTTATTTACATTTTCATCTACTACAAGCTCAAAAATATTATTTTCTGAATATTTAGTACTTTTTTCTTCAGGCTGTAAGTTATTTTTTTTGTTTTTAATTTCAGACTCAATACTTAATTTAACTTCTTCTTTAGGTATTGCAGGAACCAATTCTGGAGCATCAGGAGTATTAACTGTAGCTTTATTTTCTTTTGCAACTTTTAATTGCGAATGAATAAGCCTGTATATTATTTTTTTATCTGAAATATGAGCTGCTGTAATTTTTAATTGAGAATTAAATTTAATGTTTTTTTCTAGGTTTAAATTTTTTAAATAAAGCAATCTTGCAGCCTGAAAATAGGGATAGTTATCGACAAGTTCACCTAATTCCAATAAGCTCTTGTCATTTAGTTTATTTGGATTATTAACGTATTCTATAAATTTTTCTTGGTTCATTTTACCAATTTGCAACTGATTTATTAAAAATATCTTCGGTTAATTTTTCAACTATTTGCTTTATTAAATTCTCTTCTACAGCTTCTATACTTTGTGAACTTTCGTAATCTTCGTAGGCACTAAAGCTTGTGTTAAAATCTCTTTCGGGTTCTTTGTTATTTGTAAATTTTACTTTTACAGTAATTGTTAATCTGTTTAATGCTGCAGTTTCGTTACCCTGAATAGCCATAGGTTTAATGTTATAGCCTGTTATTGCACCTTCGAAATTAAGGTCTCCTTCGTCACCGTTAATTATTTCCAAACTTGTTTGTGAAATAAATCTATCTTTTAGATCTTCGGTAAAGGTTTGGCTTAATGTTGGTTGCACAAGTGGAGCTTGATTTTCAAAAAACTGTATAGATATTGTCTTTACATCAGCAGATATAGATGCTCCAGTAAAAGAATATATTCCACACGAATTTAATGTAAATAATATTATTACGATTAGTAATATTTTAATATTTATGATTGTAATATTCATCTTAATTGCTAATATCGTATTCTTTAATTTTTCGGTATAGTGTTCTTTCAGAGATTCCTAAATCTTGAGCCGCATACTTTCTTTTACCGTTATGTTTTTCTAATGCTTTTATTATTAGTTCCTTTTCTTTTTCTTCAATAGATAAAGATTCTTCTACAAATTCTTGTGTATCTTCAATGCTTTCTGATATATTATTATTTACATCTTGATGGTCTTGTTTATTGTAAGGAACAATTTCATTATGCAATTCATTTATTAACTGTACATTGTCTTTGTTGATATTAATATTCGTATTTCCTTGCAATATATCTGCAACTAAACGTTTTAATTCACTCATATCTTTTTTCATATCAAAAAGCACTTGATATAAAATTTCTCTTTCTGAATTAAATGTTTTTTCGTCAATATTATTTTTGTAAAGAGCAGGTAATTTAGATTCTATGAATCCTGGAATATATGTTTTAAGAGAATCGGCCCCCAAAAGTCTATCTTGTTCTATTATTGATATTTGTTCTGTAATATTTTTAAGTTGTCTAATGTTTCCAGGCCAACGGTAGCTAATTAACACTTCTTTAGCTTTATCATCTAATTTCAAGATTGGCATTCGGTATTTTTCGGCAAAATCGTTAGCAAATTTTCTAAATAATAAATGGATATCGTCTTTTCGCTCACGTAAGGGAATAATATTTATTGGAACTGTATTTAATCTGTAGAACAAATCTTCTCTGAACTTACCTTCGGTAATTGCTTTTTCAACATGTAAATTGGTTGCTGCAACAACTCTAATATCTGTTTTTTGTACCTTAGACGATCCTACTTTCATAAATTCGCCAGTTTCTAAAACCCTTAGAAGTCTAACTTGAGTTGATAAAGGTAGTTCTCCAACTTCGTCTAAAAATATTGTTCCACCATTGGCTACTTCGAAGTAACCCTGGCGTTTCTCGTAGGCTCCTGTAAATGAACCTTTTTCGTGACCAAAAAGTTCAGAATCTATTGTGCCATGAGGAATTGCTCCGCAGTTTACGGCAATATATTTACCGTGCTTTCTGTGAGAAAAATTATGGATAATCTGAAAAACACATTATTCAGCTGTTACACCACTGCTTCCAAAGAAAG
>DAOVTE010000202.1 GCA_030627705.1 Bacteroidales bacterium
CTCCGTGTGCAAAGCGATTTCTCCTGCTTTGGTAATTTCTTTATTAAAGGTAAAAGACTTTCCTAAATACCCACTTTTTTCAACCTTAATGTTGTACGATATTCTGTCTGATAATTTTTTTCCTGTTAATGCTTGTCGGAAATCACCAGTAGTATTTGTTTCAATATTTAGAACTTCTTTACCAGTTAAATTATCTACTAAAATTATTTTTACTTTGTCTAATGGATTCTTTGTTTTTTTATCTGTAACTAAACAGTAAAGTGATAATCCAGGATCTTTTTCTAAAACTACATCAGTAATAATAATACTCTTGTCGGTTTTTGTATTTGTAGTGCTTTGCCCATCGAAATAATCTTTTTTTGTGCCTGCAAGTTTAAATTCTTTATCGGCATCTACAAGGAAAATATATTTTCCATCGTCGCCTGTAGTTTCTGTTTCAATTTCTTTATTACTTGAATCTAACAATACAATTTTTGCGTTAGCTAAAATATTTCCATCTTTGTCTTTTGCTGTTCCTTTAATAGTTTTACCAAATACAAATGGTTTAATTAATTTGTACGAATAAATATCATCGTCGCCTTTTCCACCATCTCTATTAGAAGAAAAATATCCGCCTTTTTCGTTTAAATCTAAAACGAAACCAAAATCGTCGCTATTTGTATTTACTGGAGCTCCAACATTCTCAACTTTGCCAATAGTTCCGTTTGTGAGTTGTGCTACAAAAACATCTAGTCCGCCTAAACCAACTTTACCGTTTGATGCAAAAAACATCATTCGTTCGCTTTCGTGAACAAATGGAAACAACTCGTTTCCTTCGGTATTTATTTTATCGCCAAGATTCTCTGGGTTTGTCCAAGTTCCATCTTCATTTCGTGTAGATTTATAAATATCTACGCCTCCAAAACCATTTGGCATATCAGATGCAAAATATAATGTTTTTCCATTGGCTGTTAAACTTGCGTGACCTGCAGAATAATTATCATTATTAAAAGGAAGTGCTTGTTCGTTTTGCCATTTATCATCTTTGTATTCCATTGAATAAAGCTCTAAACGCACAACTCCTGTTGTATCTTTTGCTTTATAATTATTGCGAGTAAAAACCATAAATGTTCCGTCTTTGCTAAAACTTGCTGGACCTTCGTGATATTTTTGATTTATTGTTGAATTAAATTCTGATACGTTTGATAGTTCGTTTACATCATTTTTTTCTGCTTGATACAGATTTAAAAATGCTAAACCATTCCAATTCCAACGTCTTTTTACTTGAACAATGCCCTCTCTTGATGATGCAAAAACTACTTTGTTCAAATAGTACGCTGCTCCAAAATCTGACTGAGTAGTATTAATATCTAAGTTTGAAATTTTAAATTGACCATTATCTTTTTCTAGAGTTTTGTAATATCCTTGTTTTGCTGCATATGCTGCTGCTCTGCTATCGTCAGCATTAAGCTTATTGTATTTAGCCATCCAACTTTCTGCATCAGAATATTTTTTATTCATCATTAAAACATATGAGTAATTATAGTAATCTATAGGTTGATTATCGGTTGCACTAACAACTGATGCGTAATATGATTCTGACTTTTTTAAATTGCCAATTTTAAAATAACTTTCGGCTAATTTTCTATTAATATCAGTAGATTTCTCGCTTATTCCTTTTAGCTTTTCTATAGCTTTATCGTAAGAATAAGTTTCGTAATATTTATTACCTTTTGCTTCTTTTCCTTTTTGTGCTGATGCCGAAAAAGAAATAATTATCAAAAATAAATATGTAAATATATTTTTCATTTTTTTATTGTTTAATGTGTTTTAATAAAACCAATTGATTTTTATTAGAAATATCTAGGTGATCTAATTTTTGATTTGTCTTTATATATTAAATCGTACATAAGCATTATTTCGTGACTACCTCCGTTGTATTGGAAGGTTCTGTTTCCGTATGACCAATCGTAAGAATATCCTAAAGCAAGTTGATCGTTTAAGTGCATTCCTATTAATAAACCAATTGCATCTCCTGTACGATACATTAAACCGCCCCAAACTTTATCTTTGTATAAAAGTGCTGCTGTAAGGTCTGCCTCTAAAGGTGCTCCTGTAGTTAATTTTACCAATGTTGTTGGTTTAATCTTAAAATCTTGATTTATATCGAAAACTGCTCCTGCTATTAAAAAGTAGTGACGTTCTTCTGATGCTAAATTTGTTCCGCCAGCTGTTTCGTTTGTAGAAAAATCGTTCTTTAATAATTTAGGAATTGATAAACCTACATAATATCTATCTTCTGAATAATACATTCCGAAACCAAAATTTGGTAAAAGCATACTTTCTTGATCTGAGAAAAATGATTGATCGTTTTGTGTATTTAAACTTAAATCGGTTAAGCCTGATTTACGAATACTTAAACCTGCTTTTAATCCGAAAGCTAGTTTTGCTTTATCGTTAATTTTAATTTTGTATGCAAAATCTCCATAAATTGAAGTATTGTTTGTTGGCCCGATTTTATCGTTTACTATTGATAAACCTGCTCCTAAATTTTCGTTGTAAACAGGAGAGTGCAACGTAAGCGTTTGCGTTGTTGGTGCTCCATCGAAACCAACCCATTGCGAACGGTGAAGCCCAGTAATGGTTAAAGCATCTCTGCTTCCTGCGTATCCTGAATTTACAGATAATGTATTGAACATATAATGTGTAAACATTGCATCTTGCTGAGCAAATATTGCTACCGAAGATATTGCTAATACTAATGTTAATAATGTTTTTTTCATCTTTATAAATTTAAAATAAAGGGAGAATTACTCCCCTTATTATTTTTTATCTATTTAAATATATGTATCCTCTTTTGTAATTTGAACTATCTCCATTTAATTGAATTATGTAGAAATATGTACCTACTGGTAAATCGTTTCCTATTGAAACTCCGTACATATTTTTTCCATCCCAATCGTTATTATATGGACTTGCTTCGTAAACTTTATTTCCCCATCTGTTGTAGATAGTTAATGTATTTACTTCGTAAGTGTTTATTCCTTTTATAAAGAAATTGTCGTTTACATTATCTCCATTTGGTGAGAAACCTTCTGGAATATCTAATTCTGTGTTTGGATCTCTGTAATCTGGAATTCCATTTCCGTCAGAATCATCTGGACCAATTCCATCTCCATCTATATCATTTTCTTCTTTATCAGAAATATCATCGTTATCAGAGTCTAAATCCAGGTAATCTGGAGTTCCATCGCCATCTGTATCTGCAATAATTGGATTACAAGGATCTGATAAATCGCCTAAAGCTTCTATTGAATCTGGTATTGCATCACCATCGGAATCTAAATCTAAATAGTTTAAAATTCCATCGCCATCGGTATCTGCTGTTAGGGTTTCAATGTAATTTGGTATTCCATCGTTATCGCTATCAGCAGGGAAAACAGTTATGTAAACCATTGCTGTATCGCAACCTGTTTCGTTACAAATTTGATATGATAAAGAATCTAATCCACAGAAATCTAAGTCTGGAACATAAATTAGATTATTGTTGCTATCTAATGTTGCTGTTCCTCCTATTGGATCTGTAATTATTTCTACTGTTGTAGAATCGTTTACATTTTCGTCATTAACTAAAATATCAATAGTTAGTGTATCGGTGGTTGCTGTATCGTTGTCATTTACTGCTATAGGACCTTCGCCTAAAACAGGGGTTACTCCAATAATTATAACAACTGTATCGCTACCTCCATTACCATCGCATATAATTACAGTTACAGTATCGTTTCCAACGAAACTAGAATCTGGTGTGTATGTGAAACATAATGTAGAATCTGTATAATTAGTCACAATTCCATTTGCGGGCATTGGGTTTATATCGCAAATCCCTATTGTATCTCCATCAATATCTGTTGCATTTACGCAAATTGTAATTGATGTATCTTGGGGTGTTGTTGCATTAAGCGTATCATTTACAACTACAGGATCTGTATTTGTGTATGGATAAACTGTAATGAATACTTCTGCTGTATCATATTCTACAATTGCTTCATCGTTAAATAATTCATAAGTAGCAACATATGTTGTAGGCATGTCTGTAGGACTTCGTAGTACGACATCTCCTATGGTTTCATTATATAAACTTATGCAGCCGCAGGATAATGTGCCAAATATCAGATCTCCAAAGGCAGAAGTTGATTCATAATCCTGAAGGTCTCCATTCCATGCCAGAGTATATTCAATGCCTGTACCATTATCATCATCGCCAACCATTATATCAAAACCAATTAGTTCTCCTTCGATGGGTAAAACGCTAAGGTCAGACCACAGAATTCCTGTTTAAACAATGTAGCATGTACCTGGATTTGAAACAACTACCTCTGGTGTAAATCCACCACCTGGACCTGTAACTACAATTACTTCTCCTACAGAACTTACAGTGAAATGCACATCAAAATCGTCATAATCACCTCCTGAGTTATTACCATCAACAAATATTTCCACTAAATCATTTGA
>DAOVTE010000022.1 GCA_030627705.1 Bacteroidales bacterium
CTAAAGCAAAAAAATTCACATATTCGCTTGATGATGAGAATTCAGATTTTTATGCTAAAAATATTAGACTAGAAAATTATGCATATATTTTCGATTTAATTACTCCTGAGAATGTTTATACAAACTTAAAGCTAAATTTCCCAGGGTTGTTAAATGTAGAAAATTCTATTGCTGCACTAGCAATTGCCACAAAACTAGGCGCTAGCTATAACGATTTAAAAAAATCGTTAGAAAATTTCACTGGAATTGCTCGCAGATTTGATATACAAATTAATACAGAAAAATTTATTTACATTGATGATTATGCACATCATCCGCAAGAACTTTCAACAGTAATAAATTCTGTAAAGCATTTATATAAAGGCAAAAAAATTACAGGAGTTTTTCAGCCTCATCTATATTCTAGAACACAAGATTTTCAGGTAGAATTTGCAGAGTCGTTAGATATGCTAGACGACATTATTTTACTAGATATTTATCCTGCACGAGAATTACCAATTGAAGGCGTTACATCAAAAATAATATTCGACAAAATAAAAAATAAGAATAAGGTAATTTGCACGAAAGACGAGTTAATAGAAATAATAAAATCAAGAAATAACTTAGAAGTTTTACTAACGCTTGGTGCTGGAGATATCGATACACTTGTAGAACCAATTAAGGAAGTAACTAGTAGAAAGTTTATAAAGTAAAAAGTAAAAAAAAAAAGCACAAACCAAATTCCCTATTAGAAAAGAGGGTTAGGGAGATTGAAATAAACAAATGAAAAAACAACTAATAATAGAAATAATAGTTTGGATTGCAATTACGGCATACATAATTGTCTCGTTTGGTTTCGTACACCGACAAAACAAAAAAACTCTTTGCAACAAAATTTCTATTTCAGTTTTAGATAGTTCATACAATGCGTTTGTGCAGCCAATAGATATATTATCGATTATTAATGAAAGTAATTACAAATTATTGCACAGAAAATACGACAGTCTAAACCTATCCGAAATAGAGCCATTAATTCTAAATAATCCATCAATAAAAAACGCCGAAGTATATAAAAATATTGATGGCATAATAAAAATAGATGTTACTCAACGAAAACCAATTATCAGAATTATTAATTATAATGGCGAAAGTTATTATTTAGATATTTTAGGTAATATTATGCCATTATCAGAGAAATATACTGCAAGAATAATAATAATCAACGGAAACATTAACGAGCCATATAATAGAGTTCTAGATATTAATTACAGCAATATAAATAATAAAAACATTAACGAAATAGAACAAAACTCAATTTTATTTGATGTATATAAACTTGCTAAATTCATACACGAAGATAAATTTTGGCGTTCGCAGATAGAACAAATATTTGTAAACGAAAAATCAGAATACGAACTTATTCCTAAAGTTGGACCTAACTTAATTATTTTTGGAAACATTGAAGATTACGATAAGAAATTCAAAAAATTAAAAACATTTTACAAAAAAGGTTTACCAAAATATGGGTGGACAAAATATAAGACAATAAATTTAAAGTATAGAAACCAAGTAGTTTGCGAAAAATATTAAAAATGGACAACGAAAATATAATATCAGCAATAGACATAGGAACTACAAAAATTGTAGCAATAATTGGTAAATTAAACGCTAATAATAAGCTGGAAATTCTAGGTATAGGCGAAAGTTTATCGCACGGTGTAAAACGTGGAGCCGTTATTAATATAGAAAGCACAGTAGAAAGTTTGCAAAAAGCTATTAATCAGGCTCAAGAATCTGCCAATTACGAAATTTCTGAAGCGTATATAGGTATTGCTAGCTCACATATTAAGACAAAATTACAAACTACTAGTATAGAGCGAGAGAACCCAGACGAAGATATTACCGAAGAAGAAATAGCTGAACTTGAAGAAAAAGTAAACGAGCTAAGATTAAGCGAAGGCGACAAAATATTTCAGATTATTCCGTTTAAATACAAATTAGATTCTGAAGAAATTTTTGAAAAACCAATTGGTATCAGCAGCAGAAAATTAACAGGCTTTTATCATACTATTATATGTCATCGTTCAGCATCAAATAATATAAAAAAATGTGTAGATAGAACAGATATAGAAATAAAGAAACTAATTCTAGAGCCAATTGCTTCTTCTGATGCTGTACTAACTAAAGATGAAAAAGAGTCGGGTGTTGCACTTATCGATATTGGTGGAGGAACTAGTGATTTAGCAATTTTCTACAACGGAATATTACAACACTCTGCAGTTATTCCTCTTGGTGGCAAATCAATAACAGAAGATATAAAAAAAGGAACAAAAGTTTTAGAGCGACAAGCCGAAGAACTAAAAATTAAACACGGTTCTGCGCTGCAAGAAGTTGCGAAAGAAAACTCAGAAATATCAATTCCAGGGATATCTGGTAGAGAATCTATTATTGTTAGCGAAAGGCGTTTAGCACAAATAATTAATGCTAGAATGTCTGAAATACTAGAATTTATCAAATTCGAACTTGAAAAATCTGGACTTAAGAACAATTTGGCTGCAGGTATTGTAATTACTGGCGGTGGTGCATCATTAAATAATATTAATCAACTTACAGGATTAATTTTTGGAACAACTGTAAAAACAGGATTGCCAAACATTTCTGTTAATCATAACGATAAAAAAATTAATAGCCCAAGATATTCTACAGCAATAGGTTTATTAATGCAAGGTTGTAATGATATTATGTATAAAGAGCAACAAAACGAGAACACAAAAAAGAATGATAAAAAAGAAGGTATCTTCAAAAATATATTTAACAATTTTTTAACAAATCAAGAAGACCCAGAATTTGAATAAAAGATATAACTATGGACGATTTAATGGATTTTGAATTAGATGCACACAAATCATCAATAATAAAAGTTATTGGAGTTGGTGGTGGTGGAAATAATGCAGTCAATCATATGTATGAACAAGGAATTGCTAACGTAGATTTTATTATTTGCAATACCGATATTCAAGCGCTTAGAAAAAGCCCTGTACCAACAAGAGTACAAATTGGTTTAGATTTAACAGAAGGATTAGGCGCAGGAAATCAGCCCGAAAGAGGCGAAAATGCAGCTAAAGAAAGCATAGAAGCAATAAATAAAACTATTGATGCCAATACAAAAATGGTGTTTATTACTGCCGGAATGGGTGGTGGAACTGGTACTGGTGCAGCTCCTGTAATTGCAAAAGAAATTAAAGACCGAAATATTTTAACAATAGGAATTGTTACCATTCCATTTCGTTCAGAAGGACCACGAAGATTAAAAAATGCAATTTCTGGATTAAACGAATTACGAAAAAATGTTGATTCTTTATTAATTATTAATAACGAAAAACTACGAGAAATTTATGGCGATCAACCATTATCTAAAGCTTTTGCAAACGCCGATGAAGTTTTAGCAACTGCTGCAAAAGGCATTGCGGAAATTATTACTATTGCCGGACATATAAACGTCGATTTTGCAGATGTTAAAACTGTAATGGAAGATAGTGGTGTTGCAATTATGGGAACTGGTATTGCAAGCGGAGAAGAACGTGCAATAAATGCTCTAAATTTTGCTCTTACATCTCCTCTTTTAAACAATAATGATATTAAAGGTGCAAAAAATATTTTACTTAATATTACTTCTGGGAAAGCTGAACTTACAATGGATGAGCTTGGACAAATAACCGAACACGTTCAAGATATTGCTGGCTCAAATGCAGATTTAATTTATGGAACTTGCTCAGATAGTAACCTTGGCGATAATATTTCTGTTACAATAATAGCAACAGGCTTCAAGTCAGAACTGCTACCAGATATAAACGACAACTTAACCCTACAGAAAACTCAAGTAACTCTGGGCAATGGTAATCAGCGCACAATAAAAGTAGAAGACGATAAGCCTCAACAAAAAATTAATTTCGAATCTAACCAATCTACAGCAGAAAAGATATTATATGGCGACACAAAAGAGAACAAAACAGATTCAAATGATTTACTTTCATCAGCAAAAAAGAATATGGATTATCTAAAAAAACATGAGAACCTAGATGATGAAAGTAATATTGACGAACTAGAGAATACGCCTGCTTATTTACGTCAAAACAAAGTGTAATTTAAATAAACAATAACCTATTGCAAATTAACTATTTAGTTAAACCTTTAGAAATCTGTTTGTATTAAATGCTTTACCCAGATAATTAAAGCCCGACTTTAATTGTTAGAGCCTGTGTTTTAAAATTCATTCAATTCATAGTTGGTGCTTCTTCCGCCTGATTTTTCTTGTCTTAAAACTCCTTTTTCAATCAAGTCTTTAATGCACGTAATGCAGTATATGCCGAACTTGGCACGCAAGCAAACGCCAGAAAATGATTTTTATTTTTGTTGTGGTGTGTGTTAATTATTAATGGGGTCCTTCTTTGTAGCATATCTCAACATTAACTCTCCTTCTAAAATTGATATTCTTTTAATATTTAAGCTCGAAGCTATAAACATTATTCCTATTGAACTAGTTGTCGCATAAGCTTTAATATCAGCTTCTTTTGAAACAACAATATAATATTCATTCTGAGAATAAATACTGTCACTGTTTATAGTTAAATATTCACTCTTAGAAATGGTGTATTTCTTATCATTAATTTTTATTTGGTCAATATCTTTTTCTTTTTTATCCGTTGTTCTAATAAAATACTTTTTTCCATTATTAAATTTCGATAATTCAGAATTATAATAATCTATCGGAGCATCATAAAGATAAACTTTTAGTTTTATAATGGAATCCTTTCTTGAAACCTCCTCTACATAAGCTAACTTACATTTATGTGTTTTTGAAAATAAAAAAAGGGCGTAAGAAATGCCATAATATTCTTTATAATTTATTTCCCATTCTTTAACTGCAAGTAAGGATAATTCTCTACTATCATTACTAGAAATAAGTAAAGGTTCTAACTTTTTATCAAGTTTTGATTTTAATAAATATTCATTTACTTCATTATCAATCTTTTCTTCTAATACAGTTATGTTTTTGCTGTTGATAATCAATTTCTGAACAGATACTCTAGGTATTATTTGATCTTTAAGTTTTTTCTTATTACTGCTTTTTTGATACTTGTAAAATACAGAGTAATTGTTTACATATGAAATCTTACAGGGTATTTTATCATTTGATGTTGTGATAATTGTATCAATAAGACTTTGGCTTTTTGAATATGTAATACCTAATAGAAATATTATTATAAAAGATATTATTTTATTTTTCATATCTACTCATTTTTTTTGTTTGCTGTATGGTAACACCACAATAATAAACGTAGTGTGTATTATTTTTTACTATAGCTATCACCATATTTTTTAGGTAGCTTATTATAGCAAAGATAACAATTTTATATTATACCTATAGCTTATTAGCATAAAACACTTTGATAAATAGGGTGTAGAAAATATTTTTATTAATGTTTATTTTTATTGTATGTTCTGTTTAATATCAATTCAATTGATGAAACTAGAAATCATTTTTTTATATACTAAAGAAAAATATTATTTAAGACTATGAAAGATTTTAAGAATTTTAAGAAACATATAGAGAAAAAGATTAGAAAGAACTAAAAAGAGAAGAAAGAGATAAACAACTGGAAATTAAAGATATTAAGAAAGAAGAATAATATATTTATTATTAATGTATTATTACAACCATGCATATAAGAATTATAATATTGTTGATGTTTAAACAAATTGTAAATAAAACAATCATCTTAAAATAAAATTTGCAGAAAACTTGCAGACTTGCAGAAATAAAAAACCTCTAAATCAATGATTTAGAGGTTTTTAAATGACTAACTTTACATAAAGTTTGTCGGGGTGGCAAGATTCGAACTTGCGATCCCCTGCTCCCAAAGCAGGTGCCTTAACCGGACTGGGCCACACCCCGTTTATTTGTGGTCACAAAAGTATAAATAGTTTTGTGCTTTGCAAACAATTTATAACTATTTTTTTTCTATTTCTTCTTTTATAAATGTGCCATCTATTATTGATGTATATTTTTCTTTCTCGGATAATACTTCTGATGCCTTTTTTATAATTGGATCGTTTAAAAGCATAGCTCTTAATCTTCCTTTTTGGTAGTAATACCTGCTTGCTATTTCTTCTGTTATAAGCTCTGTAATTTCTGCTTTAAAAGTCTCTATATCTTTTTCTGTATTTCTTTCTAATTTTGATTCTAGATCTTTCATTTCTGTTTTAACTAAATCATAATATTTTTCCTTTTTGCAAATATCTATTAATTCGTCTAATCCTTCTCTGCTTGCCGATATGTAATCAATATCTATTGTATCAATGTATGATTTAAACTGAGTAAAATTAGCATCGGTAAAAGTAAATTTCTCGGGAATATCAACTGAATCTACATTATGAGTGAAATAAGTTACGTAATTAAAAATTGTGCTTTTGCGAACAAAACTCACTGCTATATTGCTCATAATTTCTGGTTTTACAATAATATCTGGCAAAACTCCACCTCCATCGAAAACCTCTCTACCATTACGTGTTGTAAACTTTGTAATCAAACTATCAGGAATTTTACCTACGCTACCATCATCGTTACGATGCGTGTAATCTAATGCCTGTATGCATCTACCACTTGGTATATAGTATTTAGCAGTAGTAACTTTAAGTTGTGCATTATAACTTAATTTTCTAGTTGTTTGCACTAATCCTTTTCCAAAAGTTCTTTCACCAATTACTACTCCACGATCTAAGTCCTGAATTGCTCCCGAAACAATCTCTGAAGCTGATGCAGAGCCTCTATTTACAAGCACTACAATTGGAATTGTGTCGTCAACAGATTGATGCATTGCTGTATAAACCTTATCCCATTGTGATATTTTTCCTTTTGTGCTTACAATTTCTTCGCCCTTCGGAATAAATATATTTGATATATTTACCGCCTCATGCAATAATCCACCTGGATTACCACGCAAATCTAAAATTATTGATTTTGCATTACTCTTAGTTTTTAATTCTCTTACTGCATCAGATACGTCTTTTGATGCTCCTCTAGTAAACCTTGATAGTCGCACGTAACCAATTTCATTGTTTATCATTCCAAAGTATGGAACACTACCTATTTTAATTTCTTTTCTATTTAACTTTATTACTAATGGCTGATCGTTCCCGAATCGTTTTACAGTAATTTCTATCTCAGTATCAGGCTGACCTTTTAATATATTAGATATTTGTTTTGATGTTTTCTTATATGTCGACTTATCATTAATTTTAGTAATTATATCACCTGCTTTTAGCCCAGCTAAATGAGCAGGAAAACCTTCGTATGGCTCTGTTATCATTATATAATCACCAGATTTCCTTATTAGGGCACCAATACCTCCATATTGCCCTGTAGTCATAAATTTATAATCCTCTATTGCTGATTCTGGAATATAGTTTGTATACGGATCTAAAGTTTTAAGCATTGCATCTATGCCTTTTTTCATTAAGTCTCCCGCATCTACTTCATCAACATAAAATATATTTACTTCTCTAAAAAGCGTATAAAATACATCTAGATTTTTAGCAATTTCAAAATTATTGTCATCATCAAATGCATAAAACGAAATTGTTGTAAATGCAATTCCTATAATAACAAGGAATATTTTTAGTTTTTTAGTCATTAGCTTGAATATTATTATTAATTTCCATTTCTTTATTGAGGCGATTTAAAGATACAATTATTCTCTCTTCTACTTCTTGAGTACTAATTATTTCTTTATTACCGTATATAACTGCAAAAATGATTTTTTTGTTGCTTTTATTAAGTTCTTCTAGTAAAATATTTTTATTTTTTCTATACCCTTCACGTATTTGTCTTTTAATTTTATTTCTATCTACTGCAAGTTTAAATTTACGTTTGGGTACTGATATTAATATTTTTGCTGATGTATTTCCTTCAAATTCAAAATGCATCCACTTAATTGTTAACCCTTCGCAATGAAAATAATATCCCATTAAGAATAGTGAATCTATTTCTTTTTTCGAACTTAATCTTTCGTATTTCTTAAATGTATAATCTCCCAATATTTAATATTTAATAATTGGTTATTAATAATAATTACAACTACTAACCCTTAATAAACTTCTTAATTGCAATACCTTCTTTTGATTGCAGTTTTACAAAATATATACCTTTCTCTAAGTCAGAAATATCAATTGTGAGTTGCAAGCTGTTATTAGAAAACTGTTTTATTATTCTACCAGAAATATCTAATACGGTACAAGTTTTGTCTAGTTTATTGAAACTTTCAACTGTTATGTAAGTGTTAGCAGGATTTGGGAAAATAACAAAGTCTGATTTATTACTGCTCACATTATTGTTAAGAATCCAGTCTGTAACTTTTACTGTATAATCTTCTACTTCCCCAAAATTTGAATATCCACAAGGTCCTAATAAGTCAGAATAATATATTGAATTATATAATCTAATACGCATTACAGTATTACCTAGTTTTGCAGAAGCAGGAACATCAATAATTCCTGATGCAGGACCAGAACCTATTCCTAAATCATAAAATTCAGTAGTATCAGCAAAACTATAATTTTGATTCCAATCTGCCCAAACTAAGCATCTATCGTAATTATATCCACCACCATTATATCCACCGCTAATATCAATAGTAATATTGTATGGATTACCTTTAGAAACCGATGTAGAAACATTAGTAAAATCGGTATAATTGCTTTCGTTTGATGAATTATTAATATTTGCAAATTCTACTTTAGAAATATACTCGTTTCCAAGACTTGCAGTTCCATAACCATCACAATAAACAGGTTCTTGGTTCTCTACTATTTTTGTGATTGTATCGTTTACAAGAATTGTGTCGCTATTTAAATATGTATATGCTTCGAAACTATAAGAACCTAGAGCAAGCATATCTACTGTGCTATTAAATGTGTAATTATATATCTCTCCTGGTAATATTGTATCGGTAATTATTCCTGTAATAGCTGTTGTTCCATTAAACTTATATGCTACAGGAATAATTGATAAGGTATCTAAACCATAATTTTTTACTGCAATTACTACGCTTTCTGTGTCTGTTTTCATTGCCCCAGAAGTAGGACTTACTAACTGCAATACTCCTGTATTTATATTATGAAAAGTAGGTTGTTCAAATTGGAAAGATGCAATCTTAGTTCGTTTTCCTCCTGAATAATATTCAGAAGTAAACCAAAAGGTAGCGTCATCATTAGGATCTAAAGTCATTTCTGCATAATCTCCCCAACGACTATATCCACTTTGAAAGTGTATACCTTCATATATAGATTGCTCTGTAATATCCATTATTCCACTTGCTAAATAATTTTCTGCAGAAGATTGTCCACAAAACCTAATGCTTGGAAACGTATTTGTGCCTGCTACGCTGTAACCTATTGCAATATTATGATTTGCATCCATAGCAATACTAGGCATCCAACGGTTTTCTGTATCTGGCGCGTATGTTCCTTGCTGACGAATTGACCAACCACTTCCTACATTTTCTAGCTCGTACCATCTTATTCCTGCATAGTTTGAAGAATTTATCTCTACTGTGTGCGCACAAACTATGGTTTGTTTATTACCAAAGTTTCTGTATTGTGCTCTAAACATTATTATTTGCGGTATTGCATCTAATTTTTGTGTTGTTCCTTTTTGAGTGATATTTGCCCAGCTAGAACCAAAATTTGTGCTAAAAGGCGAAACACTAACTACCTGCGTTCTCTGAAAAGAGGAATTACTAATATTTGTCCAATCTACATCTAATTCAAAAATCCAAAGGGCATCACCTCCGCCACCCCAAGCATCATCGTTTACAGTAATAAACTGACCAGGTGTTCCTGATGGGGCAAATGGGCCATCAGTATCTAAAGGTTCAACACAATGAAATCCGCTACTTGGTCTGTTAGGATTATTAAAACCAACCATTTTGGGATATTGGCCACCAGCTAACATAACATCACGTTCAAATACATAAATATCTTTACCTACCCAATTATTATCGCCCATGTAATATCCATCTCGCCAAACACCAAATTTCATATAATCTGGCATATCATCAACATCAAAAGAATACGCATACCAAGAGCCTGTTGGATCATCAGTTACAGAAACGGCTATTAACATATAATCGTTATTTCCAGAAATAGAGAATTCTGAAACAAACCATCGTGCTGCATTTTTATCGTACATTACAATAATATCTCCATCATTAGTTCCCGCGCCTACTACGCCATTAAATAATGTATTAAAAGCGGTACTTGGAACAAGAACATTTCCTGACTTATCGTAAATTGCAAAAGATGAGTTTACACCTTGCATATAATGATTTGGGCCTACAGCACCATTACAGTCTGAAGGTAAATAAGGAGAATCCTGTCCGTTAAAAATTAATGTAGTGGAATCTACCCCTTTGTTTGCATAAGGATTATTTAAGCCCATATTATTTTGCCATACTGCATCTGCTCCCTTTGGCAATGCTATATCAGCAAATGGATAATTTCTAACCTTTCTATTTGCGTTTAACTTCTTTTCGTGTGCTTCTTTAATTATTTTATTATTTCTGTATTCCTCATCACTAATAGGACCTTTATATGGTTCCATCTCTCTTAAGGGCTTGGTAATTTTAAAGTCTACAGCTTGTTTTACAGATAATGGTTTAGCAACAATAGAATTATCTAATTTGTTTTGTGCTATTGATACAGTTGTATAAACAAATGCTATTAAGAATAATATTTTTTTCATAGTAATTATTTTTTGACAAATATAAAATTTTATTTTTAGAATTATAATTATTTATATATTAGACGCACAAAGATGCATAACCTTACAATTAAATATAAATTAGCATTTTTTTATGGATATTACTTTTTGCTTACAATAAATAGATAATAATAGTGTGGAGATAGACTATTAACTAATAAGAAAAATGTGATCTAAACTTCTATTTTGCTTAAAATTAACAATTAGTAATAATTATAATTGAAAAAATAGTTAATTATACTTTGCTTACTTATTATAGGAGTGTTTATTCTACCCTAATATCTACAGAAACCATTCCGGATCTCTAAATTTCTTTGCGTTTTCTCCGTATGTAAATATTTGTTTATCAACAATATGGTAAGTACAATCTTTCTTGTAGGTTTTTGAAAATACAACCGTAGATTCTTTATTGTTTTCGTCTATATAAACTAGACTTACTAAGTCTTTTTTTGTCTTATGTTCTAAATTATTTGAGCAAATAGGACAGTAAAATTCTGTTTCTTCTTTTGAGTTTAGTTTGAAATCCTCATTTGTTTTACTTGAATAATTACCAAGTTCGGTATGTAAAATTACTAAACCTTTAGTATTACTTTTTGTTTTGGCTACAAGAATAACATTATCTTCAATACTTAAAGTATTCTTGCAATGTGGACATAAATATTTAGTTTTCATGATTTTGTAGTTATTGTTTATTTTATACTGAAAGGCAAAAACCTACGGTTACTCTTTCTCTCCATAAGCTAGATCGCCTGCATCTCCTAAACCTGGTACTATATACGATTTTGCAGTTAATTCTTTATCTACCGCACCTAAAATAAACGAAATATCTTTACTAGGTAAATGTCGTTGTACATAGTTTATTCCTTCGTTGCTAGCAATTAATGATGCTATATATGTATGCTTTGGCTTACCTCTTTTCAACATTGCTTTATAAGCTAAAACAATTGAGGCTCCAGACGCAAGCATTGTATCTGTTAAAATTAGTATTTTGCCATCTATAGATGGAGACGACAGATATTCTAATTCTATATCAAATTTGCCATCTTTACTATATTTTCTGTAGGCAGAAATAAACGAATTTTCGGCATTATCAAAATAGTTTAAAAATCCTTGGTGCATTGGCAATCCTGCTCTTAAAACAGTAGCAATTACTGGCTGCGATTCTAGCACCATAGATATAGAGACACCTAGAGGAGTTTGTGTGCTTTTCTCAACAAACGTAAGTTCTTTACTAATCTCATAGGCGATTATTTCACTCATTCTCTCGAGATTTCTTCTAAATCTCATTTTATCTTTTTGAATATTTACATCTCTAATTTCTACCAAGAATTGGTTAAATATTGACATTTGCTCATTTAGAATCTTAATCATAATAAAATTGCCTTAATAAGTAATTTTTCGATATAAAGATAAAGCATATTTAATCAATAAAGGCAATAATAGTAGCAATTTATTTCAAGTTAATTTAGAATTGAAGGTTTATTGTAAAGCAATTTTAGGATATTTTTTTTAGAGGAAATAATCTCTATTGATACCATTTTTGGTTAGTAATCATAAGTGCTTCTTGTACAGTAATTCTTGTGCCACCATTATAAGCAGAAACAAAAGCATCTTTTATTGGAGTAGTATTCCATATATCTGTTCTATAGTCCCTAGCATCTTTATATTCGGTAAACGAGCCAACTGTGTATTTATTCCAACCATTGTGATTTTCTAAATTAACCTTATCGTTAATTTTAAAAGCTGTTTGATTAAAATATTTTGGCTTTCTATAATTCCTTAATGCACATATTTGGATACTATAAGCTACACCATTGTTATTAGGATCTGGAGTGTTTGTAATATTACTATTATCTGTATTATTGTTTTCGTCGTTTGTATCTGAATCGTTATTTTCAACAATAATATTTTCTGAAGAAGTATCGGTCTCATCAGTATCACCATATTCTGTATTGTGTGCTAATAATACATCCGAATCAATATTTGTTTCTTCAAAAACATCTATACTAAGTGTTTTATTATTTTCTACGTACGAAAACGAACCATTAACTACTATATCTTTAGAAACTGTACCTGCATCTGGTTTCAACTTATAAGAAATAACAAATTCTTGTTCTTCAGGTAAGTTCATCCATAGGTATTTAACAGTATTATTTTGAACTGTAAATATTCCTCCTTTATTCTCGATATTTTCAGCTGTATATCCAGCAGGAATTTCTTCTTGTATTTTTGCAAATTTATCGTCTTGCAGATTGCCCTTATTAATAAGTAAATTGATTATTATTTCTCCTTTACTATTTACAAATGGTTTCTGCCTAAGACAAGATAAGGGTTCAAAAGAATCAACATTACTTTTATTAGTTTCACCTCCATAAGAAGAATCACTAGATGCTAAATTATATGGAATAATATTAATCACCTTAGGCTTTAGATCTAGAGTAGCCCTATCATTATCTTTAATGTAAATAAATTGTCCACCAATTTCTACAGTTCCGTACATTTGTTTATCAACATGTATACTATAGGTTATTGTAAAAACATCCTCGCTAGGTAGCGACCCTGGTATCCATAAGAATTTTGCTTTTTGATCTTTGAAAGAAAACATTGCATTTTTAGAATCAACTTCAGTTGCTGTAAGCCCTAAAGGTAGTTGTTGATAGAACCTTGCAAAGCGCTCAATATTATATTTCTTAATTGTAACTTTTACAAGAAAATCTTCTCCTGCAGCAATTTCACTGGGTGCTTCAATTTCTACCTCAACATCATCATGAATTAATGATACGAAGATAATACCGAAGATGTTCATTGCTATAACAATATATTTTATCATAAATAATTGTGTATTTCCAAATCAAAAATAGTAATTAATCAAATGGAAAAATGCACTTTGTTAATAGCAATTAAAAGAGCTCTGTTGATAATGTTTGTATACGCCTTATTAACAACTAGATACAGACTCAAAATGGTTGTTAATAAAATTCTAAAAATTTGGTTTTAGCACATACTTAGAATAAAAATTATATATAGAATCGGCGGCTTCTTCAGCTGTTTCTACAATTGTGAAAATATCTAAGTCTTTTGCCGAGATATTTTTTTCTTTTGTTAGCATTGTGCTTTTAATCCAGTCTATAAGGCCGGTCCAGTAATCTTTGCCAACTAAAACAATTGGAAATTTTGCGATTTTTTTTGTTTGTATTAATGTAATTGCTTCGAAAAGCTCATCTAGAGTACCAAATCCACCAGGCATTACAATAAAACCTTGCGAGTACTTCATAAACATTACTTTACGCACAAAAAAATGATCGAAAGTAATTATTTTATCATTATCTATATATTTATTAGGGTACTGCTCAAATTCTAATTCAATATTTACGCCTACAGATTTCCCTTTACCTCTTTTGGCTCCTCTATTTCCTGCTTCCATAATTCCTGGACCACCACCTGTAATAACTCCGTAACCATTTTGCGTTAGCAAATAACCAATTTCATCTGCAAGTTTATAATACTTATTATTTTCATCTGTTCTAGCAGAACCAAAAATAGAAACACAAGGTCCTATTTTAGATAATTTCTCATATCCTTCGACAAATTCTGACATTATTTTAAATATTCTCCACGAATCTGTTGTATGAATCTCTTTCCAATCCATATTCTGAAATGCAATCTTTATTCTTTTGTCTTCATTATTTTCCATTTGCTCCATATGTTATTTATTTAGAAGTTTTGTATAAAAATAAGTTTACTGCAATATAGATAAAATGATTCAAAATTAAGAATCAAAATTAATTTTATAATTATAATAAATTAAGTTCTGCAGAACATAAAAATGAAGAGAGGGAATTCTTTTTAGAAAAATTGACTAGACAAAAAAGATGATATTTAATTGCCTAATAAAAATAGTGATTTAACAAAAGGATATATAAAAGCAAAAAAAACAGAAACCCTAATAAATTTGATTATTTTTGTTGAGAAATTATTTATGTAGAGTATCTATAATGACATTCGAAGAAATTAAACAACGTATTGAACAGTATAAGAAAGATGGTAAAAAGCTTTTTGCTACATCATCTTTTCAAACACATAGTATTGTTTTACTGCATATAATTAGTAGAATTGATAAAACGATACCTATATATTTTATTAATACTGGTTACTTATTCCCAGAAACTATTTCTTACAAAGATAGCATTGCCAAACTTATGGATTTAAATATTATTTCTACAAAGCCAATAGTTCCAAAGAATATGCAAAAAGATATTAATGGTAACTTATATTTTGCCTCAGATCCAGATTACTGTTGTTACCTTAACAAAATACAACCTCTAGAAAATGTATTAATTGCTAATGATGTATGGATTAATGGCGTACGTGCCGATCAGACAGATGTTAGGAGTAAAATGAAAATTGAAGAAAAAGCCAAGAATAATGTACTAAGGTTTCATCCGATGTTAGATTGGACAAAGCAAGAAATATATAAATATTTGCGTGAACATAATATTCCTAAACATCCGTTAGAAAATAGTGGATATATGAGTATTGGCTGCGAGCCTTGCACAAGAAAAATTGATTTAGATGGAGATGAACGTAATGCAAGATGGTTTGGCCAAAATAAAACAGAGTGTGGGTTAAATACAGATTTAGTAGAGCCTAATGAGAAATAAATAATTACTTATAAAAAAATAATGAAAGTATTAATTACAGGAGGAGCGGGATATATTGGAATAGAATTAGCAAAAACACTAAATAATGATTCTAATATTGACGAAATAATTATTTACGATAATCTTTGGAACACAAACTATAATATTTTTTTACATTCTAAAATTAAAAAAGGCAAAGTAAAGTTTGTAGAAGGAGAGTTATTAGACTCCAGAAAACTAAGCGAAGTTCTTAATGGCGTTGATGTTGTTTATCATTTAGCAGCTAGAGTTGCTGCTCGACTTGTAAATGCTAGTCATCATTTATACGAGCAAATTAATAATTGGGGTACAGCCGAGCTTGTTTATGCTGTTGAAGAAAGTAATGTTTCTAAATTTGTATATGTAAGTAGTATAGCTGTTTATGGCGATTCTAAAGAAATAATTACAGAAAATACAATTGCTAATCCTAGTACATATTATGGTGCGTCTAAACTTAGAGGCGAAGAACATGTAGAGAGGTTAAAAAACAAAATACAAACTTATATACTAAGAACAGGAAATGTTTATGGTTATGGTGTAAATATGCGTATGGACACTGTAATTAATAAGTTTGTATTTGATTCCATTTTTAAGAATAAGATTAAAATTCTTGGTGATGGTAAACAAAAACGCTCATTTATTCATGTTGATAAAGTAGCATGTGTTTTAAAAAACATAATAAGCTCTAATCTAAAATCTAGCACATATAATTTAGTAGATAGCAGTTATAGTATATTAGATTTAGCATATATATTAAAAGAAATTTCTCCCGAATTAGAAATGTTATTTATTAATCAACATTTAGAACTTAGAAACCTCGAAATTTTACCAGAAGCTAAAATAAAGAATCTTTGCAATGTTAAAAACACAAACATTAAAGATGATTTAGTTAAAATGATAAATAGTTTCTATAATTCTTCTATGTAGGCAATCGTTAGTAAATTGTTCTTTTCTATATATCCTGAACTTTTGTATATAAATTGGTTTAAAGACTCATTGGTTTTATTGTAGGCGTAATTTATTATTTTACAGCATTACAAATGCTTTAATATAAAAAAGTGTAGATACAATCTACACTTAGTTTTGTGATTTTATTCTATGCTTAGTGGGGTTTAATATTTCTCTAAATATTCTTGCCAATTATTAGAATAAAGCTTTTTTATTCTTTCAACAGTCTTAGGGTGTTTATTAATTGACCAATAATCCTGTCCCTGCCTTTTGAACTCTTTTACTATCTCCATTTTCAAACTATGTTCTTTAGAGCCTAATTCAAATAACCAATTTTCTAACAAGCTGATTGGTAAATGGGGTTTTTCATAGTTAATTTTGCTTCTGTCATTGAGATAGTAATAATAATATGGGTCATTGACTTTTGCTTTTTTCTCAACTATTAGATAATATGCCACATCGACTTTCTTCATCATTAAGACCTCAACAGCTGCTGTTGTTCCTAAATCAGTTTTGTAATTAATATCAGCTCCAAAATCTATCAATAATTTAGTTTTTTCAAACCCTCTTAGTGTGGCGTACATTAATGGACTTGTACCACATTCTATTGGACTTATAGTCCCCTCAGCCTCTGGAGCACAATACGGTATATTTGGGTCTGCTCCATTATCAAGCACAATCTTTACATATTTTGAATCTTCACTGGCACTTACATCTTCCCAAGAGTGGGCAACAGCACGAAACAGAGCAGTTGTACCTGTTTTAGAAACTGTGTTCGGATTTGCTCCATTTTGTAATAAAAACTCAACTGCTTTATAATTTTCTGTTGAAATAGCTCGCATTAATAGAGTAGTTCCAAACTCAGGATCTTGATAGTTCATCAAATCCGTGTTATTTTTTGATAAAATTGATTCTGTTTTCCTTAGATTGGATTTTTCTAATGCTTTGGCTAAATTCCAAGCAGGGGTATCTTTAAATATTTCGATATCTTTTACCGTTAACTTTTCGTATTTATTATTACAAGAAATTAAAGATAAAATAAATATTACCATTAGTATATTAATAACTCTTTTCATCTTCACTTCTGTATAGGTTTGTTCTTTTATTCAATTTTAGATAGTTCAAAAACTGACTTACTAGCTGTATTGTTATAATGTTCTTCTTCTGTAATAATAATTTTTGCATAAATCCCAGGTTTATCATTAATCATATATATTAACGCTTTATAGTTGCTGAAAGTAACTTCAAAAACATTGCAAATAAAAGTTCCTGCTGGCACAGTAATTTTTTGCTCTTCAAAAGCCTTAAATTCGTCGAAAGTTCCAACATTTTCTATTGGATACAGAAAATTATTTCTCTCAACATTACTTGCTGTAATATTACCAAAAATTCTATCAACAGAAATATTATCAGCTTCTTTTTTAATGTTCATTATTTTTTCGTTGCTAGAAAGAATATTAAGTTTTTCAATTACAGATTGCTTTATATAAGTCAGTTTTTTATGTGTTTTTAAATACTCAACATTAGTGTTATTTTCACTTTCTGAATACTTCATTTTAAAGTATTCTTTACCTTCGTCTCTTTGTATTAAGTTAAGTTCTTTATACAATTCAGAATTATCATCCATCGATATAAAAGTTATGTTGTCAATATTTGAGTCAACTTTCTTTAATACAATTTCGTTACCTCTGTTAGATAAAACTATTTCATTATCAGTCTTTTTAGTAATTACACTTTTCCCTTTAATCTCAGAGTATCTATCGGTTACTACAAAAGATTTATCTTTACTATTATAAAACCACAAACCGCTGCCAGTACTTGTTGAGCCTTCGTCGGCACTAATACTTACAGATACTAATTTAGCAGGTTTTTCAAATTTAAAATATGTTTTATCGTTGTATTCGTTAGCATATACCCAATAACCGATTAAGCCCGATTTTGTGTTTTCAGCAACTAATTTAGCTTCATTATATTTTTCCATAAACATCTTTACCGAGCTGTTATTAATACTAAGTTCAGTATTGGTTAGTTTTACAATTTTCCAAACACCAGAGAATTCTTTAATCATTCTTGATTCTATTGTAATAGTTTTTGCTTTTTTATCGTATTCCCATCTGCCAAAAACACGTCCTTCCATTTGAACATATCCATCAGTTTTAAACATTAAATGCTGATAGTAGTCAGTTTTTTCTTTGTTTACTTCTATTGTTTTTATAAACCAATCGGTGTTCTCTATATTTTTTTGAGCACTTATATTTAGTATTGTAAATACTGATATTATTATTGATATTAAAATTGTTTTCATCTTTCTAAAATTATTCTATTATTAATATTGTTGATGTTTTTATTGGTGTAATTATCAATTTACGATTTCTTTCGTCAGGTTTTATGGCGAAAAAATCTTTTAACCCATCGCTTGTATTTTTACTATATTCTTTAATAATACAATTTTTATTAAAAATAATAAATTGATAACTAAAGCCATCGTCTTCTAGTTTTGTTATTTGCATTTTGCCATAATCGCCTTTCGATGTTTTAAAAATAGCAGTATTATACTTAGATAGATTTAATTCTTTGTTTAAAAAAGCACGCTCCTGAGATTTTATAATTCTAAAATCGTAGCTGTTGTAATTGTTAATGCCTTCAAATTTAATAATTTCACCTTTTTCGTTATAATATGTATATTCTTTCGAATTCATATAGTCATCAGAATTAAATTCTATTTTAATACTATTACTTTCAGTTATTTCTTCAACTGCTTCTGTAGCTTTGTTTGATTTGCCATCATCTTTTTCTTTATTTTTTGTTTCAACAAGTTTTATTTTGTTAAAATTTAAATCTAAATCTGAAAAACCTATTTGTTGCCCTGTGCTTGGTGAATATTTATAATCATTTGGAATTGCAAATTTATCGGCAGGTATTTTTACATCAGTTTCAATTTTTGTTGCATTTTCTACCATCATTACCATAAAGTTTAACTCTTCGTATAGTATAATGCTGTTCCAAGTATATCTAATACTTTTGCCCGATTCCCAAACTTTACATTCTTTACCTAAAAACTGTTTTGTGCCTGTGAATTTCCATCCAGAGGCGCTTGCTTCTATAGCTTCGTTTATTTCAACACCTGTTTTATTTTTGTATTTAAAATAATATGGATAGAAGTTGTTTTTAGCCATACCAATAGTGGTATCTAGTGGATTCAGCGTATAGGCTCTGTTGCCATATATAAATATGGTTTCATACTTTTTTTCTGTATCTCCTAAATTAATTTCTTTTCTAATATAATCGGCTTGTTTATATCCATAATCGTCTATATACTTAATATGAGTACCACTTAATTGCGCTTCGTATTTGTACTCTATTATTGCTGATTTAAACGGATAAATCTTTGCTTTTTGTTTTTGTGCAAAAATATTAGTTATTAATAATATGCTTGCTATTAAATATATATATTTCATATTGTTTTTGTATAAATGTTAAGTTTCACAAGGCTGTTATGTGCAAGTTGTAATTTTTTTAAACAAATATAATATTTAATTTTAAGCACATCGTGTACTTTTTTAAATATTTTAGATTTTATTTTACCGCTTAGTCGTACTTGCAAAAGTTTAGTTTAAACAATTATTATTCGTGTTATTTTTCAAAATAGTAAAAACGCTAAGAAAGCACACAAATAACAAAAACCTCCACATTACAGTAAAGGCTCTCTTTGTATTTTTTTCGCATTATATTAGCATTACAAATGCTTTATTATAAAAAAGCGTAGATACAATCTACCTTTAGATTTACAAAGTCATAATTAAAGGATATAAAATATTAAAAATGATGATGTAATTTCTATTTCACCATTTCTTTTATAAGTTTATATTCTTAATAAAAAGAATGGGGTGAACTTAGCAATCTACTGGTTTTCA
>DAOVTE010000167.1 GCA_030627705.1 Bacteroidales bacterium
CCGATTGTATTGGAACAGTTAAAACATTATTTACTTTTTTTGTTTGAATATCAACACTTGCCGACATCCCTGGTCTAAATGGTGAATAGAATTTATTTTCTTTGGGTATTAGGTGTTTGTAAAATTTACGCAATAATCTAACTTTAACGTTAAAGCTTGTTACTTGATCTGTGGCAATGCCTCCGGCTGTTGTATTTGCAGAATTTGCTATTTCTGTTACTAAGCCTTTAAATTTTTCTCCAAGATATGCGTCTACTTCTACCAATGCTGTATCTCCTAAATGCACACGAACAATATCATTTTCGTTTACATCAACAAGAATTTCCATTCTATCTAGATTTGCAATACGCAGCATTTCGGTACCTGCCATTTGTATTGTTCCTACAACGCGCTCACCTTTTTCAATGTTTAGTTTAGAAACTGTTCCGCTCATAGGAGCATAAATTGTAGTTTTATATAGGTTTTCTGATGCTTCTTTTACTGATGCTTCTGAGCTTTTAACAGAATATCTTGCAGATTCTACATTTGCAAGAGCAACTTTATATGTGGCCTCTATTGCTTCGAATTCGGCGTCTGAAATTGCTTTTTGTTGCCACAGAGTTTTATTTCTTCTAAAATTGTTTTCTTTATCTATAAGCTGCGCCTGAGATTGTGCTAACATAGATTTAGAAGAATTAGAAGAAGCTTTTGCTCTTTCTAAAATAGAAATGTAAGTATCGGGCTTAATTTTTAATAGTAATTGTCCTTTTTTAACTTGTTCGCCTTCTTTAATATGAAGTTCAACTATCTCGCCAGAAACATCTGGACTAATTTTTACCTCGGTTTCGGGCTGTACTTTACCACTTGCTGTGATAGTTTCTATTATGGTGTTTTCTTTTACAAGTTCTGTAGAAACTTTAACTAATATTTTTTTACCAAACCAACCTTGTTTTTTCCCTATTACAGCAAAAATAACTAGTATAACTGTTGCTCCTATTAAATATTTTAATGATTTTTTCATCTTTTATTATTATAATTAAATTGAAACTTTTAACCTTTCAACTTTACAAACTTTACAACTTTATCTCAACTCCTTTATAAAAATCAAGAATTTTAGTCTTAAATATATATTCATATTTAGCTTGTAAAAAATCTGATTCAGCTTTTATTAATTTGTTTTTTGCTAAATTAAAATCTGTAATATTTATTAATCCTACATCGTGTTTTTTTTGTGTGTAATTAAACGACAACCTAGATGCAGATAGTGCTTTATTAGATGCATTGTATTTTTTTAATGCTGATTTTACATCTAAATACTGTTGTTGAATATCTTTATATAATTGATTCTTAGTTAGCTGTAAACTATACTGTGAATTTAAAACATTAATTTTTGCATTATCTATTGATGTTTTGGTTTGTAAACCATTGAATAATGGAATAGATAAACTAAACGATAAAGAAGTGCTTGCGTTGTCTTTTACCTGTGCAGAAAAATCCTTAACAGCATAATTGTAAGTTGGTTGATAGGTGTATACGTTTTGCAAATCTTCTGTATATCCAGAAATATATGAAGAAATTGTTGGATCTCCATATGGAATCATTCGTGCATCGGAATATCCTGTGCCATAATTAGCAGATAATGCAAGTCTTGGGCTAATCATACCTCTTGCAATACTCAAGCCTTTTTCGTAGCTCATAAGCATATACTCGGCACCTTTTATTTGTGGTAGAGTATTTAATGCATTATTATAGATTGTCTGTGCGTCTTCTTCTGAGTCAATAATAGATAAATTGCTTGGAATATCTATTTGAAAATCTTCAATAGAATCAATATCAAGAAATTGTTTTAGCGTTAAATACGAAATATCTAATTGGTTTTTTGCATTTACAATTTGTAATTCTTCTGATGCAATTTGGGCTTGTATATCTAGTAAATTACCTTTGGGTAAGCTTCCTGCCTTAACTAATTTTTTGGTTCGTTCTAGTTGCTCATTTGTAATTAATGCCTGATTAATTGCAATACTATGCAATTCTATATTAAATAAAATATTTAAATACGATGAAGCAATATTCAATGAAATATCATTTTTTATCTTCTTAACATTTTCGTAAGCTGCAAGTAGATTTAATTTAGATTGTTTAATACTGTTTACATTTTGTAATCCACTAAATAAAGTTACCGACGACGAAATAGAAAAATTATTTGATTGGGTACTTTCAGAAGAAAATTCGTTTGTAAAAGGATCTACAGATCTACCAAAAGTAAAGTTTTGGTTAGCGCCAGCATTTAAATTTGGTAGGATACTTGCCCTTTTTTGCGTGTAATTTATTTCAGATGTTTTTGCTGATAGTTCTTGTTGTTTTATTTGCAGATTATTTTCTAGAGCGTATAATATGCATTTTTCTAAATCCCAAACATTCTGCGATTTAGCAATTTGAGAAATATAAACAAAAGCAAATAAAGTTAAAATTATCTTAATTTTCATTTTGCTAAAACTAATAAAATATTAAATAAGTAAGACGAAATATACAATAATAATGTTACAGTTTAAGAAAAATTAACTGCATTTGTTTTTTTGCAGGTACGATAAAAGCAATAATTTATTTTTTAATTAAAAATAAATTAAGACATTTACGTATTAAATGATAGAAGCAGTAAAACATATAGAAAAACCAGAAAATTGGGTAGATAACTACTCTGATTATTTGTTTAGTTTTGCTATTTCTAGAGTGTCTGATAGAGAAATGTCTAAGGATCTTGTGCAAGAAACTTTTCTTTCTGCATTAAAAGCATACGATAAATTTAAAGGAAATAGCTCTGTAAAGACTTGGCTAGTGTCTATTCTTAATCGTAAAATTATCGATTACTATAGGAAAAATTCAAAAAAAATTGAATATAATACTTTAGATTCAGATTCGCCTTTTGTTAAGGATAAGTTTTTACATGGAGCTTGGGAAAAAGAAAGACAACCTTTAGATTGGGGGATGGGAGACGAGGATCTATCTGGTAATGATGATTTTATTAAAGTTCTTCGCTATTGTATTTCTTTGTTGCCCGAAAATTTAAGAGGAGTATTTCTTGAAAAATCGTTGGGCGAAGAATCTACGCAAGAAATTTGTAAGGAATTTGATATTTCTGCGTCTAACCTTTGGGTTATTGTTCATAGAGCGAGGTTAAGACTTAGAGAGTGTATAGAAAATGGATGGTTTAATAAATAGGGTTTTTGAATAATATGGAGAAAAATCTTAAAAATAAAATGATGAATATTGCATCTAAGATGATGCTATCGTGCGAACGTGCAACATTTTATGTAGATAAATCGCAATATGAACCATTGTCGTGTATAGAGAAATTTAGTCTTAACATGCACCTAGCAACCTGTAAGTTCTGTAGATTGTATAAAGTTGAATCTAATTTTATTACTACCCAGATAAAAAGTATAAATTTTATTACTACTACTACTAAGAATTTAACGCAAGAAGAAAAAAAAATCATTAAGCAAACGCTTGATAAACAAATAAATACAAAATAGATTGTATGTTTATCTAATTTTTTTGTAAGGATTTGTAAACATTAGCGACTAAGTAAACAAATCAAATAAATTAAACTTAAAAATTAGAACAATGAAATCAACAAAATCTTTAAAAAAAATAAGCATTATTGCAGGATTATTAATTGCAAGTGCAATATTTGTATCGCAGCTTAACTCAACATCAACAAGTTTATTAGCTGATAATAATTTAGAACTACAAGAAAATATTTTTGATAATGGCGATGTAAACTTTACTGAAGAAGGAAAATGTGGCGAGGGAAAATGTGGGGAAGGAAAAGCAACTACAAAGACTAAAACCGAGAAAGCAACAACAAAAGTTTCAAAAGAATCTAAGTGCGGAGAAGGAAAATGTGGCGAAGGTAAGTGTGGAACTGAGAAATCAACAACAAAAGCTAAAACAGAAAAAAAGGCTGTAAAGACTACCAAATCTACCGAAGAAGCAAAATGTGGTGCAGGTAAATGTGGTGGTAGCAAATAAAAGATAATTATTTGCAATTTTGAATAAAATCTTAGATTTCTCCATAAAGCAGAAATGACAATTTTTTTACAAAAACAAAAATTATGAAAGAAAAAATGAAACAACTTATAGAAAAGCTAAAACTTATAGAGTTCTTACCTTTGTTAATTATCAGGCTTGTTTTAGCTTATGGTTTTTACGAACCTGCTATGATGAAATGGAAAGATATTAATGCAATTTCTGATTGGTTTGCAGGAATGAATTATCCATTACCAAAACTTATGGCGTATATGGCTGCAGGAACAGAAGCAATAGGAGTTGTTTTTCTAACTTTAGGGTTTTTTACAAGAATGATTTCTATACCGTTAATGATTACAATGTTGGTAGCAATATTTACAGTGCATTATGCAAATGGTTTTAGTGCTGGAGATAATGGCTTCGAAATTCCATTGTATTATTTATTAATGTTATTTGTATTATTTGTTTATGGCCCTGGTAAAATTTCTTTACAGAAACTTATTTGTAATAAAAAGTAAGTTTTAAGTATTAATAATTTTACTGCTAGACAAAAAAAAGCTGTTTGAAATATTTCAAACAGCTTTTTTAATTAAATAATTCTTGTTTATTTAGAATTAAACATTTGATAATAAGTTTGAAATTGTACATTAAACTTATCAAATAACTCTTTTTGATTGTACTGCCCAGCCATACGTGTAACTTCTTGCAATGCAAATAAAGATTTACGCTTGTCTCCATCTACACTAGCTGCATTATCAGAGTCTAACGAGAAATAGTATGCTAACTCTTCTTCTGATGTTCGTTGTAATTCTATTGCAAACGAGTTTGCTTTTACGGTATCCCCAAGTTGATAATAACCTTCAATAAGTCCTATAGCAAATACATTTAACGGAACTCTAGAAACAGGCATAACTTCTGTACATTTGTCTAGTATTTCTTTAGCTTTTTCTTTTTCGCCGTCTTGAATTAATTGCTTAGCTAATCTTGCGAAATTATTTCTAAAGTTCATAATCATTCTCAGGTTATTTTCGTCTAAATAAACATTAGGGTCGTTAATGCCTCCCCACTTAAATTTATTCATCATATTATCGTACATAGCCTCAGTATTTACTTCTCCTATCTGTCCGTCTAAACTTTTTGCTTCTATAGGTACTAGTCTATATGCTAATCCATCTAGACTAAAGTATTTCTCAAGATTTTGAAAATTCTCTGAGCCAACAGTAATTGCAAAATATATTGGTCGATCCCAATTATTATTTGCAATAATATCAAGAATCATTAATTCTCCTTTTGTAAGATATGATTTCTTTATTTCCCATTGCAATGTAGTTTCTATTCTTGCAGAATCTTTTAACGAAACTGTTCCATTTGCTAATACTTTTTTAACATCAACAGGAATAGATATCTTTTTAGTAGGAATAAAATCCAGTTCTTCGCCACGTGGAGTTCTAACTCTAGTTGCAGAAACATCACTTTTTACAAATTCATTTACTTGATTAATATCTTTATAATCTTTAAATTGCTCGTAAACAGGCACATAATTTTTGATATCATTCATATACTGCTCGTGCGAATAAGAAATTGGTACAGGAGGTGCTTCGTATGCTTGTTTTTTCATTTGGTCTATATACCAATCTGTATTAAATAAGCTCAAGTTTACAACACGAATATCTGTTCTAATTCCTTCTACTTCTTGTGCATACCAAAGTGGAAAAGTATCGTTATCGCCATTTGTAAATATTATTGCATTTGGCTCGCAAGAATTTAAATAATTGTATGCAAAATCTCTTGCTGTGTATCTACCAGAGCGATCGTGATCGTCCCAGTTTTCGCTTACCAAAATACCAGGAACTAAAACAAAAGCAATTGCGGTTACTCCACCAGCAGCTATTGATTGCGGTATTTTTTTGCTTAATATATCATATAAAGCAAGAACTCCTAACCCTATCCAAATTGCAAAGGCATAGAACGAGCCTGCATAGGCATAATCACGCTCTCGCGGTTGATTTGGATATTGATTTAGATAGAAAACAATTGCTAATCCTGTAAATAGAAACATTAGCATAACCACCCAGAAATTATTTTTGTCTTTTTTATATTGAAAGAATAATCCTACAAGTCCTAATAGTAATGGTAGCATAAAGTATTTATTCATTGCATTATTGCTTGTCATTGTAGAAGGAAGATTATCTTGTGACCCAAGTCTTATTTCGTCAATAAATGGAATACCAGAAATCCAATTTCCTCTAACTACACTTCCGTGTCCTTGAATATCGTTTTGTCTACCCGAGAAGTTCCACATAAAGTATCGTAAGTACATATGTCCTATCTGATATTTAAAGAAGAATTTAATATTTTCGCCAAATGTAGGTGCATAAATAGTTTCGTTATTCACCTTTATTGGTTTTCCTTTAACATCTGCCCACGATTTATAAGCTCTTACGTGTCGTAATTGAGAGCTATACATCCTAGGGAATATGGTTTTAAATCTAGAATCGTAGTTTGGAATTTCTTTTGGTTTTGTCTCTACATATTTACCGTCTTGTTGATAATAAGTAGTTTTGCCTTCTGTGAATGGTTCTCTTGC
>DAOVTE010000037.1 GCA_030627705.1 Bacteroidales bacterium
ATCTAATAAAATACTTGGCTTTTCTTGAGTTGATATAAATTTAAGTATCTCCATAATTTATTAATGTTTTAACACTTTTACTTTTAAAAGAAAAATCTTACATTTATCGTCATATTCAATAAAATCGTATTCTAATTTTTCTGAAGCCTTCCTTGCAATACCTATAAACCCTAGACCTGCACCGCCTTTTTCTGATAAAACCCCTTCTATAAGTTGATTTTTGAAAAATTCTTTTAAGCCTTTTTCATCTTTTGAGTTAACATTATCAATTATTTTAGTAATTTTATTTGCCTGTTCATTATTTACCAAATTTGCAGAAATTAACTCATATGAATCTTCCTTATCTAGAACTAAAAACGAGCCGTAACCTACATTATTTATTCCATTAATAAAAACTGAATGTTTACTAATATTTTGCATACATTCTACCATTAAAATAAATACCCGTTTTTTAACACGTGTAGAAAGCGGTAAATTATTAAACTCAAGCTCTATTTGTTTTGTAAATGCAGAAGTAATATTATGTGTTACAGCCCCGTTATAGAACATCATAACATTATTCTTTTTTATAAAGTCATGATAAAATATCTTCGTTAAATGCATTTCCACCATAGTATAAGATTTATTCTCCTAAATTAATAATAAATTTGTTAATAAGCAATTATAATTGTTCCAAAAGTTCTTTAATAATGTGTGTCATATTTATTTCTTGCTTAACTGCAACAGCTTGTACATCCTCGTGTGTAACTTTAACTATTTTGCCTGGCACTCCTAGGTCTGTAACTATTGAAATTGCAAAACAAGGAATATCCATTTGATGTGCCACAATAACTTCTGGCACCGTAGACATTCCAACGGCATCAGATCCTATTGTTCTAAAGTATTTATATTCTGCTGGTGTTTCTAGAGTTGGACCCGTTACTCCAGTATAAACACCTTTTTGTACTTTTATTCCTTTATTGGCAGCAATTTTTTCAGCTTTTGCAATTAAGTCTAGGCTATAAGTTTCACTCATGTCTGGAAATCTTGCACCAAATTCTGGATAATGTTTGCCAACTAATGGATTTGGAATTAAATTAATATGGTCTTCAATTATCATTAAATCTCCAATTTCAAAACTTGGGTTTACTCCTCCACTAGCATTTGAAATTACTAATGCTTGTATTCCTAAATATTTAAGAATCCTCACAGGAAAGGTCACTTTTGTTATTTCATAACCTTCGTAGTAATGAAATCTTCCTTGCATTGCTACTACTTTTCGTTTACCTAACCTTCCGAATATTAATTTTCCACTATGACCCTCTACGGTAGATACAGGGAAGTTTGGTATTCTGCTATACTCTAAAATATGTTCAATTTGTATTTCGTTTACTAATCCACCTAAACCAGTTCCTAAAATAATTCCAAACTCTGGTTCAAAATTAGTATGTTTCTTGATAAATTTGGTTGTTTCTTTGATTTGTTCTAACATAATGTTCAATAATATTATTAAAAAGTTTTTCGTTTTTTTCGTTTACAAATTTAACCCCTATTGATTGATAATATATAGGCAAATTCTTAATTAAATCTAAATTTTTAATGTTTGTTAATCGCATTTTATCTTTTTCTGTAGTAACAATAATTTTATTACTAGACTTGATACTATTAAATTTATTTAAAATATTATCTAAATCAGAATCAGTAAAATTATGATGATCAGGAAAAATAATTTCTTCTAATTTATCTGTATATTTATTAATAATATGCTCTTTTAAGTGTTGTGGGTCTGCAATTCCGGTTACAAGCAAAACAGTTGTTTCTTTATTTATCTCTAAAACAGACTCATCAAATAAATGTTTTATTTTTTTATAATTAATTGAAGTAAAAAACAAATTTTGGTATGGGAATAAATCTAATTCTTTCTCCATTATTCGTCTTTCTATTGGCTTTAAATCTTCTGGTGTTTTTGTAACCAAAATAATATCTGCTCTAGATTTCTCACTAACAGCTTCTCGTAAATCTCCAGCAGGTAAAAAATGATCTTTAGTAATTGGTCTATTATAATCTATAAGTAAAATGTTTGTGCCTGCTTTTACATACCTATGCTGATATGCATCATCTAAAATAATTGCATCTGGATCTGCAATAGATATTAATTTTTCTATTCCGTTTACCCTATTTCTATCTACTGCTACAGTTATTTCTGGATTATTAAGTAATATCTGTAATGGCTCATCTCCAATCTCATTGACGGTAGATTCTGTATTTCCTAAAGTAAATTGCTTTGTTTTTCGTTTATATCCTCTGCTTAATACTGCTAATTTATAAGTATTTTTCAAAGAATTTACTATGTAATCTACGTGCGGTGTTTTGCCTGTTCCTCCAACTGTTATATTGCCTACACATATTACAGGTAAATCAAATTCTTTTTGGGGCAATATTTTAAAAGTAAAAAGAAAATTTCTAAAGGCGACTCCTATCCTATATAAAAAAGCAAAAGGTAGCAATAGTAAATAATATTTCTTTCTTGTTTCAACCATAATTTATTACTCCTGTAAAATAGGAATTTAATATAATTTATCCAAAAAAATAAAGCATGGAATTAGTTTTAGTAATATTATTCCCTATTATCGGCAGCAAACCATTCTGCATAAGAGGTTGAGGTTTCATATAACTTTACTGAGAATAAATCTATGTTCTTTGGTAATTTTGTAAAAATAATTTTTGCAAATTCATTAACCATATTCTCGCATGTAGGTTGGTAATCAACAATAGTGAGCCTATCAAATATTTGTTTAGTTTTATTAAGCAATTCTGGTTTTGATTTATTGCTCAGAATTAATGAATGATCGTATACGTTAACAATATTTGATTTTACAATTTCTTTTAATTGTCCAAAATCTATAACCATGCCAAACTTTGGGTTTGAATCATCAATTATTGGTTCTCCAATAACGGTTACTTGTAGTTTATACGAGTGACCATGTATGTTTTTACAAAGCCCATCGTAATTATATAAGGCATGTGCTGTCTCAAATTCAAACTGCTTTGTTACTCTAATTTTTGACATCTACGATGTATTTTAATGAAAAAATTAAATATATTAGCTGCAAATTTAAAAATATGAAATTACGTTTCATAATAATATTAATATTATTTACAAATTATAGTGCTATTAGCTCTAACGATTCTTTAAAAACAAGTAAAGAATCTAAGGTTTTTGGCTCTATTCATACAAATTTTAATTACGGAACCGTAAATAAAAAAACTCCTAAAGGTGCTTTTGAATTATCTACAGCATTAATAGGTCTTAAAACTACATTTAATAAAAAAGTGTCTTCTACTTTGATTCTTGATGTAACAAGAACAACAAATGGGTTTGAGACTATTGATGGTAATGGAAACCTACTAACCACAAGCTATTTCGAAGGAAGTAAATACACTGCATTTTTAAAAATGGCTGAAATAAAATGGAATATCAATAAGAGTATTTCATTATCTGTAGGGCAACTTCTTAACTCTCAATACCTAACATTACAGGATAAGTTTTGGAAACACAGATATGTTCTTGTTACTTTCCAAGAAGCTTATAGATTTGGAATGCCTGCTGATTTCGGTGCAAGATTCAAGTTTAGTTTTTTCGATAATAAGTTAAGTTATGATATTGGTGCTTTTAATGGCGAGGGGCCTTTCAAATATCAAGATGTGAATGGTAAAATGCTTATTTCGAACAATATTGTATATACTCCCAACAACAATATTATTCTGAAGTTTTATTATGGAACTGAGTTTCCTCCACCTTCAGAAAATCACAAAAATATATATTCATCATTTTTAGGCTTTAAGCACAATGAATATAGAATTGGCTTAGAATATAATTTTGTTGAAAATTATAATTTTGGTAATATTAACTATTCAGGTTTATCTGCTTATGGAATGTACGATATTTCTAAAAAGATTGAAATGTTTTTTAGATATGATTTTATAGAACAGGCGACTAATTTAAGATATGCTCAATCGTACTTAATGGGTTTTCAGTACAAGCCTGTAGAGCACTATTATATATCAATTAATTACAGATATACTGTTCCAAATTACCTGTCTAAACTTTATGTAAACTTTGGTATTAGATTTTAATTAATATCTGCTGCACAAGTACTTACACAGTTTACAATATGGCTAAGGTTTTCGTGCTTTAAGAAATAAAAAGTGTTTTTTCCATCTCTTTTCGAAGATAACACACCCTTGTCTTTTAAAATTCCAAGATGATGAGATGTTGTTGATTGTTCAATTTTTAATAATTTATGTATTTCTGTTACAGTTAATCTTTTACCTTCCTCTAAATGCCCTAAAATAGCAATTCGCATAGGATGTGCTATAGCTTTTAAAATATTTGCTGAACGCTCTAACTCTTCTGTGTTTAATTCTTTAAATTTCATATTCATAATCTTTTACTAGCATTTTTAATAATATGAAACAAATTTATAACATATAATATCTAAATAAAATGATTTTTGTCATATATACATATAAACATATATAATATTCCTGCAACATGACCTCGTAACGTTATTGCATAAAGAGTATTAACAGGTATTTGAAAGATGTTTGTTATAATGAACCTTGCCCCTTCAGCTTAAAAAAAGATATTTGTTTCTAAACAGATAATAGATGTAAGATTATAAACAAAGCTTAAATTTTTTTGTATAATATCTTATTGGTATTTCTTGAAGTTCTTCTAAAACAATAACGACATTAAATCGAAGCTTAAGAATAATGCAGAAGCTAAAATCACAAAAGTTGCAACAATGATAAGCATTCTAAGAGTATTGTGTTTTTTTGCTTCTTTTCTTTTAACCGAAAAATGGTGATGTATTCTTGCCTTTGAATCTTTAGAGTTGAAGTTAAAACCATCTTTCTTTTTTACCTCATTTTCGAAATCATCTAATTCCTTATCAAAATATCTTGGCTTATAAGTAAACGATCTGTATTTAGGTAATTTAATAAATCCCGAAAATTTCATTATATTTTTTATTTGTAGATTTTAAATAAAAGAATATTTGGTTACTATTTAAACACACAAATTACTCAAATTTAGAGATAAGTGTTTTTATCATAGAATCAATTATTATTTTGCCATCGGTATTCCCTAACTCAACATCTGAAGCTCTTTCTGGATGAGGCATCATACCAAATACATTTCTGTTTGCATTACAAACACCTGCAATATTCTCGGTTGAACCGTTAGGGTTAGATTCTTTTGATACATTGCCTTCATCGTCGCAGTATTTAAAAATAATTTGATTATTTTGATGTAATTTCTCAATTGTTTTTTCATCGGCAAAATATTTCCCTTCTCCGTGAGCGATAGGTATTTTTAATGCCTTATTATTGTCTACTAACGATGTTAAAAATGTGTTATTATTCTGTGCCTTAATAAACGTATTTTTACAAATGAATTTTTGATTGTCGTTATGCAGAAGCGTTCCTGGAAGTAGCCCAGATTCGCATAATATTTGAAAACCATTGCAAACACCAAAAACAAAACCACCGTTATTAGCAAATTCTATAATTTTTTCCATTATTGGCGAAAATCTTGCAAGTGCACCAGATCGTAGATAATCTCCATATGAAAAGCCTCCAGGGATAGCTATTCCATCAACATTTTGCAAATCTGTATCTTTGTGCCAAAGCTCTACAACTTCTTGTTTCATAATTGTTTCTAAAACATAAATCATATCTCTATCACAATTAGAACCGGGGAAAATAACTACGCCAAATTTCATTTCTGTATTTTTTTGTGTTTAAATATTTAAAGTTTGTAAAGTTAATTAAAAAATGTTTTAAGTAGAAAGAAAAATGGATTAGAAAATCTAAAGGTTGAAAAGTTTTAATCTTGTGTGCTAAAAAAACTATTATTATTGATTATTTTAGCCAAATGCAAAAAATAATTATATCATTTATAGCATTTATAATTTCAGCAAGTTTGTTTGCTCAAAATATTGATTATGCAAAAACTGTTATTAATAAACTTTCGTCAGAAGAATTTAAAGGCAGGGGGTTTGTAGAAAATGGCGACAAAATAGCAGCTAATTTTATTAAATCTCAGCTAGATAGTATTGGAATAAAAAGTTTAAATACAAACTTTTTTCAAAAATTTGAACTGCCTATAAATACAATACAGGGAGAGGTAAATCTAAGTTTAGAAAAAACAAAAATAAACCTAGGAACAGACTATTTAATTTCGCCTAATGCAGCATCGAGTTCGGGGAAATATAAAGTAAAGACTATAAAATTATCTAAAATCTCTAAATATGCAAAAAAGGACTTTTCTGAGAAATTTCTATATATCAATAATGATATAAATACTAAAGAGAGTAAAAAGCTATATAGAGAATTAATTTACACAAATTCATTTAATGCAAGAGGTTTTATAAACCCTGTTGATAAACCTACTCACAGACAGAGTATGGTTGTAGATTCTTTTACTGTATTAAATATCAGAAAAGACTTAATTCTTAATATTCCCAAGTATATTAACATAGATTTTAAAAATACGTTTTACGAAAATTATCAAACTCAGAATGTGCTTGGTTATATACAAGGTGAGGTAGATAGTTTTATTGTTTTTACGGCGCATTACGATCATCTTGGTAAACAAGGTAATACCGCAACTTTTTATGGTGCAAACGATAACGCAAGTGGCTGTTCTATGCTTTTAAACTTAGCCGATTATCTTACAAAAAAAGAGAAGCCACATTATTCTATCGCATTTATGTTTTTTTCTGCTGAAGAAGCAGGCCTAGTTGGTTCTGCATACTATGTAAACAATTCTATTTTCGATTTACAGAAAATAAAATTTCTATTTAATCTAGATATGGTTGGAACAGGCGAAAAAGGGATACGAATTGTAAATAGTACTATATTTACTGAAGAATACGATTTATTAGTAAAAATTAACGATAAAGAAAATTATCTTAAACAAATATTAAAACGTGGAGAAGCAGCAAATAGCGATCATCACCCATTTTATGCAAAAGGCGTTCCTGCATATTTTATTTTTACAACTGGGGGAAGTTCAGAATATCACAATGTTTACGATAAACCAGAAAAATTAAGCTTATTTGCTTTTGAGAATTTACTACTTTTACTAAGTGATTTTATTGATGAGTATAGGTAGTTTTAAAGTTACAGGTTGAAAGTTATTAAACAAAGAATATGTCTAAACTATATGTAGTTCCAACGCCAATAGGCAATTTAAAAGATATGACTTTTCGTGCTATAGAAGTCTTAAATTCTGTAGATTTAATTTTAGCCGAAGACACCCGAACAACTGGAGTGTTATTAAAACACTACGAGATTAAGAAGAAAGTATATTCGCATCATAAGTTTAACGAGCATAAAACAATAGAGAACTTAACAGAAAGAATACTAGGTGGCGAAACAATAGCACTAGTTTCCGATGCAGGAACTCCAGCAATATCAGACCCAGGTTATTTATTAGTTAAGCTATGCATAGAAAAAGGTATAGATATTGAAACACTACCTGGAGCAACAGCTTTTGTGCCAGCATTAGTAAATTCGGGTTTACCATGCGACAGGTTTACTTTCGAGGGATTTTTACCGCAAAAAAAAGGTCGACAAAAGAAAATTCTTTCGCTAGTAGACGAAAAAAGGACAATGATTTTTTACGAATCACCGCATAGATTATTAAAAGCACTCACACAATTTGCAGAGTATTTTGGAGAAGATAGAAATGCTTCAATTTCTAGAGAAATTTCAAAAATGTATGAAGAAACTATCCGAGGTACTTTATCAGAATTAGTAATAAAATTCACTGATAAAAAAGTAAAAGGCGAAATTGTAATTGTTATCGAAGGAAAATAATTCTCACCCTATATAAAACTAAAAAGGTTGCTATAAATAGCAACCTTTTGTAGCCCGTAGGGGCATTGAACCCCTGTTTCCAGGATGAAAACCTGGCGTCCTAGTCCACTAGACGAACGGGCCATATCCGTTATTGTGGCTGCAAAGGTAATAAAATTATCTTATCTGCAAATTTTTTATCATTTTTTTTATGGAATACTAAGTTTTTTTAATCTAAATAATAAAAGGTGTTTAACTTAAATTTATTATTATGAAAAAATTACTGATTAATTTAGCAATTATATTGCTAGCGACAACAATTTCTTCTGCACAAGGAGGAGGAATACGAGCAAAAGTTATTGATTCAGACGGAGAGCCTATACCATTTGCTTCCGTTGTATTAAAAACAGATAAAATTATAGAAGGACAAATAACAAATGATAACGGATGGTTCCATTTTAAAGGAATTGCTAGTGGAATTTATAGTATAGAAATATCATTTATAGGTTTTGCAACTCGCACAATAAATGAAATAAATGTTAACGATGGTTCTTTAAGTTTCCTGGATGATATTACAATAGGAAAAAGTATTATTTCTATTGGTGATGTAATTATATCAACCAAACTGTTAGACCCATCAGATCCATCAGCAATAAAAATGAGCTCAAAAATTATTGATAGACTTCCTGATAACAAAACTATGGGAGGCATAATAAGTGCAATTTCTACTGATATTCAGGTTACAGAAGATAAAAAAGATATTGTAGTTAGAGGTTCTCGTCCTGGTAATTCTGCTTTTTATATAGATGGTATTCGTTCCGAAAGCATGAGTGCAATAAGTGGAAGTAATATTAAAAGCTTGACTGTTTATTCTGGAGGAATTCCTGCATCTTATGGTGATATTACAGGAGGTGTAGTAGTGGTAGAAACCAAAGGTTATTTCGATTATTATTACAAATGGAGAGCTGCACAAAGAAATAAATAATTAAAGTTTATTAATAAAGTTCATTTATAATCTTTAATTTTAAGGCTTTAAAATAATTTTTTACTTAAAAAATAAACATTGTTTTTATTTAGCAAATCGAAATATAAAAAGTTTAGCGATAATCAGCTTTTAGACAAATACAGAAGTTCTAATAAGCAGAAATATATTGCTGAACTTTTTTATAGATATGCACATTTGATTTATGGAGTTTGTTTAAAATTTGAAAATAAAAAATCTTCTTGTAAAGATGTAGTAATAATTGTTTTTGAGAAATTAATATCCGAAACTAAAAGTAAAGAGATTAAGTTTCTTAAATCTTGGTTATATTCGGTAACAAGAAACGAATGTTTGCAAAACAATAACAAACAAGCTAAATCAAATATCGAAGACAAAAACATAGTCTACTATAACTCTTTTGAAGACAATGATAAAAACATTTCGGATGATATAGTAAATTCTGCTGTTAAAAAGCTTAAAAAAGAACAACGTGTTTGTATTGAACTATTTTATCTAAACAAAAAGTCATACAATCAAATTGTTCTAGAAACAGGTTACGATTTAAAAAGCATAAAGAGTTATATTCAAAACGGTAAGAGGAATTTGAAAACAATTATTGAAAAACAAATAAATACTAATACAATAAACTAATATGAGTTTGTTTAAAGAGATATTTTCGGAACAAGATAATTTATCGCAGCAAGAAATAAAGAATTATTTGTTTAATAATTCGGAATCTGAAAGCTACGATATTGAAAAAAAATCATTAGCTAACGATTTAAATAGCGATGCTTTAGAAGGCTTTGCAAACAACAAATCTTCTTTACTAAAATTAGATTCGCTGAAAAAAACGGCTTTCAAGTCTATTTTTAAGAATAATTACATTGCATTAACCTCTTTTAGCCTTTCTATAATTATTATTTTAACAATTTATTTTTATTCTTACAAACAAAATAACACAAGCCCGTCCACAGTAGACTTGCATAAAATAACCACAAATAACAAAACGAAAACAAGCAGTGCCGCAAATATAGGTTCTATAAAAGATAATTTAGAAAAGGTTAATAATTCTATATCAAAAATAAACAAAGACCCAAAAAAAATAATTAGACAAAATAACTATGTCCCACTAATTCTTGATAAAAGAGAATCAAAACTAGAGATAAATAATAATAATATTGAGCCTAAGCAAATTAAGAATTACATTAATTTTGGAACAAAATACATTGCCGATTTAAAAATTGTAGATTATTCTAAAACAAAACGCCAAAATAATTTAAACAAAACATCTGTAGATATATGGAATGTAGAACCTCGTTTTTCTAATAACCAAGAACAATTTGCTAACAATAACTCTACAATAAAGTCTATAGAGTATTCATATTTTGAATTTCTAGAAGAAGGGCTAAACCTATTTAATAAAAAAGACTACTTTTCGGCAATAGAAAATTTCGAGATTATTTTACAACAATACGATAATGATTTAAATGCTACGTTCTATTCTGGATTATCATACTATTACATTGGCGACTATAAAAAAGCCATTAAATATTTTAATAAGGTAATAAGCAGTAATATTAATGTGTTTTACGAGGAAGGTCTTTGGTATAAAGCATTATCATATAATAAATCAAACCCTAAAGAAAGCGTTAAAATACTTAATCAGATTGTAAAAGAAAATGGTTTTTATAGCAAAAAAGCAACACAGAAACTAAAAAATAAATGACCCAAAGAATAAAAACATATTTACTGCTAATAGTATTTACATTTATTTGGAATGTAAGTTTTACACAATCGTCGTTTGTGGTTTCTGGTGTGGTGTACGACTCAATTAGCAATTCCCCAATTAAAAATGTACATATTAAAATTATTGGAACAAGCAACGGAACTGTTTCCGATAGTCGCGGGAGTTTCTTTATTAAAGTTAACAAAGTTCCTGTAAAGTTAAAAATTTCGCATATTTCGTTCGAAAACAAAACAATTGAGTTAAAAACTATCCCACAAAAGAAGGTATATATTCCTATTGTATACAGCGAAAATAAAATCAATCAAATAAACATTTCTGCAAAAAACAAAGTAGTAGAGCTTACACGCAAAAAATTTTACGATGTTAGCGATTTCGAAATAATTGGCGATAGCATATATCTACTAGCTTATAACTGGCAAAAGAAAATAAATCCTTGGCTAATTTTAATGAATAAAACTGGTGATACCTTAATAAATACACACATCCCATCTGATGGAAACCTGTATAAAGATTGCCTAAATAATTTACATATTATTGGCGAAAACACAGCTTTTCAGATTTCTGTTAATGAGAATAAATTTGAGCTAAATTATCCTATAAAATCTAACAAATTTCAGGAAATAATGTCGGCTTGTGTAGAAGAACTAAACAACAAACTTTACATTAAGCAATATTCATATTCGCAACAAATTCTATCGTATTTTTGTGCTGATATTGAAGATACTACAGCCGTAAAATTTAGAATAATTGCCGACCAAGCAGCATTAAGACGAGTAAGCGATCAAGGTCGTTTTTTTTCAATGGGAGTTACGCCAACCGCAGCCGATATTAGATTCGAAGAGATGTGCTTTTACGACCCAATTTATGCTCCTCTACTAAAAGTAAAAGATAGTATTTGCATATTAAATTTTGTAGAATCTAAAATAGAATATTACAATCAAGAAATGGAGATTATTTCTGCAATTGATATAAATTTTCATAAGCAACGACACTGGAAAGAAAATGTTTTTGTAGATGATGTAACAGGCAATATTTATGTTTTATTCGAGAAAAATGGTATTTCTAGCTTACGAAAGCTTAACAAAACCAACGGAAAACTCGGAAAGATAATTGATATTCCAAGTTTTAAATGGGTTAAAAAAATAATTATTAACGACAATACTATTTATTTTCTTTATAAGAAACACTCTAACCTCGAGCTTATGAGATTGTTTAAATATAATATTATATAATTAAATTGTTTTTTGGTACGATGAACTGATATAGTTTGCACTTTTTAGGGCGTAATTTGTGAGTGAAGAACAAAAAAAACACCATCACAGAATTATGTACAAATTTTGAGATATCTAGCCTAATCGTCTATAAATTAATCGCAAAAACTTAAACTCAAAGCTTTACTGTTATAAAATCATTTAAACAGTTGCCCATAAAAGGTAGCTCTTTAATGCCAATATGACACAAATAAAAAATTGGCAGAAAAGTTGTAATTTCGCAAGCAAATTATAAATCAGCAAATAATGGCAAAAGATATAGACCAAGCAAAAGAAAAGGATAATAAAGCTAAGGCAAAAAAGCCAAAAAAGAAAATTACAAAAAAACAAGATAAAAAAGAGATTCAAATAGAGGAGCTAGGTACAAAATTGGCAGAACTTAGTGACAAATACTTACGTCTTTCGGCAGAGTTCGATAATTATAGGCGCAGAACATTAAAAGAAAAAATGGAGCTTACAAAAACAGCAGGCGAAGATATTTTAATAAACTTATTGCCCGTTCTAGATAATTTCGAAAGAGCAATTAAATCTATAGAAGATTCCAAAGACATTAGCTCTGCTACCGAAGGTGTAAACTTAATTTATGGTAATTTTAAGAGCTTTTTAACACAAAAAGGAATTAAAGAAATTGATGCTTTAGAAAAAGAATTCGATACAGATATTCACGAAGCACTTACCAAAATACCCGCACCAAAAAAGAATTTAAAAGGGAAAGTTGTAGATATAATAGAAAAAGGATACACTCTTAACGAAAAAGTAATACGATTTTCGAAAGTAGTTGTAGGAGAATAAAGAAAAAATAATTTGATTGAAGCAATATTGCTTTACAAAATTTTATATACAGGTTTAAAAAAAAGCATATGTCTAAAAGAGATTTTTACGATGTTCTTGAGGTATCCAAAGGTGCAGCTAAAGACGAAATAAAAAAAGCTTACCGTAAAAAAGCAATACAATTTCATCCAGATAAGAACCCAGGCAATAAGTCTGCCGAAGATAAATTTAAAGAAGCCGCAGAAGCTTACGAGGTTTTAAGCGACGAGAATAAAAAAGCAAGATACGATCAGTTTGGTCATGCAGGAATGAGCGGAGCTGCAAGTGGAGGCGGTTTTAGTGGTGGAGGAATGTCTATGGATGACATATTCTCTCATTTTGGCGACATATTTGGCAGCGGATTTAGTGGTGGTGGTTTTAGTGGCTTTGGTGGAAACCGAGGTGGCGGTCGTAGAGTTAATAAAGGTTCAAATCTTAGAGTAAAAGTCTCGCTTACAATAGAAGAAATTGTAAAAGGAGCAACAAAAAAAATAAAACTAAACAAATACATTTCTTGCGAATCGTGTAGTGGTTCTGGAGCAAAAAATAACGATTTTTCTAATTGTAATACTTGCCACGGTTCTGGTAGAGTAACCAGAGTACAAAGCACTATTCTGGGCCAAATGCAAACACAAGCAACTTGCCCATCGTGTAATGGCGAAGGAAAAATTATTAAGAGCAAATGTGCATCTTGTAATGGCGAAGGGTTAGTAAAATCAGATGATATTGTAGAAATAAAAATACCTGCAGGTGTTGAAGAAGGCATGCAACTTTCTGTTAGTCAGAAAGGAAATGCAGCACGTCGAGGCGGTGTTAATGGCGATTTAATTGTTCTTATCGAAGAAAAACCACATAAACACCTAATTAGAGACGAAAACAACTTAATTTACGAATTATATTTAAGCATTGCCGATGCAGCTCTTGGGATACCTGTTGAGGTACCTACCATAGAAGGAAAGGTTAAAATTAAAATTGAAGCAGGTACTCAGCCAGGAAAAGTTCTCAGACTAAGAGGAAAAGGAGTACCCGATGTAAATGGATATGGTAGAGGAGATTTATTGGTTTATATTAACGTATGGATTCCTAAAGTTTTATCTAAAGAAGAACGAAGAATGTTCGAAAAACTACAAACATCAGAAAACATAATACCTAATCCAGATAAAAAAAGCGGAAGCTTCTTTAATCGTATGCGAGATATGTTTAACTAATTGTTAGAGGTTAATATTTGGCACTTTAATCAGATAGTCTTGTTACCAGCTAATCTTGATATTGTTTGGGGTTCTTTTTTAAATGTCATATCGAGTAAAGTCGAAATATCTAAATGTTAATAATTTGTCATATCGAGCTTGTCGAGATATCTCATGCTACGAAGCTCTTTCTATAAGATTTCTCCACTGCGGTCGAAAAGACAAGCAATAGGCTTTTGGAAATAAAACGAACATTCTTGTTCGTATTACTATAACGAACAGGAATATTCACAATACAGCTAACCCTTACAAAGTTTTGTCACAACATAAAAAGAACAAGTTCATATAGTTAGCCCCCTTTTTGGGTCGCAGAACATCTTAAATAATTATTCTTTATAAATATGGAATTATATCACAAAAAACATGAATTTGCACTTTAATAAATCCTACATAAATAACAATTCTCTATATTTTGGCAAAGGCCAAATTTCGTTATCAACAATAAGTTCTAGTTTGTCTATATGATACCTAATAGACTCTAGATATTGCTTAATAACCTTATTGTAAGATTTAGCTATTAAATCATTATCTTTAAACTTATTTATTGATTTTCGTTCATCGGTCATTTTTTTTACTTGCTTTCTAATTTCAGAAACATGCTTAGAAATTTTTTTTATACTCTCTATTTGAACTTGAGATGCCTCTAAACTATCTTCTTTAGAAAGTATTTCTTGTAAACCACGAACATTTTCAATAAGTGTATTCTGATATTTTATTGCAATCGGAATAATATGATTAATTGCTAAATCGCCCAAAACTCTAGACTCTATCTGTACTTTCTTAATAAATATTTCTTGACGAATTTCTAATCTAGCCTCAAGTTCGCGCTTAGATAAAACATTATTTTTTGCAAATAATTCTATCGATTCTTTGCTAACAAAAGCTTTAATAGCTTCCGACATTTCTTTAATATTGGTTAATCCACGTTTTTTAGCCTCTTTAACCCATTCTTCGCCATAGCCATTTCCTTCGAAAATAATTTTCTTAGAATGAATAATATATTCTCTTAGAATCTTAAAAATGGCTTCATCTTTTTTTATGCCTTTTTCTATTAATTTATCAACACTAGATTTAAATTCAGATAACTGATTTGCCATTGCAGCATTTAATACTATCATTGGAGAAGCACAATTTGCAGCAGATCCAACTGCTCTAAATTCAAACCTATTTCCTGTAAAAGCAAAGGGTGATGTTCTATTCCTGTCGGTATTATCAAGTAATATTTCAGGTATTTTGCCAATCTGAAGTTTTAAATCTGTTTTTTCTTCTGGCGACATTTTCTTATGCGAAACGGTTTTTTCTATATTTTCTAGAACATTTAATAGTTGTTTACCCAAAAATACAGAAATTATTGATGGCGGAGCCTCGCTAGCTCCAAGTCTATGCTCGTTGCCAGCAGATACTATACTTGCGCGTAATAAGTCTGCATTATCGTGTACAGCTTTAATTGTGTTAACCAAAAAAGTTAAGAACTGCAGATTGTTTTTTGGTGTTTTTCCTGGCGATAATAAATTTACTCCTGTGCTTGTTCTAAGCGACCAATTATTATGTTTCCCCGAACCATTAATTCCTTTAAATGGTTTTTCGTGCAATAATGCTTTAAACTTATGTTTACGTGCAACTTTTGCAATAATTTCCATTAATAATTGATTGTGATCTACAGCTAAATTTGTCTCTTCGTAAACAGGTGCACACTCAAATTGATTCGGTGCAACCTCGTTGTGGCGCGTCTTTACTGGAATTCCTAATTTTAAAGCTTTAACCTCAAATTCTTTCATAAAAGCAACTACTCGTTCGTGAATTGAACCAAAATAATGATCATCTAATTGTTGGTCTTTTGCCGACGAGTGCCCCATTAATGTTCTACCTGTTAACATTAAATCTGGTCTAGCTTGATACAAAGCCTCATCAACCAAAAAATATTCTTGTTCCCAACCTAAAGTAGAAATAACTTTTGTAACGTTTTTATCAAAATATTGACAAACATCAGTTGCTGTTTCATCTAAATTGGTTAATGCTTTTAATAAGGGTGTTTTGTAATCTAAAGCTTCACCTGTATACGAGATAAAAATTGTAGGAATACAAAGTGTGTTGTCAACAACAAAAGCTGGCGACGATGGATCCCAAGCCGAATAACCTCTTGCCTCGAAAGTATTTCTAATTCCTCCATTTGGGAAGCTAGAAGCATCTGGTTCTTGCTGTATTAATAAACTTCCATCGAATCTTTCTATTGCTCCTCCATCGTCGGTTGGCTCAAAAAATGCATCGTGTTTTTCTGCTGTTGCTCCATTTAGCGGATGAAACCAATGTGTATAATGTGTTGCTCCTTGATCTACTGCCCAAGCTTTCATTCCAGCTGCTATCTGATTTGCAATTTTTCTCTCTATTCTTACTCCAAAATCAATAGAATTTACAACACTTTCGTAAGCTTCTGCAGAAAAATATTCTTGCATTTTATTTCTTGTAAATACATCTTTTGCAAAATATTCTGAAGTTTTAGAAAATTCGTTTACAAAAGGTTTATATTCTCTTTTGGATATTTGTTCTAGGGCTTTAAATCTTAAAGTTGACATATTATTCGTTTTTTTAAACAAAAGTATCTTTTTATTACCTTACCTGCTAATTTTTTAGGGGTTTGTTTAAAAAAAGTGTATATTTTTGCCTTGCACCCCTATTCATTATTATAAATATGCTTTTTAAACTTAATTTAATGTGCTTCATAAGAAATATGTAAAACATTCATTAATGAAATGTTGAGTAAAACCAGTATATCTATAAACCAATACTTGACATATCGAGTTTGTTTAGGTGCCTCAAAA
>DAOVTE010000107.1 GCA_030627705.1 Bacteroidales bacterium
TAGTTCATTAATAGGATACATAGTAATAATCGTATTCTTAATAATTAATGGATTATTTCTATGGGTTTTTCCCGGAGAATTTAATATTCTAGATTCTGGATATTCATCAATAGAATCGTTGTTTGTAATATCACCTTGGGTGTTTTTATTTTTAGTGCCAGCTATTACAATGCGATTAATCGCAGACGAAAAAAAATCTGGAACAATAGAACTTTTATATACAAGACCAATTACCGATTTTCAAATTATTTTTGCAAAATATGCAGCAGGAGTAGTTCTTGTTTTATTATCGTTAATTCCCACACTTATTTATTTTGTTACAGTTTATTTTATTGGTAATCCTGTAGGGAATATAGATACAGGAGCAAGTTGGGGCTCTTACATAGGTTTATTTTTCTTAGCAGGAGTATATGCTTCTATTGGAGTTTTTGCATCATCATTAACACAAAATCAAATAATTTCGTTTATTATTGCAATGTTGTTATCCTTCTTTTTTTATGTTGGATTCGATTCTATAAGTTCGCTAGATTTTTTTAGAAATATAGAAGGTGTAATTCTTAATCTAGGAATTATGGAGCATTACAAATCAATAAGCAGAGGAGTTGTAGACACAAGAGATATAATATATTTTGTGTCTATAATTACAGGTTTCTTATTCTTAACTAAACTAATTTTAGAAAGCAGAAAGTGGTAAGCAATATGAAACAAAATCTTAAAACAAAAAATATAATAAGTCTGGTAGTTGTAATAGCTATACTAGTTTTGGTAAATTATATTGCTGGGTTTGTTTTTGCAAGAATAGATTTAACTTCTGATAAAAGGTACACTTTATCTGAAACCACAAAAACATATTTAGAAGAACTAAATGATATAGTTTATGTAAAGATTTATCTTAACGACGATGATTTACCTTATGGTTTTACCAAACTAAAAAATAGCGTAAAAGAAACATTAGACGAATTTAAAATATACGGAGAAGATAATATTGAATACGATTTTATTAATCCAACAGAAAGTGGTGATAAAAAAACAATTAACGAAATTTACAGACAACTTTACGATAAAGGATTAACTCCAACAAACATTCAAGAAAAAGACGAATCTGGAGCATCATCACAAAAAATTATTTTTCCTGGAGCTTTGGTATCGTATATGGGAAATGAAATTCCATTAGATTTTGTGGTTGATAATCCAAGTTTCTCCCCAGAGCAGAACTTAAATAATTCAACACAAGATTTAGAATATAAATTTGCAAATTCTATTCGTAAACTAAAAACAATTGAGAAAAAGCGTATTGCGTTTATTTACGGTCATGGTGAGTTCGACGAACAGTATGTAGCAGATATTACATCATCATTATTAGAATTTTATAATGTTAGCAGAGTAAAAATAGATGGCAAATTAGATGCTTTAAATGGTTACGATTTAATAATTATTGCAGGTCCAGATTCTGCATACGATAAATATGATAAGTTTATTATTGATCAATTTATTATGCAAGGAGGAAAATCTATGTGGTTTGTAGATCCGGTTGTGGCTAGTCTAGATAGTTTAGCAACAGGACCGTATACCCTAGCACTAATTAAAGATATTGGAATTAGAGATATACTTTTTAATTATGGTGTTCGTGTAGAAGCAAATTTAATTCAAGACATACAATGTGGCGTAATCCCTTTGAACACATCAATTGTAGGTGTGCCACCTAAATTCATACCAGCGCCTTGGGTTTACCACCCCTTAATATCATCTAAAAATAATCATCCAATAAATAAAAACTTAAACCTAATAAAAACTGAATTTGTTAGCACAATAACATACGTAGGCGAAGATGATAGCATAATAAAAACAACATTATTAAGTTCGTCTAAATTTTCGAGACTCATAAATGCTCCAGTTAGAATAAGTTTAGAATTGCTAAAGTCTGATCCTGATCCAAAAAGGTTTACAAAATCTTTTCAGCCTATTGCCACACTTTTAGAAGGTGAATTTAAGTCGCTATTTAAGAATAGGCTTACTCCAGATATTGAAAGTAGTAAAGAAATAGATTTTAAGGATAAAGGTGAAAATACCCAAATGATTATTGTTTCGGATGCAGATATAATTAAAAATAAATTACGCAGAGGTGGAACAAATTTTATTCCTTACCCTTTGGGTTTCGATAGATATACTGGGCAGACTTATGGAAACAAAGAATTTGTAATGAACTGTGTAAATTATTTATTAGATGATTCAGGACTAATGGATGTGCGACAAAATAATTTCCAATTGCGTATGTTAGATAAAGTAAAAGTATCAAATGATAAAACAATTTGGCAAATTATTAACACTATTTTACCTATAATTTTTATTGTATTAATAGGTATTGTAGCAAATATTATAAGGCGCAAACGATTTGCTAAGTAAAGATTTTAGCACACATAATTTCACAAACCTTAAGTACTTTTAAACTAAAAATAAATGAAATCAAATAAAATATTTATACCAATGTTAATAGTATTCTTTGCAATTGCAGGATATTATTACTTATCATCAAGTTCATCAACAATAAAAAAAGAATTAAGAGATTTTGCTGTAGAGGATACATCATTAATAACTAAAATATTTTTAGTAGATAAACAAAGCACACAGATTTTATTGGAACGAAAAGGTGATTTCTGGACAGTAAATGAAAATAGCAAGGTTAGAAAAGATGCTATAAATTTACTTTTAAAAACAATAAATAGAATAAGCGTAAAATCACCAGTTCCTAAAGCTGCAAAAGAAAATATTATTAAAAGATTATCATCAAAATCAACAAAAATAGAAATATATGTTGGCGATAAAATAATTAAAACATATTACGTAGGCGATGCAACCCAAACACATACGGGCACATATATGCTGTTAGAAAATTCTGCTTCACCATTTATTATGCACATAGATGGGTTTAATGGGTATCTTTCTACTAGGTATTTTGTAGAGGAAGCTTTATGGAAAACAAGTTCAATTTTTTCATACGGTTCTGGAGAAATTAAATCTGTAAGTATTAAATATCCTAGAAATGATTCATATTCGTTTAAAGCAATAAGCTTAGGCAATAATAAATTCTCCTTAGAGAATATTAAGGGTAATAAAGTCGAAAATTTCGATTCTATTAGAGTTAAACAGTTTATTGCAATGTATAAAAACGTAAATTACGAATCGCCTATCACAAACATCAGAGATACTAAAGTTGATTCTATAAAACAATCAGAAGTTATATATACTTTTACAGTAGAAAATCAAAAAGGCGAGATTAATTCTATAAATACATATTACGTACCAACAATAGATACAACCTTCTATAAAGATGGAACTTTTAGGGCATTTGATATGGATAGGATGTACGCTTTCTTGAATGATGGAGAAGACTTAGTAACTATACAATATTTTGCTTTCGATCCAATTATTAAGACATTAGACGATTTTATTATAAAAAAATAATATTAGCTTTATGTCTTAAAATAAATTATTTATTGCTTCTTATATTCAATAATAATATGTGTATAAGTTGTTAATATTAATAATTAATAATTATAAGAATAATACAGTTATTAAATAACTTTGTTAATTAACAGATAAAAATACATTAGATATGAATTTTGTAGTATCAAGCTCAGAAATATCAAACAGATTACAATCAATAAGTAAGGTAATAAGTAATAAAAATACTCTTCCAATTTTAAATAGCTTTTTGTTTAAATTAGAAGGAAATAAATTGGTTATAACAGCTTCGGATATAGAGACAACTCTAATTACGACAATGGAGTTAGAAAATTTCGGTGGAGAAGGTTTAGTAGCAATTGAGGCAAAAAGAATGTTGGATATCTTAAAAGAATTTCCAGAACAACCATTAACATTTAATATTAACACAGAAAGTCTGAAAGTTGATATAGTTACTGATAAAGGTCAATTCTCAGTTATTGGACAAGACGGAGCAGATTATCCACAGTTACCAAAAGCTGCAGAAGAAGTTTCTAGATTAGATATTTCTACAAATGTGCTATTAAGTGGAATAAACAAAACACTTTTTGCAACTGCTGACGATGAATTACGACCTGTGATGAATGGTATTTTTATAGAAGTTGCAAATAATGACATTACGTTTGTTTCTTCTGATGCTCATAAATTAGTAAGATATAAGCGAAACGATTTTAAATCTAATGTTGAAGCAGCATTTATTTTACCAAAAAAACCAGCATCTATGCTAAAAAATATTTTGGTTAGAATAGATGAGGATCTTGTTGTAGAGTTCGACGATAAGAACGCATTTTTTGATTTGCCAAACTATAAAGTAATATGTAGACTTGTAGAAGGCAACTACCCATCTTATAATTCGGTAATTCCAACCGATAACCCAAGTAAACTATCAGTAGATAGGGTTGAGCTACATAATGCATTACGTAGAGTATCTGTTTTTTCTAATCAAACAAGTAATTTAGTTAAACTAAGTATCAGTGCAAATAAAATGTCTGTTTCTGGCCAAGATTTAGATTATTCTATGTCTGCAAACGAAGAAATTAATTGTCAGTTCGAAGGCGACGATATCCAAATAGGATTTAAATCTGCTTTTTTATTAGAAATACTTGCGAATATTGGTAGTCAAGAAATAATTATTGAATTATCAGATCCAACAAGAGCAGGAATTATTTTACCAGTAGAAAAAGAAGTAGACGAAGAAGATGTTCTTATGCTATTAATGCCAATGATGATTAATGCATAATCACATTGAATAAAATATTTTTGAAAGGCTAGAAGTTTATTTTAGCCTTTTTTTTATTAAATTCCTCAATAATAATATCCGATTTTTTTATAGACCTTGTCATCCAATCTAGTATTAATGAGTCTTTATCAGATTGCGATAATTTCCAATCAATGTCAGAATCACGTAATTTAGAACTAAGACTATGCAATATTATTGATGCAGAAACCGAGATGTTAAAACTTTCGGTAAATCCGTGCATTGGAATTTTAAGATATTCGTCAGCATTTTCTAACATAGTATCGGTTAAGCCATCTAACTCGGTACCAAAAAACAAAGCAACTTTTCCTTTTGCTAAATCAAAGTCTTCTAAATTCACATCGTTTGTATGCGGAGTAGTAGCAACAATTCTATAACCATCTTTTTTAAGTTTATTTATTGATGCTATTAAATTGTCTTTATTATCATTATAATATTGTAACGAAAGCCATTTGTCTGATCCTTTAGTGACGTTCTGACTAACTTCATATGTATTTCTATTTTCGATAATATGAACATCTTGAATTCCAAAGCAATCGCAAGTTCTTAGAATAGCACTTGCGTTATGTCTTTGATAAATATCTTCTAAAGCAACAGTAATATATTTAGTTCTGTCGTTTAATATTTTCTCAAATAAATCGTAACGTTTTTCGGTTAAGATTCCTTTTAGATAATTATGTAACTCCTTGCTCAATACTAAAAAGTTTAAATAAAAAAAGGGAGTACAAACATACTCCCTTTTTCATAATGTTTATTAATATTACTTAACATTTCCTGATAAGTCACTACCTGGTTTAAATTTAACTACATTTTTTGCAGCTATTTGAATTTCTTTACCTGTTTGAGGATTTCTTCCAGTTCTTGCGCTTCTTTCTACTACAGAAAAAGTACCAAAACCTACTAAAGCAACTCTATCTTTAGTTTTTAATGCTGCAGATGTTGCGTCTACGAATGCATCTAATGCTTTTTTTGTGTCTGCTTTTGTTAATCCTGATTTCTCAGCCATTTGGTCTACCAATTGAGCTTTGTTCATAATAATTAGTTTTAATTGTTAATAATTTAATTTTCATTACAAATATAGGCAGGCAGAAATGTTACACAAATATTTAGATGTAAATCATGTGTTATTGTTAATAAAAGGTAAGAAATGTTAATAACTACTATTGCTTTTATGTTTTTTTTCTTATTATTTCAGCACTAAAATATTAATATTAATTCTTAAATCTCATATATATGCCCATTTAGTAGCATTGTTACATTGTTAATAACATGTGTAATTATTAATTAGTTTTAAATATATTATAGAGTGTTTTTAGGTTGTTATTAAGTGTTTATTTCATCAAAAGAAGGGATATTTTCCAAAAAAGAGAAGGAATTTTTATTAAAATCTACTTTAAAGCAAAAATGATTTATACCGTTACTAACTATCAAGAAGTCACATTTAAGATTGATATTATAAATTGAGATTTGATTAAAAACATCTTGTTTTAATTTAATGTTAGGTGCCTTAAATTCAATAATAACCTTTGCATTTGCCTTTCTATCAAATACTATAGCGTCAAAACGTTTTTTTAAACCATTTACAATAATTTCTTTTTCAATTGCAATTAAAGATTTTGGATATTTTTTATCTAATATAAGGTACTTAATGAAATTCTGCCTTACCCATTCTTCTGGAGTTAGCTTAATATATTTAAGCCTTATTTCATCAAAGATAAATTTAGTATTATTAATCTCTTTGAATCTAAAATTGTATTTAGGTAAGCTTAATCCAGTCATATAATACTTAGTATAATTGTTCTCAAATTTATTAAAAAAAAACTAATAAAACGACTGCTAATTGTTTAACAAATATTAAATTAATAATTATTGTATAGATTATTAATTAACTATATTTGTATAAAAAATATCCATATGCGTAGATTTACAATATTACTAATTACAATTTTCCTTGCAAATATCTCTTTTTCGCAAGTTTTAACAGAGCAAACCTTCAAATTTAATAGAGTTTTAAGCTTAGCAAAAACATATTATGTTGATACAGTAAACGAAGAACAACTCGTAGAATCAGCAATAGTTGAAATGCTAAAAAAATTAGATCCACACAGTATTTATATTGGAAAAAAAGAACTCAAAGCAATGAACGAACCTCTAGAAGGTAATTTCGAGGGGGTTGGAATACAGTTTAATATTTTAGATGATACATTACTGGTTGTTGCTACAATATCAGGCGGTCCATCAGAAAAAATTGGAATCTTAGCAGGCGATAGAATAATAAAAATTGATAGTTCAGAAATTGCAGGAAATGGTTTAAAGAATTCTCAGGTTATTAAATTATTAAGAGGTAAAAAAGGAACTAAAGTAAATGTATATATAAAGAGGAGAGGTGTAAACGATATATTAGATTTTACAATAACTAGAGATAAAATTCCAATTTTCAGTTTAGATGCAGCTTATATGGTGGATAAAAATATTGGGTATATTAAACTTAATAGGTTTGCCGCAACATCTATAAAAGAATATAACGAGGCGTTTATAAAATTAAAAAAACAAGGCGTAAAAGACCTGATATTAGATTTACGTGGAAATGGTGGAGGCTACCTTAATGTTGCTATTGATTTAGCAGATCAATTTATGCCTGAAAAGAAACTTTTACTGTATACAAATGGTGAAAATAGTCCTAGAAATACATATTATTCTACAAAGAACTCAACATTCGAAAAAGGTAGAGTTGTTATTCTAGTTGATGAAGGCTCTGCTTCGGCTAGCGAAATTGTTTCTGGTGCAATTCAAGACTGGGATAGAGGATTGGTTATAGGCAGAAGAACTTTCGGAAAAGGATTAGTTCAGCGTCCGTTTAATTTGCCTGATGGAACAATGATGCGTTTAACAATAGCAAAGTATTACACCCCAACAGGTAGATGTATTCAAAAGCCTTATAAAGATGGAAATAAAGCATATCACAAAGATTTAATTAATAGATACAATAATGGCGAGCTAAACAAGGAAGATAGCATACATTTTCCTGATAGCCTTAGATACAGTACTAAAATAAACAATAGAGTAGTTTATGGTGGAGGTGGAATTATGCCAGATATTTTTGTTCCTTTAGATACAACTCTTTTAACAGATTATTATGTAAAGCTTCGTAGAAAAGGATTAATTAATAGAACAGCAATAGAGTATTTAGACAAACATAGAGCAGAGCTTAAAGCAAATTACAAAGACTTTGCTAAATTTAAAGATAATTTTGAACTGCCTGATGAAGTTTTAAATAACTTGGTAGCCTTAGGCGAAAAAGAAAAGATAGAGAAAAATGATGAGCAATTAAAAGAATCTACAAACGATTTTAAACTCATAATCAAAGCGTTAATTGCTAGAGATTTATGGAATACTAGCGAGTTCTACGAATTTATTAATTCCGAAGACAAAACATTTATTAAAGCAGTAGAAGTTTTAAATGACAAGAAACTTTACGAAAAACGATTAAAAGGAAAGAAATAAGGCTTTTCATTATCGTAAAATAGTAACGTTTATTTATAGAACTTGTCATCGGCTCGTGCTGTTTCTATCAAAATAGCGCAAAGGTCAAGTAGAGAATAATGAATTTATTATTAAAAATAATTGATTAGCTTAAGTTTGAGGAAAGATAGATGCTAGTAATAAATTTATATTTAAATTACAAACAGGTGTTAATATTAGCTAACTAAGGCAATGAAAAAAATATTACTTATTGAAGATGATAGTTATACTTTAGAATATATAACAATTCTTTTAGAGAATGAAAATTATCAAGTTGTAAGAGATGAGGAAGGAAAAGATGTCTTGAATTTAATTACAAATTCAAATTTTAACCTGATTTTACTTGATTATTATCTTCCTGACATACAAGGTATAGAGATTCTTAAAATTATAAGAAAAAAATATAATCAATCTGAATTACCTGTAATTATCTTAAGTTCAATTTCCAATAGTGAAAATATTAATGAACTTATAGAAGCTGGTGCAAATGATTTTATTTCAAAATCTTTTGAAGAGGTGTATTTGAAAAGTAAAATAAAGAATTTATTAAAATTACAAAATTTAAATACTGATTTAAAGAATGTTAATGAAAGATATCGCGTTCAAGTAGAAGAATATAAAAAATTAATAACATCTTTTGATATTACAAATAAGAAACTAGCTGAAAGTGAAGAAAAATACCGTATTCTTACAAATTTTTCGGGTGATATTATTGTTATGCACAGAAATTTTAAGAAGTATTATGTAAATCGAGAAGTAGAAAGAATACTAGGTTATACACAAAAAGAATATTTAAAGTTTGAGCCTCTTGATTTAGTTCACCCAGATGATATTATGTGTGTTAATAATAGTATTGAAAATGACAAAAAAATATTGTCAGATGAAATCAATACTATTGATTTTAGAATGAAGCATAGAAATGGGCATTATATATGGTTATCAACTCAAATAAAGCTATATAAGGTTGATAAAGATAATGTTATTACAATTATTAGCTCGCGTGATATTACATCTAGAATAGCTATTGAATCTGAAAATAAAAAATTATCAACCATAGTTGATCAAAATCCAGCAGGTATTGTCATCACTGATAAAGAAGGTAAAATAACATATGTTAACGCAAAATTTTCAAAAAGCAGCGGTTATTCTGCCGAAGAATTAATTGGAAAGAAACATAGTATTTTAAAAAGCGCGTATCATGATGAGAAATTCTATAATAATATTTATGATAAAATAAGCAATGGTATTAACTGGAATGGCGAAATTTATAATTTATGCAAAAGCGGAAAATATGTATGGGAAGAACATTTAATAGCTCCAATTTTTAATGATAAAAACGAAATAATAAACTATGTATCAATCAAATATAATATTGATGATAAAAAGAAAATAGAAGAGAAACTTAAAAAAAGCGAAAATAAATTTAGAAACCTTATAGCTATTCAAGGAGAAGGTGTATTAATAACAAATTTAAAAGAA
>DAOVTE010000126.1 GCA_030627705.1 Bacteroidales bacterium
TAATTCAATTTATCGAAATTCAAGGTTTAAATTTGTCGCCAAAAGACATTGACTCAAAACACTTAAAGCATTTCTTAGAGTGGATTACAGAATTAGGAATTTCCGCACGCTCGCAAGCACGAATTATTTCTGGAATAAAAGCATTTTATTTTTATTTATTATTGACTGATAAGATTACCAAGAACCCAACTGAACTTATAGAATCGCCACGATTAGGCAGAAAATTACCAGTAGTTTTAACAATTGAAGAAATAGACGAATTGCTTTTAGCTATAGATGTAAGCAAACCAGAGGGGCATAGAAATAGAGCAATTATTGAGACTTTATACTCTTGCGGATTGAGAGTTTCTGAGCTTTTAGAGTTAAAAATATCAGAAATGTTTTTTAATCACGGGTACATAAAAGTAATTGGCAAGGGCAATAAAGAAAGACTGATTCCTATAGGTAAAAAAGCAATTTCTGAAATTAACTATTATTTCGATAATTACCGTAAAACGCTAAAAATCGCAAGAGGTTTCGAAGATTATTTATTTCTAAATCGCAGAGGAAAAAAATTAACAAGAGTAATGATTTTTACAATTGTAAAGAATCTAGCTGCAGAAATTGAACTACAAAAAAATATTTCACCACACACATTTAGACATTCGTTTGCAACGCATTTAGTAGATGGAGGAGCAGATTTACGAGCTGTGCAAGAAATGTTGGGACACGAATCTATTATTACAACAGAAATTTATACACATTTAGATCAAGCTTATCTGCACGATACAATTACACAATTTCACCCAAGAGCTAGAAAATAAATTATATTTTTAAGAACCTGCTAAAATTTATTTAATACTAATAAGCAACTAAAGCCTATAATATTTTCTTAATTTCTGTTGCAATAATTTCCGCAGCGTTTGCATTAAATCTATACCAAAATTCGGGTTCTATTAGTTCTAGCTCTGTTATTGCTAGATTATTATTGTTATCGTAAATTATATCTACTCTTGCGTATAAAGGTTTTGGCGAACAATAATTGTAAGCTTTTATTGCAAAATTAATTTCAGATTGCTTAGGTTTATACAATTCTACACTTCCTCCATAATCGTCTTGCACTCTGTAGTCACCTTTTTTAGCTCTTTTAATTACGGCATGTGTATAAATTCCATTTATTATCATTATTGAAATTTCACCAAACTCTATAATATTCTTTTCGAATGGTTGAATAATAAAATCTTTGTTCTTTAGTAATGAATTTATATGCGATTCTTTTTCTGTGTAGTTTGATTTGTCTAACCTAAAAGTATCTCTTGCAGCTCCAGAAATAGTAGGTTTAACAACAATTTCGCTGAATTCTGACTTGGAAAATATTTTATTAAAATTTATAACTTCTCCCTTATGAAAAAATATCGATTTAGGAATGTTTATACCACTATCTAATAAATCTATAAGATAGTGTTTATCCATATTCCAATTAATAGTTTCGTAAGTATTTATTAATCTTGTTTTAGTTTTTACAGATTCTAACCAAACCCTGAACTCATCAAATCTATCAAAGTAATCCCAAATGGTTCTAAATAAAGCAATCTTTGTGCTTTCCCAATCAAAATTTGGATTAGACCAACTAACAATTTTAACTTTTAAACCAATATTTTCTAATGCTACTTTTACAATATTGTCTTCTTTTACAACATTGCTAATGTAAGCATTTGTTAGTTCGGCGTTTTCGTACCTATCTTCTGTTAATAAAACAATATCATATTCTTTCATAATTAGTAATTCTTCTTTTTCTTTTGAACAAATGTGTTTAATTAAATTTAAAGCGTTAAATTATTAATTAATATTCTAAAAGTTTATTTAATATCGATTTTTTATCTTATTATTTTAAAGTAATAATAATATTTTACTAAATTAGTACGATGGGAAATTTGCAAATTATAAAGGCTTCAGCAGGTTCAGGAAAGACCTATAAACTGACTCTGGAGTACATAAAACTTCTTTATAAAAACGAATATAGTTATAAAAATATTCTAGCTGTAACCTTCACCAATAAAGCAACAGAAGAAATGAAGTCTAGAATCATTTTGGAACTTAAAAAGCTTGCAAAGAATACTACTGAATCGGATTATTTTGACACACTTAAAAAAGAGTTTAATTTAAACCAGGAGCAAATAAAAGCAAAAGCCGATAGAATATTAATAAACATATTGCACGATTACTCGAAATTCTCAGTTTCTACTATAGATAAATTTTTTCAAAAGATTTTAAAATCATTTGCTAAAGAAATTAATTTGCAAGCAGGTTTTTCTGTTGAGTTAAATACAACAGAAGTTTTAAACGAAGTAATCGAAGAGCTAATAAATAATATCGAAAATGATAAAACCCTTAAGTCGTGGATTGTAAAATTCATAGAAAATAAAGTAACAAACGAAGGAAAAGTAAACATCAAAGACGAGATTGCTTCACTAGGAAAAGAAGTATTCAAAGAATCATTTCAGGCATTTGACAAATCGTTTTCTTCAAAAATTAACGATAAAAATTACCTAAATACTTACAAAAAAGAACTTCAAGAAATAAAAATAGAATTAGAAAAAGAAGTAAAAGAATACGCTAAAAAGGCCTTGCAAATTGCTAAAGATTCTAATTTAGAAATTGTAGATTTTAAAGGTGGAAATAGAGGTTTTTTCAATCATTTTAATAAAGTGCTTGCAGGTAATTTCGAGCCAACTGCAACTGTTCTAAAATCTATAGACAACGTTGAGCAATGGCACAAAAAGAACGATGTAAACGAAATTGCGATTCTTTCTGTATACAATGCAGGGGCAAACAAAATGCTACGATACTGTGTGGAGTTTTACGAACAAAAATATCCAATTTACAATTCTGTAAATATTGTTCTAAATAATTTCTTTGCACTCGGAATAATTACCGATATTTTAGATTTAATAAGAAAATACGTAAACGAGAATAATCTATTTTTAATTTCGGATACCGCAAAATTTATTAATCTAATTATTGCAGATAACGACGCACCATTTATTTACGAAAAAATTGGTAATATTTACGAAAACTATATGATTGATGAATTTCAAGACACATCAAGCTTACAATACTCTAATTTTAAACCATTAATTGATAATACATTATCGCAGAATCAATCAAATAATATTGTTGTTGGCGATGTAAAGCAAGCAATTTACAGATGGCGAAATAGTAATTGGAATTTATTAGCAAACCAAATAGAAAATGATTTTAAACATAGCGGAGCAAAAGCTGAAAGTCTAGAATTTAATTGGCGATCTGATAAAAATATAGTGGAGTTTAATAATGTGATTTTTAATCAATATCCAGAGATTTTACAAAATCAGTTTAATAATTTAGCAGAATTAGATGAATATTCAGGGATAATTAAAAATGCATATTTAGATAGTTTTCAGAAAACTTCTCCCAAAAAAGAAGTTGATAGTGGTTATATAAATATTAATTTTATCGAAGAAAAAAATCTTAGTAATTTTAGAGAAAGAGCAGTAGAAAGTTTACCTGAAATTATAGAAAATCTTCAAGATAAGAATTACGAACCAAGAGATATTGCAATACTTATTAGAACTAAGAAAGAAGGTAAATTAGTAGCAGATTTCTTATTAAATTATAAAAACTCTGGTAATGCAAGTTCTAAGTACAATTATGATATTATTTCAAACGAGAGTTTATTTATAAATAATTCTGGAGCGGTAAAGTTTTTAATTCACTATCTTAAATTTATTATTAATCCTCAAGATTATATTTCAAAAGCCTATATTGTAAAATATTATCAAGAAAATGTAGCACAACAAAATGTAGGAACCCACGATATTCTTAAGTCGGTAAAAACCGATAACGATTTTTATAATTTATTACCAAACGGAGCAAATAAGATTGTAGATTTATCTAAAACTCTACCAATTTATGAGCTGTTTGAGAGAATAATTTCAGACTTTAAAATCAATACTATTAAAACCGAAATGCCGTTTGTAATTGCGTTTTTAGATCTAATTTCTGACTTTGTTGCAAAAGAAAATTCCGATTTACATACTTTTATAGAATGGTGGGAGACTAAAGGAATAGACAAAACAATTTCGGTATCAGACTTACAAAACGCAATAAAAATAATTACAATTCATAAATCTAAGGGCTTGGAGTTTCCTGCAGTAATAATTCCTTTTGCAAATTGGACTGTTGATAATGATAGAATTAAACCAATTTTGTGGTGTAAACCAACTAGCGAACCATTTAATAAAATGGATGTTTTGCCTGTAAGATATGATAAAAAGCTTGCGAATTCAATTTTTGCAAACGATTATTATACCGAAATGATTAAAACATATGTCGATAATTTGAACATTTTATATGTAGCACAAACCAGAGCAGAAAATGCTTTGTATATTATTGCAAGAGATTTCCCTATTAAAGATAAAATTAAAGAAATTGGTCAAGGACTTAAAAAAATTTCAATTAATAATTTCAAAGACAATTACTCAGAAGATGAAAATAAGCTTGAAATTTCTAATTTGATAAATAAACTTCAAAAAGAAAAGACACAAGACAATTCAGTTGTAATCTCTAACTTTATTTCAACACCAATAAATAAGTCTAAATTAGTGTTTAAGCACACAAGTAAAGATTTATTAAGCTACAATAAGAACCAAATTAAAATTAACAAAGGAACTCTTTATCATCAAATACTAGAAGATATTATCACAGTAAACGATGTGGAAAGAGCTGTTAAAAAAGCTGTACTTAAAGGTTTTATTAAAGAAGAAAAATTAGACAGTTTTGTAAACGAAATAACAGAATTTATTAACTACAATGATGAGACAAAATCGTGGTTCGATAAAGAAAATATAATAAAAAACGAATTAGAAATTTTAACCGAAAATGTTAAAACAAAAAGACCAGATAGAGTAATAATTAATACAAATAGCGTTATAGTTGTAGATTATAAGTTTGGAGAAATTGAAAAATCAAGCTATATTGTTCAGGTTAAAGAATACAAAGAGTTTTTACAAAAAATGGAATACAAAAATGTTTTTGGTAAAATTTGGTATGTAAATAAAAATAAAATCGTTACAGTTTAAAATCGTTAAAAGTTTGAATGTTTAAGGTTGCGATTTATTTTCGCATAAAAATGGAAAGATGTATATAATAAATAATTACATACCAAAGTTCCTCTTATATAGAGACTCAGAAGTTTGGCTACTCAATATGAAACACATTACAACAATAATATTCGTATTAATTATAAACTTAGGATATTCTCAAGACTTTATAAAAGACGAAGAACTAGAAAAAAAAGAGAAGAAAACATTATCAATTTTCGACAACGAAAAAATTGTTTACGGACTAAATTTCGATTTAAGATTTTGGAGTGGAGAATTTTTATTTAATTTCTCGCCTAAAACTGGGTATTTAGTAACGCCAGAATTATTAATGGGAGTAGGAGTAGAGTACCAATATTATCAAGGTTATTTTACTACAATTATTTACGGAGCAAGTGCATTTGCTAGGTATAAAGTATATAAAGAATTTTACGCACATGCCGAAGTAAATGCAATTAGCTTAGAATCGCAATGGTATGGCGCAGGATTATACACAGATAATAGATTTATTTATAGCGGAAATTATTTAGGTATAGCATACAAAACACCCGAAGAAGGAAAAGGAGGAGTTGTTCTTTCTGTACTTTGGGATTTTACATATAACGAGAATTCACCATACATGAATCCGCTTGTTAGAATTGGTTATTATTTTTAAAATTTAAGAAATGGAAGAATTAGGTACATACACAATAATTATTGCAAGTACGATTATCATAATAATGTCGTATTTCTTTAATATATTAGCACGTAAAACAAATATTCCTAGCGTATTAATGCTTATTGTGCTAGGAATAATAATAAAACAAGTATTAGATTTATTTGGTCACGACCAAATAAACTTTTTCCCAATACTAGAAATTATTGGAGTTGTTGGGTTAATAATGATAGTGCTAGAAGCTGCACTAGATTTAGAAATAAAACGTTCAAAATTACCAATGATAATAAAATCGTTTTCTGTAGCACTTATTTCACTAATTTTAAGTTCCTACATAATAGCTTTAATATTGCAAGCTTTTTTGCGTACAGATATGTTTATATCGCTGTTATATGCAGTCCCTCTATCAATAATGAGTAGTGCAATATTAATTCCATCAATAAAGAATATACACGAGGATAAAAAAGAATTTTTAATTTACGAAAGCACATTTTCTGATATCCTAGGAATTATGTTTTTCTACTTCATTTTAGGAAGTGTAGAAGCCGAATCGGCAAGCGAAATAGGATTAGGTATTGCGTCAAATATTAGTATAACTATAGGATTATCAATAGCATTAAGTATTGCTTTGCTCTATGTTTTTCAGAATTTAAAATCAGAAATAAAATTATTTTTATTAATCTCTGTACTAATATTATTATATGCCGTAGGTAAATATTTCCATTTATCATCTCTTATAATAATCTTAGTCTTTGGATTAATGCTCCGCAATAGATATGTAATTTTTAAAAGATTTCTTAATAGAATTGTAAAACCCGATGCGCTTACTGATGTGTTTAACAATCTCAATTTGGTTACAATGGAAACTTCATTTGTTATTCGTACATTCTTTTTTGTAATATTTGGTATATCAATTTCGTTGCTATCACTTTTAAGTTTTAATGTTTTTTTAATAAGCATTTTAGTCTTGTTAGTACTTTTCGGAATAAGATTCTTAATCTTAAAACTATTCATTAAAAAAGAAATTTTTCCTCAAATATTTCTTGCTCCCCGCGGATTAATAACAATATTATTATTCTATGCAATTCCGCAAAACTATGTGGTAGAAGAGTTCGAACCAGGAATATTATTATTTGTAATTCTAGTAACAAGCGTATTAATGGCGTATGCAATTATTAAGGATTCTAAAACCCCTATTATTGATGAAACTTTAGAAGGCTCAGAAATTATAGAAGAAGCAGATTTAATTGAAAATTCGCAGATTACCGACCAGCAAACAAAAGACGATTCTAAGTAAAAAAACTTTATTAACTTTAAAACTTTAAAAACATTCAACTTTACAAACATTCAACTTTACAACTTTTAAACTAACACAAAATGTCCGACGATAAAAAAATAATATTTTCAATGGCTGGAGTAAGCAAGACTTTTCCTCAGCAAAATAAACCAGTATTAAAGAATATATATTTAAGCTTTTTCTACGGAGCAAAAATAGGAATACTCGGACTAAATGGTTCTGGTAAATCAACATTAATGAAAATTATTGCTGGTTTAGAAGATAAATATCAAGGCGAAGTAGTTTTTGCACAAGATTACACAGTTGGATATTTAGAGCAAGATCCAAAACTAGACGAATCTAAAACTGTAATAGAAATAATTAAAGAAGGAGTTGCCGAAACGGTTGCAATTCTAGACGAATACAAAGAAATAAACGATTCGTTTGGCCTACCAGAAGTTTATGAGAATCCAGACAAAATGGATAAACTAATGAAAAGGCAAGAAGCATTACAAAATGAGATTGATGCAACTAATGCTTGGGATTTAGACACAAAACTAGAAATTGCGATGGATGCACTAAGAACTCCAGCAGGCGAAACATCAATAAAAACATTATCTGGTGGCGAACGCAGGCGAGTAGCACTTTGTAGATTATTACTTAAAGAACCCGATGTACTCTTACTAGATGAGCCTACAAACCATTTAGATGCTGAGTCTGTGCATTGGTTAGAGCAACATTTAAAACAATATGCAGGAACTGTAATTGCAGTAACTCACGATAGATATTTTCTAGATAACGTAGCAGGTTGGATTTTAGAATTAGACCGTGGCGAAGGAATCCCTTGGAAAGGGAATTACACATCGTGGCTAGAGCAAAAAACCGACAGACTTGTAAAAGAAGAAAAACAAGCGAGTAAACGCAGAAAAACATTAGAACGAGAGCTAGAGTGGGTTAGAATGGCACCAAAAGGCCGACACGCAAAATCTAAAGCACGTTTGGGTAGCTACGATAAATTGCTAGACGAGGAACAAAAATCAAAAGAAGATAGATTAGAGATTTTTATCCCTAACGGGCCACGCTTAGGCACAAATGTTATTGATGCAATAGATGTGTCAAAAGGTTTCGACGATAAATTACTTTACGAAAATCTAAATTTTACATTACCACCAAATGGAATTGTTGGAATTATTGGGCCGAACGGAGCAGGAAAAACAACGCTCTTTAAGATGATAATGAAAGAAGAGCAAGCAAATTCAGGCGAGTTTAATATAGGCGAAACAGCAAAGATTGCATATGTAGATCAAGCACACTCCAATATAGACCCAGAGAAAACAATTTGGGAGAATTTTGCCGATGCTCAAGAGCAAATAATGATGGGTGGAAAAATGGTAAATTCAAGAGCATATTTAAGCCGATTTAATTTTGCAGGCTCCGAGCAACAGAAAAAAGTAAAAGAACTTTCTGGTGGAGAACGTAACCGCTTACACCCAGCAATGACACTTAAAGAAGAACGAAATGTGCTTCTTTTAGATTAGCCAACAAACGATTTAGATATAAATACACTGCGAGCATTAGAA
>DAOVTE010000105.1 GCA_030627705.1 Bacteroidales bacterium
CAGTTTTGGATAGATTTACAATGCGTTTTTTGTCCATTTACAAAAATAATTTAGACTATAAAGTTATAATTTTATTTCCTATTTCACATTTAATACAATTATTTGTTTTACAATAATTATTATAAAGTTGTATAAGTGATTGCGAATCTGCAGCAGAATTAATATTTATATTTAACTCACTCCATTTATTAATAATATGGTTTTTTTCTGCAGGTAAACTTTCAATAATTTTGATAGCTATTTCTTTTTTTTCATTATTGTTTTTTTGTTGTCCATAAGCAAAAATAATTGCAGATATTGTATTTATTAATACATTATTGATAAATGTTTTTCCTGTGTTTTTTTTACGTTTTTTTGATTCTTTTTCGAAGGTATAATGTGTGTCCCAATATTCTGATGCTGATACATCAAACATATCGTTAATATCTTTAATAATATTTGTGTTAATAATTTTAGAAAACAAGTTTGTTGATTTGTAAATAAGTGCTGCAAACTGTGATATTCTTATTGTTGGGAAATTATTTGGTCTTAATCGTAAAAATTTCCAAAGGTGCTTTTCTATTGGTGTTAAATTAAATTTATTCTTCAAGAATATGTATTCAGATTTTAATTTACCACGGTATTCGTCTGTAGTATTTTTGTTTAAAAAACCTGCTTGACCAAACAACAATGCCTCAATTTGAAAAAGGCTATTTTTATGTTTAGCAAATACATTTAAAGGTATAGACTTGGCTAGTAATTCGAAAGGTAATGCATTTGTTTTTACACCAAACGAAATTGCTAACATTTGATAAAAAGTATCTTCCCAATTGTTCTTATTTTGTATAAGTTTTTGTTCTACAATTAACGATTTCTCTTCTAATCTTTGATATAATAATTTTTCTATCCAGAAATTTATGTAAAGCGGATTAACTAAATTTATATAGCTTTTACACTTAATCCCTTTTTCGCTTATTCGCAATTGTTTGTAATTATTAATTACATTTTCTTTTATATCTATTTGTATGGTTGGAATTGTATTTCCTTTTTCATTCAGAATGGTTTTGTCATTATTAAAAACTACGTGCAGAATTACATTATTGTAGCTTTTGTCTTGTTGGTGTTTGTGCTTATTCCAATCTGATGCATTTATATGAATTTCTACATTTCCTGCCCAAATAGTATTATCTATTTTTATTCTTGCATTAAAAAAATCTGGACCGGCATCTGTATTTTTTTCGCCAACAGAAATTATTTCTATTTCTTGATTATAGTTACTATATGTTTTTTTAGAATCAAAATGCTTGTGTTGCCATACGTATTGTAGAAATTCTTCAGTCATTTTTTATTGTTTTGATTATAAAAATAATCAAAAAATTAATATTGTAACTAATGTTTAGCTTATTTGTAGTAAACTATTTCTTATTAATTATTTAGAAAATAAAAAAGGTCGCTAATTTAAGCGACCCATAAATATTTTTTAGCTTATTTTATATTCGAAGTGTTCCATAATTGGGTTAGAAAGTACTGTCTTAGCCATTTTTTTAACTTTATTTTCGGCTTCCTCCATATTTTCAGCTTCTAGCTCCATTGTAATGTGCTTGCCAATTCTAACATTATTAACTGTCTTAAAATTAATATTGTGTAGTGTTTGTGTAACGGCTTTTCCTTGTGGATCTAAAAGTGCTTTTAAAGGCATTACATCTATTTCTGCAGTAAATTTCATAAGTTTTATGTTTTAATCTTAATTAATGCTCAAATTTAATAATCTTTTATGAGTTTAAGTTAAAAGTTTTAAAGTTTATTATTAAATAAAGTGCAATTTCTCTTCTGATAGGAGACTATGGGTGTGTATTAATATAGTTTATGTTTTTATTTATTATAGCCTAAAACTAAAACAAATATCCTAATCTCACAAAAACAGATTGCGAATATGTTTTGTCTGGAATTATTAAGCCAATAATATTATTACTAGCAATAGTTAGATTGAAGTGATTGATATTAACATTAGCACCTAAACCAACCTGAAACATTGTGAATCCGCCATAAGCAACTTGTACGTAATTGCTTATTTTATCGTTGTATTTGTAGTTGCTTCTTGTGTAGAATACGGGTTTTGGCTCGCCAGAATTATATAAATATCCTAAGCCTAGTGTAGTAAATAAATTGTTTGGAATTAGATTTTTAGAAATAGAGATGTTTATTCTTTCGTTTAATAATTTTGTATATGAGCTTATACTGGTATTTTCAAAAATACTTGACATTAAACTGTCTTTAGATATCTCTGAACTCGAATAATTTTCGTAATCTAAGATGTCTTCTATTTCTACACCTTCGAAATGAAATATACTATCTATGTATGTTTGCTTGGCTGATTTATTCCATTTTATATATCCAATATCTTCTACCGATAAATTTATTATGTAATTTTTTTCGATGTTCTCATAAATTAAAGCAAAATTAACTGCACCACCAATTCCATTATTTTCTAAGAAATCTGTTTTGCCTTCGTTTGAATAGTAATATCTCATTTGCATATCAAAGTCTATATACTCACCAGTTTCTTCGGTAAATAAATTAGACTTATAAAGCGAGATGTCTTTGTTTTCTTGTCCGTTTATAATAGAAGCTCCCACATAATATGTAACCTTGTTTCCCTTGCTTTCTGTCTGTTTAAAAAGCCCAAAACTAAATTTTTGATAAGTTAAAGATTGAAAAAATGAATTTGTAAAATCGGCAGTTTCCCCTGCAAACATTTTGTTACCGTAAAAGGCAAGGTTAAATAAATCGCCTGTAAAACGTGCGTTAATTCTACTAACATTACTTAGATCAAATTTAAAACCAAAATCGTTGCAGCAAATAAATGAGTCTGGAACAAAATAATATGAAATATTTGAGAAGCTTTCGCTACCAAAGTAATTAAGATCATCAATATTATTAGATGCTTTTAAATCATTGTCAATATAATTACTTGTTAAAAGTGCATTAAAAAAGCCATTGTTTATTGAGCTTGAAGCGTAATATGAATTAGAGGTAATATCAATTTTATGCTCTTTTGCTTCTATTTTGTGCAAATAATTGTAATTATACAAATCGTTTATTTGAGCGAAAGATGTTATGCTAACAATAAGTATTAATAATAATGTAAAAATATATTTATTCATCTTAGGCATATAAATTATTTATCTCAGACATTGGCTGCTATTGATTTATTTTATAATTAAAATCAGCAATTATTTTAAATTTCATTTTATAGTAGTCGTACAATTTTACGTGAGTAGAATTTGGCATTGTTTTAAATTCAGCCCTAATAATCATTTTATTTATTGTAGTTAATGTATTTAACTTATTGTTTGATGTTGGAATTGTAATTTTTGTACGTAAAGGTAAATCTACTTTTCCAAGCGAATTAATATTTGCAGCATATATAGTTTCTGTTTGCACCATTAACGAATCAAAAATAATATTACTCTCATTAATTAAGTATAACTGAATTTTAGACTGTATAGGGAACCCATTATCTACATATAAAATAAGATTGCCAGAATTTACATCTTTAATATCTTCAGCCGATAAATCAAAATCTATAGTATCAGATAAAATTAAATTTTCTGCTATTATAGATAATGGAATTTCAGCGTTCAAATATGTTGTAATACTATCGCCATAGTATATAAAATCGTCAAAATTTGTATTTCCTAATGGGTAATTATTAGGGTTTGTTGTTATATCTACATTATAAGAAAGTTTGTCTGGATAAATATTTAATAAATCGGTAATATTAGAATTGTTGTGATTTATTTCTAAGTTTGTTACTGAGGGAATAACGTTAACGCTTACAGAAAATGGATTATATGGCTTCGAAACATAGAAAGGATTCGCAATAGAAGAAGTATTTAGCAAAATATCTATGTTATTTATAGTGTTTGAAGCTTTTAGCTCGTTAATAATAAGTTCCGATTCTATTCCTATTTGATTTCTTACAGATAAAGAAAAAATAGCTTGGTTAATATTTATGTTGGCTTCGTAAAAAATATTATCGAACTCAAAGTCTGAAGATCCTGTTTCATTAAATTTCATTTGTCCGAGATAACCCTCAGCATATTCGGGAACAATATCAATAAATTCTGTTAGTATATAAATACTATCCGAAAGCGAGATTGTAACTAAATTACCCGAAGAATCTATGCGCCCAATTAATTTTTGATAAAAGGTATTTACAGTATCTGGGTCTATGTATCCGTTTCCGTTTAAATCGCCTTGGGTTTGCTCAATAAATCCAATACCTTGTAAATTAAGATCGTAACCTGCTAAATTTTTAGATGTGGTATAGCTAGAAGCACTGCCATTTGCTGCCGGAATATTTCCGGAAATAGCTAATGAAGAACCATTTTTGGTTGCGCTTAATAATTCGAAATCAAAACTTAAATTTTCTGCAATTGTATTAAAGACCTGAATATTAATAAAGCCAGATTTAATTTTAGTTTTAGTTAGCTGAATATTTGGGTTGTCTAAAGAAGTTTCATCTACTTGGTTTACAATTTCTTGATTTGGAAAAATTGCTGTTGCCGATGAGATTTTAATATCTCTAACAGTAATATTTGTTATCATTGCCATACTTGTGTCTATGGTAACATCGCCTGTACTACCTGGGCTTTCTATTATAAGGTTTCCTAGTAATATTCCTTCTACAGTTTTTCCGGCTAACGAATGTGTGTGTGTAACAGCAGAAAAACTCGGTATAATAAGGAATGTATCTTGAACAATTACAGTACCACTAATTTCGTTTTTTAATTCTAATATAACATTTGTAATATCTATAGGTAATTGATTATCTATAGAAATGTCTATGTATCCTTCTTCTAAGCTTATAGTTTGGAAATAATCAGTTGCATCAACCACTAAATCGGTATAGTTTTGCTGTGTTATTGGAGTTATCGTAGCTTGTGTTCCTGTATTGTGTGCATTCATTATTAGCGTATATAAATCTCCGTTACCATTTGCTTGGTCGTTTAATGCAATATCGCCAAGCGAAGTTCTATCGGAAACAGAAATATCATCTAAATTAATATTATCTAGTTTTGTGGTATAAGAAAGGCTTGTATCAGGAATCTTAAAAGAATCGTCTAAATTCATTCCGTAAAGAAAATTAGAAAAGACTAATGATATTGAGCTATCCGAATTTATAGTAGAAATAGAATCGGGTATTATATTCATTAATCCAATTTCTGATTTAAGCAGTGGAGTTAATACCTCTACATCCCACTGTGGCTTACTAATATCCTTCTTACAACCGGTAAGAAAAAGAATAAAAATACTGATATATAAAAATATGTCTTTCATTAATCAAAAAAAATATATATTATTGCAACCATTAGACAATATTAACGTCTTTTAGTTGCTTTAAAGATATATACATAATTCTCAGAAAAAAATTAAATTGCTTAAAAATGAAAAAATATTTAATAATAATAATAATATCTAATAGTTTGTTAATTAATGCACAAGTAGGTAGTACTTGTTTAACTCCAGATACAATTCATTCAATACCATTTATAAGTACAGGGCATACAACTGTTGGGTTCGGAAATAACTATTCATCGTCAGACCTATGTAATAGTGTGTATACCTCTGGAAATGATTATGTTTTTATGTTTAAATCACCAGTTGATATTAATTTGCATATCACGGTAAATGTTGCAAGTAATCAGTACGGACCAGGAGTTTTTGTAGTTAAAAATTGCCCAGGTAGTATTTATTCAGAATGTATTGCTAAAGATACTGCCGATAGTGGAAATTTAGAAATTTTAAACGCTCCAATTTTGGCAGATTCTACTTATTATATTGTATTATCTACTTATGATTTAATGGGAATGAACCCAAGTATGGTTTTCGATATTGAAATTACAGAAGCTTTTCAATATGATATTGGAGTATATAGGTATTGGTCACCAAGAACTAGTTGTGGGCTAACTAATAATGAAACGATAAATTATGAAATAATAAATTTAGGTTATGACACTTTGTATAATTTCAATTTAGCGTATACCGTTAATGGTAATTCTCCAAATACTGAAAATATTAATTTGGTATTAGAGCCAGGTGGTAGGTATAATTATAGTTTTAGTAATAACATAGACTTATCTATTGTTGGCTCTAATTATAATTTGGAAATATATACTGAATTTTTATTAGATGAGAATTTAAGTAATGACACATTTAAGACACAAATAACAAATTTAAATTACATCAATGTTTTTCCATACTTTGAAGATTTCGAATCTGGAGATGGTGGTTGGATTGCAGGCCAAAAATTTACTGCTAACAGCTTGTTTACTGCTACCTCTTGGGAGTTAGGTATTCCTAGTAACACCATTATTAATTCTGCTTCTTCAGGAATAAATGCTTGGGTTACTTCATTAGATTCAAATAGTAATGTAAATGATAAATCTTATATTATGGGACCTTGTTTTGATTTATCAAACATGCAATTACCTGTTTTGGAATTAGATATATGGTATGAAACAAATACTTACGATTATATAGAAGTTCAGTATTCAACTGACTATGGAAATAGCTTTCATGTCTTAGGAACAATAAACGAAGGTAATAATTGGTATAATTCGCAATCAAACTCAACCTTCGAAGGTTGGAATGGTAGCTCAGGAGGCTGGCTTCATGCTAAACACACTTTAGATTCTGTTGCTGGTTTATCTGATGTGCAAATTAGAATAACTTTTAACGGAGGAACCGTACCAGCAGAAGGTGTAGCAATAGACAATATAGAAATACACGAATCACCATTTAAAGATATTGGCGTAATATCAGTAATTTCTCCTGCGGATGATTGCGGATATACAAACGCCGAAGATATTACAGTAGAAATTTTTAATTATGGACTAGATACTATTTTTACTTTCCCTATTTCATATTCGTTTAATGGTGGCACATATATTACTGAAATTGTAAACGATACAATTATTTTCAACGATTCATATTTTTACACATTTGCAAATCAAATAGATATTTCTGCAATTAGCGATTATCAATTAATTGTAAAAACAGAATTATTGCTAGATGAATCAACAAATAATGATAGTATAATATACAACTTTACAAATTTCGAAAATATTGCAATATTTCCATATATAGAAGATTTTGAAAGTACTAGCGGAAATTGGTTTGTAAAAGGCGATAATGTATCGTGGCAGTGGGGTACACCTATCGATACAGTAATAACAAATGCAGCATCTGGAAATAACGTTTGGGCAACAAATTTATCTGGATATTATAACGAATTAGAAGAATCTTTTTTAGTTGGACCTTGTTTTGATCTCGCAAATATGAATAATCCATTTGTTAAGTTAAACGTTTGGCACGAGACCCAAAGCCCATCAGGAGCACAATTAGAATCTAGTATAGATAATGGAGCAACGTGGCAAGTTGTAGGTGTTTCGGCTACTGTTGATACAAATTGGTATACCTCGGGATATATGTGGCTTGGCGAATATGGAGATTGGAAAAATGTAAGGCAATCAATTTCTAATTTAATTGGAAATTCTGATGTGCAATTTAGAATAAAGTTTATAGGTGTTTTAGAATATACAGGTGTTGCAATAGACGATTTTGAGATTTGTGATGCCCCTACTGCAAGTTTTACATCAACAAATGCAGGTAATCAATTCGAGTTTACAAATACATCAATAAACGGAAATGCTTTTTACTGGGTATTTAGCGACGGAACAACGTTTTCAACATCAGATATATCGTATCATATTAATACAGACTCTATAAGTTGCAAATTATACGTGAGTAACGATTGTGGAATAGATTCTACAAATATTTATACGATTTATAATACTTCGGTAAAATCTTACGAAACAAATATTGGACTATATCCAAATCCTGTAGACGAAATATTAAATCTTAAAATAAACGATTTAAATTACACTGTTTATATTTACAATATAGAAGGAATAGAGCTGGCTAAATACAGAAAATTACAATCAAACAAAATCAATGTTCAGTTTTTAGAGTCTGGATATTATATAATTAAAGTAGTTTCAAAAAATAAAACACGTACAGGCAGTTTTGTTAAGAACTAGTTTAAAAATACTATTTCAAATCAAAATTAAATTTGTACAATAATATTAAAAAAACTAAATTTGTAGGAAATTTTAAAAACAATAAGCAATGAAGGATTTATTCGACAAGTTAAATATAAATAATACTCCACTAGGACAGTATGCAAAAGAAGCTCATGGATACTTTGCTTTTCCGAAATTAGAAGGCGAAATTGGTCCAAGAATGAACTTTAGAGGTAAAGAAGTTCTAAATTGGAGTTTAAATAATTATATAGGTTTAGCAAATCACCCAGAAGTTAGAGAAGCAGATGCGCAAGCAGCAAAAGATTGGGGATTAGCCTATCCTATGGGTGCTAGAATGATGTCTGGACAAACCAGCATGCACGAGAAACTTGAAGAAGAATTAGCCAAATTTGTTGGTAAAGAAGATGCCTTTTTGTTAAATTATGGTTATCAAGGAATGGTATCAATTATAGATACAGTAGTTGATAGAAATGATGTTATTGTTTACGATTCTGAGTCTCACGCTTGTATATTAGACGGTTCTAGATTACATATGGGTAAACGTTTTGTTTTTCAACATAACGATATGGATAACCTTAGAAAACAACTAGAACGTGCTACAAAAAATGCCGAAAAAACTAATGGTGGTATTTTAGTTATTACCGAAGGAGTTTTCGGGATGGCAGGCGATTTAGGAAATTTAAAAGATATTGTTGCACTTAAAAAAGAATTCAACTTTAGAATACTTGTAGATGATGCTCATGGTTTTGGTACAATGGGTAAAACTGGTGCTGGAGTAGCAGAGTTTATGGGTGTATCTGACGATATTGATATCCTTTTTGGGACATTTGCAAAATCTATGGCTGGTATAGGTGGCTTTGTTGCTAGTAACGAAGAAATAGTACAATATATGCGTTACAATTTGCGTTCGCAAATATTTGCAAAAGCATTACCAATGCCTATGGTAGTTGGTGCATTAAAACGCTTAGAGTTATTACAAAATAAACCAGAATTAAGAGAAAAATTATGGGCTGTTGTGCATAAATTACAATCGGGATTAAAAGAATTAGGTTTAAATATAGGAGTAACAGCGTCGCCAGTTACACCAGTTTTCTTAGAAGGAAAACCACAAGAAGCTATAAGCTTAACTATGGACTTACGTGAGAATTATAATATTTTCTGTTCAATAGTAGCATATCCAGTGGTTCCTAAAGGTGTAATAATGCTTAGATTAATACCTACTGCTGTTCATACCCTCGAAGATGTTGATTATACACTGAATGCATTTGCAGAAGTAGCCAAAAAGCTAGAAGCAGGAACTTATGTCTCTGATAAAGAAGCAATTGTTTAACAAATAAATAATAATATACTAAGCCCTATTGTGTTGATAGGGCTTTTTTGTGCTAAATAACACATAGCTTTTTTCTAAATGTAAACTTATTTTAGTTGCATCTATTCTTTTTTATCATTAAATTTGGTAGATTTTTACAATAAAAATTTAAAAAAGAATAAAGATGAAAAAAATATTTACACTATTATTCTTAATTGGAGTATTAAGTATTGCAAACGCACAAAGCACCGAAACAATAATAGATTCAACTGTTTGCTATAGTTTTAGCTCTCCTACCGACTCTATACCTATTACACTTACTATAAACCATTACGATGCTAATGATAACCAAATATTAATTGTTTCATATAATTGGGATAGTATCTATAACGATTTTATTGGCTATACA
>DAOVTE010000164.1 GCA_030627705.1 Bacteroidales bacterium
CTTCCAAAAATTCCAACATGTGGTGTAGATTCTTTTCCCATAGCTTAATTATTCTGGTGTAAATGTAACATTTAATTTTTTAAGTAATATTAAAAATCCACTAAACTATTTAGCAAGAAATTATATTAATAGTTATCTATTTTAAAAAAAAATAGTTGCTAATCATTACAGTCAAAATAATTTTTATTAAATAATATATATTTGGATATAATAAAATTGTTACATTGCAGTAATATTTTGTGTGCTTTTACTATAATTTGATCTCCGTGGAAGGTGTTTATTATAATTAATCAAAAAAAGTACATGAAAGCAAAATTGCTTCTAAATATTATTACTCTAAAAAAAATAAACAGATATATATTGCTGTTAATTATTCTAATAATTAAAATTTAAAAAAATGGAAGATTTAGAAAACAAACTAGAATTAAATCAATCAATAAGACAATCGTTAAGCAAAATGGTGTATTGGGCAAAATTCTTAGCTATTATAGGTTTTGTTGGAATTGGACTAATGGTTATAGTTGCAATAGTAGTAATGGTTATTCCAACAAATAATTTTTTTGCTGGGAGTCAATATCTTATGGCATTTTTTTATTTAGTAATGGCTGCATTATATTTTTTCCCTATTAATTATTTATATAATTTTGCAATAAAAGGTAGAACTGCTTTAAATTCTAATAATCAAAATAGCTTAGAAGTGGGGCTTACTAATTTAGCATCAAACTTTAAATTTATTGGTGTAACGGTAATAGTAGTAATATCTATTTATGCACTAGTTTTAATTATTGCAATATCTAGTTTTGCAATTTCGAGTATGTTGTAATACTTACCAAGTATATAATTTATGAATATTTTTACTAATTTTACAATAAAATTACTTTTATGAAATTAACAACTTTTCTTTTAGCACTCTCATTAATAATTCTTAATTCTTGCTCTATATTCACAAAAAATAAAGATGCTGAACAAAAAGTATTAATAGAGACAGAATATGGCAATATAACCATTAAGTTATACAACGAAACACCTTTGCATAAGGCAAATTTTATTAAACTTGCTACTGAAGGAACATTAAACGAAACACTTTTTCATAGAGTAATAAAAGATTTTATGATTCAAGGTGGCGATACAGATTCTAAAAATGCAGAAAAAGGAGTTATGCTAGGAAATGGCGGACCTGGTTATAATATCCCAGCAGAGTTTAATGATAAACTTTTTCATAAAAGAGGAGTATTAGCTGCTGCACGCGAAGGCGATAATGTTAATCCTAAAAAAGAATCGTCTGGCTCACAATTTTATATTGTTTACGGAAAAATATATACCCAAGCTGAATTAACTAATTTCGAGAAGCAAATTAATTATTCTAAATTACAAAAATATACTAAAAACTATGTAGCAGATAATTTAGATATAAAAACTAAATTAGATTCGCTTAAAACATCTGGAAATCATGAGCTTTTAAGAGAGTATTCAACTAAAATTCAAGATGAAATTAATGTAGAATATGAACAGAATCATAAATTTAAGTATTCGCCAGAGCAGATTGCAGCTTACACAACTGTTGGAGGAACACCACATCTAGATGGTGGATACACAGCTTTTGGCGAAATAGAATCGGGTATAGAAGTTGTGGAAAAAATAATAAGTGTAAAAACTGATAAAAACAATCGACCGTTAAATGATATTAAAATGACAGTAAAAATTTTGAAATAATAATGTAGTGTAACTATTTAATAATACTTTTGCAATATAAAATTATAATCAAATATGACTGATACTAGCAACACTAAGGATATATTATCTGATCCAAAAAATGGAAATAAAACATATTTAACTATTATTGTAATACTACTAATTTCTAGTATTGGTTTTGGATATTTATATTATCAAGAAACTAAAAAAATTAAAGAAGTTATTGTTGAGCTAAACTCTACAAATACCGAAAAAGAAAATATTAATAATCAGCTAAACGACATGCTGATACAATACGATGCCTTAGAGACAAACAACGAAGAACTAAATGAGAAGTTATTAAACGAGAGAGCAAAAATTGAAGAAATGATTGCTGAGCTTAAAAAGGTTAAGTCTAATAGTGCATGGAAAATTAACAACTATAAAAAAGAGCTGCAAACATTAAGAGATATTATGAAAAGCTACATAGTGCAAATAGATTCTCTTAATACTCAAAATATAGTTCTTACAGCAGAAAACATAAAAGTTAAAACACAATATAATAATCAAATTGTAGAGAATAGAAGCTTATCCAATCAAAACTCAAGCTTATCAGAAATTGTTGATGTAGCAAAAGTACTAAAAGCAAAAAGCATATTAGCAGAGCCAATAAATAAAAAAAGTAAACTAACAAAGAAAATTGCTAAAGTAGATAAAGTTAAGGTTTGCTTTACTATTACAGAGAATGATGTTGCTCCTTTGGGTTCGCGAAATGTATATCTGCGTATAGCAAGACCCGACAAATTAATTATTTCCGACTCTGAAGAACAATTATTTTCTTTCGAAGGAAATAATATAGTTTACACATCAGCACGAGAGGTTGATTACCAAAGAAAAGATTTAAATGTTTGCATTTACTGGAAAAAGAACCAAGAACTTATTCCAGGAACATATTACGTTGATTTATTTATAGATGGAAGAAATATTGGAACCTCTACATTCTTTCTAAAATAAAGGTCTAATACAGTAATCTTTTTTATAGATATGGAGGTTACATTTACTATAACTAATGGAGAATAATGTATAGCAATATAAAAAAAATATTATTTATATTGCTTATTGTATCTATCAAACAAATACAATCGCAAAATCTATTCTTGCCAATTAATAACGAGTCAAATTATTATTACGATAGAGCCATGTCTAATAGCGAAAATGCTCATTCGTCTATAAAGCCATTTATTATTAGAGAAATTTCTGAGATTACCAGCGACACATCTAATTATAGTATTGCAAATAAGAAATTATATAATGAAAATCTTATTCTATCTAACAATAAAAAACTAAAAATTAATCCAATTATTACTTATATTGGAGATATAAACTCTACGCAAAACGAGTATTATTCAAATTTTGTTTACGGAGCAGATATTACATACAATATTGCAAAAAAACTTAGCTTTGGAGCAAGGTTATTTAACTCACACAGTTCTTTTGCCAGTGGTATTTCTAATGCTATAGACTCGACACATATTATTCCCCATTTTGGAAAATACGATAAGAAAACAAATGATATTTACAGCTATTTTACTAGTATTGGCTATGCATCTTACTCACCTTCAAAATATTTTAATTTTCAATTAGGCAACGATAAAAATTTTCTTGGTAATGGATATAGATCTCTACAATTATCAGATAATTCAAATTTTACCCCATCTCTAAAAGGAAGTTTAAAAATCTGGAAAATTAAATACATTGTTCTTTATTCTTTATTAAAAGATATAGATTCAGAAGTGAATTTTAAAGACCTAAACAAAAAATATAACGTAATACATTATTTAAGCTGGAATATAAATAAGCGATTTAATCTTAATTTATTCGAAGCAGTAGTATGGAACAACGGCGATACTACGTTTTCTCGTGGTTACGATGTAAATTATCTAAATCCAATAATATTTTATCGTCCAATTGAGTTCTCTATAGGCTCTCCAGATAATGTAATAATGGGCGCAGGGTATAAGCTTAGAATCTTTAAAAAAGCTAATCTATATGGACAGATTACATTAGACGAATTTAAACTGTCTGAGTTAAAAGCAAAAACAGGATGGTGGGCAAATAAATATGCGTATCAATTAGGGTTTAAAGCTTTCGACCTGTTTAATGTTAAAGGGTTATACTCACAACTAGAATATAACTATGCTCGTCCATTTATTTATTCTCATTTCTCGTCTCTAGAAAGTTTTGGAAATTATTTTCAACCATTAGCACATCCAATAGGAGCTAATTTTAATGAGTATATTACAATTCTAAAATATCGCAAAAACAGAATTACCTACAATCTAAAGGTTATTTACGCAAAATACGGAACAAATAAAGACACAATAAACGTAGGGCAAAATATTCATTTACCGAATTCTATAAGCACAAATATTTATGGAAATTATACATTACAAGGCAATTTGCATAATTTATTTTATTCAGACATAAATGTTAATTATTTAGTAAACCCTAAAAGCAAAACTTACATTCAAGTAGGAATAAAATCTCGAAATATTTCATCTGATACAAATATTAATAACGACTTGTTCTTTTATTTTGGGATAGTAACTAAGCTATACAATAACGATATAGTATATTATTAACTTTTGGCAAACTGCTGATTCTAAAGCAAATACAATTATATCACATCATTTTTTTTAATAGGATTAAACCTTTTTCATAAATCAATATCAATGTATTGAAGTTTAATTATTAAAAATAAAAAATTATGAAAAATTTAAAATTAGTATTATTATTTGTAGCAGTTACAGCGTTTAGTTTAAATAGCTTTTCTCAAAATCAGAATCAACAAAGAATGAATAGAGGCGAGAAAATGGGTAATCAAAATGGTTCAGGTTTTGGAATAGAAAATAGAATTCCTGATTTAACAGACACTCAAAAAGAAAAAATTAAAGCAGAGCGAACAAAACAAATGAAAGAAATGTTACCATTAAGAAATGAGCTTAACGAAAAACAAGCACACTTAAAAACAATTTCTACCGCCGAAAAAGCTGAGATTGGCCAAATAAATAAAACAATAGATGAAATTGGTGCAATTAAAACAACAATGATGAAAAAACGTGCTCAACATAAACAAAACATCAGAGTTCTATTAACCGAAGATCAACGAGTAATGTTTGATATGAATAGTTCTAAAAAAAATAAAAAGCACAGAAAAGGTCATATGCAATCTAGAGGCGCTGATTGTCCAAGATAAAACCTTTTAAAAGCAATTACTTATGATTAAAGTCCCTTCTGGGGCTTTTTTTATTATTAAAAGTTCAGTTTATATATATTTATTAACTTTACAGAATATATATTATACTTATAGTATCTGTTTTATGATTATTAAAGCATTAATATACTTTTTATTAAGCACAGTAAAATTTGCATTAACTGTACCATTAATAGTTTATAGTTTCGACTTTTACGAATCTATATTAATTTCTATTTTGGGTGGTATATCAGGTGTTTTATTCTTTAACTTTGTTTGGGGTTATATTATCAATTTTTGGAATATAAAAATTATTAAGAAATCTAAAAAAACACCCAAGCCAGTAAAATTTAATAGAAAAAAACGTTTTGTAATAAACCTAAAAAATAATTATGGATATTGGGGTGTAATAATTACTACTGCACCAATCTTATCTATCCCTTTCGGGACATTTATATTAACAAGGTATTTTAAATTTAAGAAATATAGAATTCTACATTTAATTATTTCATTTGTAATTTGGGGCTTTATTTTTATTGGTTTTTTCGAGTTTTTTGAAAAGAAAATATTTTTAAATTTGTTGACAATAATGAACAACACAAAATCTATAAGAATAAATAAATATTTAAGCGAAGTAGGATATTGCTCACGCAGAGCTGCCGATAAATTAATAGAACAAGGAAGAGTTACAATAAACAATAAAGTTCCTGAAATGGGAACCAAAATCGTAGATGGCGATATTATAAAAGTCGATAATAAATTAATATCGCAGCCAAAAGAAGAGTTTGTTTACCTAGCTTTTAATAAGCCAGTTGGTATAGTTTGCACAACAGATACTACTACAGAAAAAGACAATATTATTGATTACATTAATTATCCCAAACGCATTTTTCCTATTGGGAGATTAGATAAACCTAGCGAAGGGTTAATATTTTTAACTAACGATGGCGATATTGTAAACAAAATATTACGAGCAAAAAACAATCACGAAAAAGAATATATTGTAAACGTAAATAAAGCAATTACTCAGCTGTTTATTAAACAAATGGCTAACGGTATTCCAATTCTAGATACTATTACAAAAAAATGTTTTGTAGAAAAAATAGATAAGTTTAAGTTTAAGATTATTCTTACGCAGGGTTTAAACCGACAAATTCGTAGAATGTGCGAATATTTAGATTACCGAGTAATAAAACTCAAACGCAGTAGAATTATGAATATAAAATTAGACACAAAAATTGGAGAATGGCGCGAGCTCACAAAAGAAGAATTAAAAGAAATTAATTTGTTAGTCTCAGATTCTTCTAAAACTTTTGATGATTAATTTAAGTATTAGTTATAAAAAATATTCATTTGTCAATTTAATTAATACGTGTTGTAAGGTTTAAAGTTTTAAGTTTACTACGCTACTTTTGTTTGGTAGACAAACAAGTTAACAACATACCTTGAATGTTTTTATGCAGTTAACTATATATTCACAATTGTTATACAACATTTTTTTTTGTTAAACCATAAAAAACATCTAAATTTGCCAATGATAAGGGTTCGTTATATCTTTCAAAAAGAAACTAATTCTAAGAACCCATTTTAATTAACTAATATAAAAATTAAATTTATGAGAATTATTACTTTATTATCTATTACGGCCTTACTACTTATCCCTTTATTTGGTCAGACACAAAATGCTTTACATTTTGATGGAATTAATGATTATGTACAAACTGCATATTCTGGTATTCAAGGAAATTCTAACAGAACTGTTGAGGCTTGGATAAATACACCATATGTGGCAGGCC
>DAOVTE010000110.1 GCA_030627705.1 Bacteroidales bacterium
AAAGACAGTTCCCATTGCTGGAGGATTAAGTCCATATGAATTTCCTGTGCCAGTACCATCATTATTATCTCCGTTATACCCGTAGCTCATATTTCTTACTGTGTCGCAACCAATATAGTCATCTGTAGGATCTCCAATATCATAATCGGTGAATGAGCCAACCTTAAAATCATGGTAATCATTTGCCGAACGATTATAAATTTTATACGAAAAGAATAATGCATGGTGAATTGCATTAATAGAAGTTCCAAAGCCATATATCATTAAATGAACTTCAACTTCTACAGGATTTCCACCTGTTTCGTTATGAATATCTCTAGTATCATTAAATATTGTATAAAATGCTTTATCACCTTTTATTTTCGGATAATCACCATTAAGAGGATCGTATATATTATTATTATTTACATCTACATAAGGTGCTAAAAGAACTGCTTCGCCATTAGCAGCATTTCCATGTGTAGGCCAATCTATAATATTACTTGGTACAGTATACCAACCATTATTAATATTTACTATATGATAATCAATTTCGGCCTTTGTAACTACCCAAATATTATTATATTTAGTATCGTATGTGTTATCGTAATTATTAGCAATTGGTCCTGTATAATAATCTGGTCCATTTTCTAAATACCTTTGCCCAGAAAGAAATAAAGAATCATTTGAATCTAGTCCACCTAACCAGATATCGTTACAAAAAATAGCATGCTTTCCTGACCCCTTTGGTATTTCATAACTTATCGACCCACTTCCTGTGGCATCCCAAAAGGAATTGCTTGCAGAATTTATTAGAACATTAATATTATTATAATCGTAATACATAGTTGAGGTTGGATATTGTGCAAATGAAATAGCAACAATACCAAACATTGAAATAAAAACAAATAACTTTTTCATAATAATTAAATTTAAACATTTATACACTCGCAAATTACTAAACACAAACTAAAATCCAACATATATATTAGACTAAAAGCTTAAAATTGGTTTAAAAACATATTAATTAATAAATGTATTTTGACACAAAACAAAACTCAATTACGTTTTTCATTTGAAATAAAACTTTAAACTTGTAACTTTGAATAATAATTATCTAAGTTATGAAGAAAATTGCTGTGTTTCCCGGTTCGTTCGATCCTATTACAATCGGTCACGAATCTATTGTAAAAAGAGCATTGCCTATGTTCGATAAAATAATAATTGCTGTAGGTTTTAATTCCAGTAAAGAAGGGTTTTTTACATTAAAAAAAAGAATAGAATGGATAAAGCATACATTTAAAGATTACCCAAATATATCCGTTGATACCTATGAAGGATTAACTATTGACTATTGTAAGAAGGTTGATGCAAAATATATTCTCCGAGGTTTAAGAACATCTACTGATTTTGAATATGAAAGAACTATTGCTCAAAACAATAGGTTAATTTCTGATGATAAAATAGAATCAATATTTCTATTAACTTCGCCTGAACTTACTGCAATTAACTCTTCAATAATTAGAGAAATCTTTCATCATGGTGGAGCTACGTCTATTTTTATACCAAAAGGAATAGTTTTAGAGAAATAATCCTTATTTAGATTTGTATAAGTAGACACTAATAAAACAAAAAAAGCGTTATTTAAAGCTATGCGATTATTTACAATTTTAATAATATCATTAATTAGTTTATCTGTAAACAGCCAAACAGTAAATATCTATGGAAATGCAAAAGATTATGCATATAAAAAACTATTTTTTACAAAATATAGTGATCTAATAACATTAGAACTAGAAATTATTGACTCATGTATTGTAAATGAGGATGGTGATTTTTCTTGTAGTTTTAACTTAGAACAGACGAATAAAATAATTACAAATTTAGGCATATACGATTGCTCATTTTATGCCCAGCCAAATAAACAATACGAGATAATTCTGCCTCCACTAATAGAGAAACAGCTTAAAGATAGCCTAAATCCGTATTTTAAACCATTTAAAATGGAATTAGGAATTAAAAACCTAGAAAAAAATGATATAAATATACTAATTCAGAAGTTTGATAAACAATATAATAGTTATATAAATCTGCATTTTTACGAAATGATTAGGCAACGTCAAAACTCCTCGGCAGATTCTATGATAAGCGTTTTAAATACAAATTTTAACAAATATCAAAACACATATTTTAGTATTTATAAGCATTACAAAATCGAATTCTTGCGTTATGCAGCATATAAAAGAGATATAAAATGGGTTACACATCATCACTACAAAAACAAACCAATTTATTACTCAAATACAGCTTATATGGATTTATTCACAAAAATGTATAGCAATTATTTTAAGCAATTAAGAAACACAAAATACGGAAAAACTATCTATTCAAATATAAATTTATCTAAAAGCAGCAATAAAATTAAAGAAACACTAAACAAAGAAATTTCTTTAGGTAACGATACCCTACAAGAATTAGTAATACTTAAAAGTTTAAACGATGCACTTACTGACCCATATTTCAGGAATCCCTTTGTTTTACAAGCCTTAGATACATTAATTAGATACACAAAAGTAAATAAGCACAAAGCAATAGCAATTAATATTAAGAGAAAAGCAAGCATAAATAAAACAATAGCGAGTACTATTTCTCCAGACTTCAACCTTTATGATAAAGACAGTAATCTAGTTAAACTAAAAGATTATAGAGGGAAATATGTTTATCTTAATATAGTAATTTCAGATTCGTATAGCTGTATGCAAGATTATGGGGTATTAAAAAACTTGTATAATAAACATAAAAATGATTTTGAAATAATTACTCTTCTTGTTGATTTGTATCCTAATCAAATACAAGAATTTGTTGATATTATTTTACCTAAAAGCGAAACAAAAATAGAGAATCAAGCTAACACAAATTGGAGGTTTCTAAGCATAAAAGATAATCTTGAGTTGTTAAAAGATTTTAAAGTAGTTACGTATCCTACTTACGTTCTTATAGACCCATACGGAACAATTATTTCGGCAACAGCACCTTCTCCTAACGAAAATTTTGAGCAATATTTTTATAGAATATTAAGATCTAGAAATTAAAAAAACCACAATAGCAAATAAGTATACCCTATTAATTTATAATATTTATTGCTAATTTTACACCCGTGATAGATGCCCACACTATAGACAAAATATTTAATGCTTCGGATATTTACGAAGTTGTAGGAGATTTTATATCGTTAAAAAAACGAGGCGTAAATTATTTAGGGTTATGTCCTTTTCACAACGAAAAAACACCATCGTTTACAGTTTCGCCAGCAAAAGGAATTTACAAATGTTTTGGTTGCGGTAAAGGAGGTAATTCTGTTAACTTTATTATGGATCACGAGCAACTTTCCTACCCAGAAGCTCTAAAATATTTGGCAGCAAAATATCATATCCATATAGAAGAAAAACCACTTACCGAAGAAGAAATTAAACAAAAAGACGAGAGAGAAAGTTTACTTGTAATTACAAAATTTGCTCAAACTAATTTCTCTGAAAATCTGTATAATCACAAAGAAGGAAAAGCAATAGGCTTAAGCTATTTTAAAGAACGTGGTTTTACAGACGAAATAATAGAAAAGTTTAAATTAGGTTATTCTATTAATGCGAATGATGCTTTTTCTCACGTAGCCACAAAACAAGGTTACAAGCTAAATATTATTGAAAAAACAGGTTTAATAATTCAGAAAAACACTGCAGTTTACGATAGGTTCAAAGGCAGAGTAATGTTCCCTATCTTTTCTATGTCGGGAACAGTTATTGGCTTTGGTGGCAGAATTCTTACTAACGATAAAAAAGCTGCTAAATATTTAAATTCACCAGAGTCAGAAATTTATCATAAATCTAAAGTTCTTTACGGATTAAACTTTGCAAAATCGACAATTGTAAAAAAAGATAATTGCATAATTGTTGAGGGTTATACCGATGTTATTTCTATGCATCAAGTTGGTGTAGAAAATGTAATTTCATCATCTGGAACTTCGCTTACAGTTGACCAAATAAAATTAGTTAAACGTTTTACGAATAACGTAACCGTAATGTTTGATGGCGATGCAGCAGGAATAAAAGCATCATTACGTGGCATAGATTTAATATTACAAGAAGGAATAAACGTAAAAGTAATTCTATTGCCAGATGGCGAAGACCCTGATTCGTTCTCTAAGAAATTAAAACTTACCGAACTAGAAAAGTATATTACAGAAAACTCCAAAGACTTTATAAAATTTAAAACAGAATTACTTCTTAAAGAAACAGCATCAGACCCAATAAATAGAGCAAAAGTTATTAATAATATTGTTGATTCAATTTCTTTAATTCCTGATAATATTACACGTTCGGTTTACATAAAAGAATGTAGCAACTTACTTAAAATAAAGGAAGAAACTATTTATCAAGAGGTACGAAATAATATATTAAATCGCACAAAGCTAAAACAGCCTTTATCCGAAATAAAAGACAAACCTCTAAAAAAAGAACTTCCAGAAGTTCCTAAGTTTATAAATAAGACTTTTTCTGAGTACGAAGAAAAAGAAATTATTTACTATTTATTAAAATACGGAAATAATCAAGTAAAAATAGAAAATGAAGGAGAAGAGCAAGAAACAACAGTAGCAAAATATATTATTAACGAGATAATAAGCGACGATTTAGAACTTAGAAATTTAGTTTACAAGCAAATTTTCGAAGAAAGCAGAGCGTGTATTATTAAAAACGAAGAAATAAGCACTAAGCATTTTACTAATCATCAAGACAATAAAATATCTGGACTAGCTGCTAGTTTGCTAAGTCCACAATTTGAATTAAGCGATATTCACAAAAGAAACGGAACAAGAGTTCCATCAGAATTATCTACACTAAGCAGCGATATAACTAAGATGATACTTGTGTTTAAAAGTAAAATTATTGCATCTGCAATTAGTGATATTTATATAAAGATGAGATCTGAAACAGACCAAGAAAAACTTCAAGAATATCTTAAATTAATAATTATTCTTAACGAACAAAAAGTATTACTTTCAAATCATTTAGATAGACCATTATAATATAATACACTTAACTATTGGCTGAAATCTTATTATATATTAGACAAAAAAAACCACTATACATCTACAGTGCATAGTGGTTAAATAATAAATTCTACGAAATCTATTTGTCTATATAAACACCATTATTTTGGTCAGCCATTTCTTGCATAAAGTTTTTGTCGTGATTATCGCCTAAACCTACTGCATGAACTTTTATTCTATTTAGCTTATTCCATTCGCTAACAACACTTAATATATCATTTGGATTTGTATGCTTTCCTGCGCTTGGTTGTCCATCGGTTAACAAGAAAATAGTTTCTACATTTAAAACTTTTGTAGAGTCTGTTGTTCCTTCTCCTGCAAGCGTGAAAGCTTGTTCTAAAGCATCAGAAATATTTGTTCCTCCCCCAGATTTTAGTAACTTTATATAACTTACAGCTTTTGTTTTGTTAGACTTTGTTGCTTGTACCATCTCTGTTTTCCAAAGCCTCACTTTATTTTCAAAAATTATTATTGAAAAATAATTATCTTCTGTAAATCCGTTAATTACTGGAATTATTTTCTTCTTTGCTTTTTCTAATTTTGTTAATGATTTTTTAATTTGCCCACTAACCAATCCTCCAAGTTCTCCACCTATTTGGTTTCCTATAGCATTAGCAACCTTATTTGTAGCCATTCCTATAACCTTTCCTTTTGCATCTTTTTCGATTTTACCTTCCATACTCCCAGAAATATCAATTAAAAAAACATAGCGTTTCTCATTTAAATCAACGCCATAATAATCAGACGATTTCTTCAACAAATAACAACTAGGTGTAATCACGATTAAAAATAATGCTGTAATTATTAATATTTTTTTCATAATTAGTATTATTTAAGTTTCTACAAAGTTACATTATTAAAAACTGATACACTTAATCATAATAATGTTAGTTAACATATCATTAGTGGTATTGTGAAGCTTACAATATATATTTTAAATTTACATACAACTATTTGTCTTATATTTTGTCTACTTAACAAAACATCTTATTATGAAAAAAATATTCCCATTAATTATTTCTTTGCTTTTAGTATTTACTGTTTACTCTCAAGATAATGTAAAAAGAGTTTTTGTAGAAGATTTTCATAGTGCTTATTGTTGCTTTTGTCCTGATGGTGGTTATTATTTAGACTCTTTGTTAAATAAGCATCCAGAATTAATAAATGTTACTTGTCATTCAGGATGGGGTCAAGACGCAATGTGGTTTGAAGAAATTGATACTCTTAGTTATGGTATGCAAGTTTATGGTGTCCCAACAGCAGCTATAGATAGAATACATTATCCTACCGATTCAGTATTAGGAACTTGGAATGGTGTTATTCAAGGTAGAAATATTTGGGACACATTAATACAACAACGCCTATTGATTCAACCAAAACTAAATGTAATTATTGATTCCGTTTCATGGGATAGTTTATCACGTGATATTTTTGTAACAGCTAAAATAGATATCCTAGATAGTTTACCTCCTGGCGACTACAGAATTGGACTATATATTGTCGAAGATTCAATTATGGGTATACAATATAACGCATATAATACAACTATTGGTCATCCCTTCTATGGTTTAGGAGATCCAATAAACAATTATTATCATAGGCGAGTTGCAAGAGCATTATTACCATCAGCATGGGGGTTTCAAGGCTTTTTACCATCTTTATTAAACTCTGGACAAAGTTATTCTCAATCATTTAATTACAATCTACCAATAGGTTATAATGAAGACCAAGTTTCTCTTGTTGCATTTGCATATAGATACTCATCAAATCATGATAATGATGAAGTTTTAAATGCAGACCAAGTTCCTCTGTACGATAAAATTATTACATCGCTAAATAAGGTAAAGAAAGAAAAAACTAATATTGTTCTTTATCCAAACCCAACATCTGATATATTTACAATTGAAGGAGAAAATATTTCATCATATTTTGTAATGAACTCTGTAGGACAAATTATTGAAAACAAAACCACAAATAACAATACAAATATTTTTGATTTAAGTAACGAACCTAATGGAATTTACCTTGTTAATATTGTTATTGACAATAATATTATTTTTAGAAAAATAATTAAGCAATAATAACTCAAATACATCAATATTTATATTCTAGAAAAACAATTATATAAATCAAATTGTTTTGAAAAAACAAAATCATTTTACTAAATTTAGCTTTTGTAATAAAATAACAAAATATGCTTGTTAAAACTTATGGAAGTGCAGTTTTTGGTATAGACGCAACAACAATCACCGTTGAAGTAAATGTATCACAAGGAATAAAATTTTTTCTAGTTGGTTTACCAGATAATGCAATAAAAGAATCTCAGCAACGAATAGATTCTGCTCTAAGAACAAACGGATACAAAATCCCAGGAAAAAAGATTGTAATAAATATGGCTCCTGCGGATATTCGCAAAGAAGGTTCTGCTTATGATTTAACTCTAGCAATAGGAATTCTTGCTGCATCTAACCAAATAAACCACGAGAATATAGACAAATATATTATTATGGGCGAGCTATCGTTAGATGGTAGTTTACAGCCAATAAAAGGGGTTCTACCAATTGCAATAAAAGCAAGAGAAGAAGGTTTCAAAGGATTTATTCTACCAAAACAAAATGCACTAGAAGCAGCAGTTGTAAACGATTTAGAGATATTTGCAGCAGATAACATTAAACAAGTTATAGATTTTTTCGATAATAAGGAACAAGGGTTAGAGCAAGTAATAATAAATACACGCGAAGAATTTTATAAAAGCATAAATGATTTTACCATAGATTTTAATGAGGTAAAAGGACAAGAAAACGTAAAACGAGCATTGGAAATTTCTGCGGCAGGAAGTCACAATATAATACTTATTGGTCCTCCAGGTGCAGGAAAAACAATGCTTGCAAAACGAATCCCTACCATTTTGCCTCCTTTAACTTTAGCAGAAGCACTAGAAACTACAAAAATTCATTCGGTTGTTGGCAATGTAGAAGGAAACACATCGTTAATAACTAAGCGTCCGTATCGTTCGCCTCATCATACAATTTCTGATGTTGCACTTGTTGGTGGGGGAACATATCCTCAGCCAGGAGAAATCTCTATGGCACACAACGGTGTTCTTTTTTTAGATGAACTACCAGAATTTCAGCGTACAGTTTTAGAGGTTATGCGACAGCCATTAGAGGATGGAACTGTTACCATTTCTAGAGCTAAGTTTTCGGTAGAATATCCAACAAATTTTATGCTTGTAGCATCTATGAACCCTTGTCCTTGCGGATATTACAATCACCCCGAGAAGTCTTGTGTTTGCTCACCAGGAATTGTACAAAAATATCTTAACAAAATCTCAGGACCATTATTAGACAGAATTGATATTCACCTAGAAGTTATTCCTGTACCATTCGATAAATTATCAGAAGAATCTGTATCAGAAACTAGCGAAGAAATAAGAAGCAGAGTAATAGAAACTAGACTAATTCAAGAAGAAAGATATAAAAACGACAAAGGAATACATAGCAATTCGCAAATGACATCTAAGCACATCAGAGAATACTGCAACCTTAATAAAGAAAGTAAAAATTTGCTTAAAAACGCAATTAATAAATTAGGACTATCGGCAAGAGCCTACGATAGAATTTTAAAAGTATCGCGTACTATTGCTGACATTGCAAAATCAAAAAATATAGAAACAGAGCATATTGCAGAAGCAATACAATATCGTAGTTTAGATAGAGATGGTTGGGCTGGTTAGTGCATTAATTAGTTCGTCGCATAAATGCAACGACTAATTTAAATTGGTTATTATGGACAAAAAGCAGGCTGTATTTATTATTTTTCTAAAAAATATAATTCTGAATATATTTATTTTTTCAAGCAGGAAAGAACATAAGTGAAGACTGGGAAACCAGTAAAACAACAAACTATTAAAGAATAAAAAACTAAAAAATTTACAGACAATATAGAATTATCATTCCTACGAAAGTGAGAAACCAGATATTACAGAAATAAACAAATCTCGATTCCATCTACATAGGTACGAAGTAATAAAAAAATAGCCTTTCGAAATTGAAAGGCTATTTTTAATTATAAACTAAAGTTTTATTTTAAAATGCTTTTAGAAATAACTAAACGTTGTACTTGATTAGTTCCTTCGTAAATTTGAGTTAATTTAACATCACGCATAATTTTTTCTACATCATAATCATAAGAATAACCATCTCCAGCCATAACCTGAACAGCATCAGTAGCAACTTCCATTGCGATATCTGTTGCCCAATATTTTGCCATAGCAGAACTTAAACCAGGATTTCTAACTCCTGCATCGTATTCCCAAGCAGCTTTCCAAGTCATTAATTTTGCGGTTTCCATTTTAGTAGCCATTTCTGCCAACATAAATGCAATTGCTTGTTGCGATGAAATAGGTTTGCCAAATTG
>DAOVTE010000056.1 GCA_030627705.1 Bacteroidales bacterium
CCTGTTGTCGAACTTATAAACGGAACTTTCTTTTCGTTGCCTGTGGTTAGCGAAGTTATGTAAACTGCAAATAGCGATGTGTCGTTAAGTTCTAAAAAAATATTTTCGTCTTTAAGCTTAATTTTGATATTTGGTTTTGACGAAATTATATCGCCATCCATAATATGAACACCATCGAAAGTAATATCTAGCAAAGGGTTTGTTCTGTCCGATGCAACATAAAAAAACTGTTCTGCTATATTATTAAAATGATATTGCTCTAATTGATCGTAATATCCTGTTTGTGTATTTATAGGATTAAATTCTATCCAAATGCTGTTAAGACCTGTGAATCCTGTAGTATTAAAACTTAAAGTGTCGCTAATAATATCGTCAGAAGGGTGCATTCCTAATCTCTTATTTTTGATATGGTGTATATTCCCATTTTTATCTTTTAAGTGATAAGAAACCAATAAGCTATCCATATCATATGCGCTAATATTTTCGGTTGCTACTGAAAAAATTATATTGTCGCCTTCTAAAACTGTATCGCTATAAAAGTAAAATCCTTTAGATGGATTTATTGCTGTTTCTGCAACGCCATCATAAATAAATTGCCATCTTTTTATCTGCGAAGGGGTTTTTGTTACATTGTCTTGCGTAAATAAATTAAGATTTATATACGGGTATTTTGTTGCGTCCAACCTATTCTCTAGATTGTAAATGTCTAATGAGTCTCTAGAAATACTATCAATAAGAATTTCTTCTGTTCCATCTAATTTTATACCTTTAATGCTGAGTAATACTTTATCATTATCTACTGCATCAATAGTTTTAAAACGCCAATGCAAGCTTTTCCAATTTGTAGATGGGCCAATTTTTTCTGATGTTATATTTCCTAAATTATAATTTGTGTTTAGTAGAGTATTAAATGTAATATGACTTGTTGATGTTGCACCAACAGTTTCAACAACAGTTGATAAATCGCCTTTTTTGCAAAAGAAAATATATGGATAATAATTTGGAACAGACGAAATAGTTGTTGCCCCAATTTGCTCTAGTGCATAATAGTTAGAACTTGTCCATTGCTGAAAAGGAATACCTCTAAAGCTGTATGCTAAAACATAAAATCCATTTGGAACAATTTGAATAAAATCTGATAAATTAGTTATGCCTACGCTATCTGCGGGGAATACAAAGTATAAATCGCTACGTTGTCTGGAATAACATTTTGGATAATCGCTGTGTCCGTAATCTGCTCTGTCTGATTCCCAAGGTTTTAAAGTTAAAGAATCAATAACTACAACAATAATTGCAGAAGCTCCACCGCAAGAAGAATAATCACCAGCTCCATCTAACATATACTTGATATCAAAATAATCTGATTGTGCTGGATTACCAATATTATTGCAAGTTAAAGTTTTGGGCGTTGTAATAAAGTCGTATTTACGGTAGGGTCTGTTGTATTCTATAAGATTATAATCATCATTTTTAAATTGGAAGAAATGAGCTTGCGACCAACCCAATTTTTTAGGAATATGAATAAATGAACTTTCTTTCCAATTGTAATTTCCTCCTGTAGATGGAACTTTACTAACTCTCCAATAATAAACAGTGCTATCTGTTAAAGGAATTTGAGGTATCCATTCAACAACTCCGCCTGTGTGAGCAATATTAGTTTCAGCAATTGGTGTAACAAAATAGTCGTTTGTGTCTACTTGGAAAACACTTGTTTGCTGAGGCGAGAAAGGATTACCAGTTGATGCTTTTAGAGTAACTGATGTATTCGGATGAATTGCATATTTATACGGATAAATTGGAGTTAAATCGCCAGAACGAATAATCGTATTTATACAAGCGTTATTATTTGTTTCGTCTAGCTCGTCAATGCTATTAAAAATATCAATATATACACAAATATTATTTAATCCAATACCGTCAATAATATCAATGGGAAGTTTTGTTTCTATAGTATCAGAAAATAAACAACCATTTACTAAAATATTTTTTGTTATTACAGAACTATTTGGTAACGTTTGGTTTATCTCTAAAAAAAATGGCTGATTTGTTGCTTTTCCTATGTTTTTAATAATTATCTGAACTGTAAAAGAATCTGTTTCTGCATAAATTATGGTAGGAATTGGTTTAATACTTTTTGCGCTAATAACTATATCAGGTTTGCTAAAACTATTTATTACAATTGCGGGGTCGCCGTGTAAGGTATATTCTACGCAAGTGTTTATAATACTTTCGTTTGTAGTGTCGGTTATTTGATAATCGATAATTGTTTGTTGTACAAGTTTACCTAAACCTTTGCCGTAATTTTTATAAGCTAACTGTTTATGAAATTCCTCAGAAAAATTATTTAAGTGATTTGAGATACCTATATCTACAGAAGCCAAAAATGCAATTGCCCCTTTATTATTTATTAAAACCCAATCTTCGCTTATTCTTCTAGGAGCGGGTAAATGGATATCTCCAGCCAAACAAGAATTTGCTAAAATAAATGGATACTTTTGGTAGTTATTATACGCTGCAGGTTCGTCAGTATTCTGATCAAATCCAGATGAAGATCCATGACCAAAGAAAGTGAGCATAGAGGCTCCATTATTAATCAAAATTTTAACTGAATCTGATTGAGAAATCTGCATTGGAACAGATGATGATTTTAAAAAAGTTGATACATAACCTCCAAATAAAGTATCTTCTATTATTGATTCGTAATTTAATAAATAATATTTAAAAGCTGTTTGTTCAAATACGTTATATCCACCACCAAAATGTAATATATTTTTCATCCATTCGTTTGGTTCATTGTTTTCAAAATCTATAACTTTAGCTAGATACTGACTTACTTCTAAATTGTTTATTGCCGATAACCTCCCTGTTGGTATAGCTGGTTCGTAATTATTGCTTATTATTTTTGTGGTTAGAAGAATATCGCTGCTTGGGTTTCCTAATGATGGAACCAAACACTGGCTATAATTTGCAGAATCTTTTCTATTTAAATATGCATGAATAGATTTACCAACTATGAATAAGTTTTTAGGAATAGTATCGTACTTATTTATTATAAATCTTACAAAATTCTTTATAGACATTGGGTGCTTTTCTATACCGTAGGAAAACTGGTTATACAAATCATCTATATAAAAAATTTCGGAATTGTATTTGTTTAATCTATACGATTTATATTCTAAAGCCGAATTTTGCAATTGCTTATTTGTAATTATTATGTAATCTGAATTAAGTCCTGTGATTGAGTAATCTATAAAATTTATTTCTAATAAATTATCTGCCTGAATAATTCCTTTGTCACTTACTAATAAACAATTTTTTGTGACACCAGTATTCTCTATTAATAATCTAATATTATTTGTAGTATTTGCTTTAATATATTTTTCTTCTGATAAATCGAAAAGGAAAATATCATTTGTGAAATCAAAATTAGAAATGTCTAATAAAGATTTGCTACTACCTTGATTTAGTAAGTTAAATTTAAAAAAACTTTTACCTTCAAAATCGAAGGTGTGCGGATAATTAACTTTAATGTATGAAACAGATTGTTTGTCTGCTGCAATACCTAAGTCGTCTATACTCGATAATTTAATACTTGTGGTAGATGTTAAACCACTAGATAGAATGCTAAATTGCTTTTTTATAGATGTATACCCAGTAAATGATGTATCAAATACATTTGTGCTGTTAATATCAATACTTAAATGATGATTGTTTCCGGTACTACTAGTATTAGAAACACCAACAACAGCAATGTCTATATTTGTATTTGTTGATGCAGAAGTAAAAGCATTTATTGTAGAAATATTTTTGGTTTTAGAGTTTCCTAAAGAATAGAAACTATCAAACCAACCTTCGGCTGTAGTTAATCTCGCACTTGTTTCGCCAAAATAATAATTGCTAATATAATTTGTAGTTATTTCTCGTAAGCAGTATGGTGCAAGTGGGTACGAAGAAAAATTTGTATCAATAACCTCTGTAAAACGCTTGTTTGATATAGATGTATTCCAAGTTAAAAAAACTGCAGATGTGTCATTTATTAAGCTATAATAAGGATTTGTTTGTGCAAATTCAGTGTCGTAAATGGCAGTATCTAGCCAACCAGAATTTATTTCTGAGTAGAAGTTAATATAATCTGATGAATTAAAAACACCATCGCTTTCTCCTTTTATATAAATGGGTATTTCTTTACCATTAGCAAAAATCTGAATGTTTCTAGGATCAATATTATTTCCTAATACACCAGAATTGCTTAAGTTTTGATACGATATATTGTGTACTCCAGTTTTAGAGATTTTAATTTTGTAATATTTTTGAGAAAAATTAATCCACTCATTGCCATATGATTGACTTATTGCTTCATTAATAAAGGCAAGTAGAAAAACTATAGAATAAATAACAATTCTCATAAGGTCAAATATACAACATTTAATTTGTAAAAAAATTTATGAAAATTTTATTATCAAATTCGTATTTTTAATATATCTTATTTGCCAATTAGGTATTGCAATATAAACATAATGAATAGCCAACCGTTTTTTTGTAATTATTTTATTAATAAATTATTATTTTAATATTTCTTTAATTTATATTTTGTATGTTTGATAATTATTAATCTAAAAAATAGAAAATGAAATTACTTATCTCATCAATTGCAATATTATTTGTTATTGCATTTACACAAACAGAATCAACTGCACAAACAGTAAAGCAAGGAAAAAAGAAAGCTGTAAATACTGAAAAAGAAGTTAAATCAACAAAGGCTAAAGAAGTAACAAAAGTAACAAAAGCTGAAAAAGCAGTCAAAGAACAAAAAGCAGTTAAGGAGCAAAAAACTAAGAATGAGCAGAAAGGAGTTAAGGAGCAAAAAGAAAAAGGCAACGAAGCTGTAAAAGAGCAAAAAGAAAAAGGTAATCAATCTTTAAAAGATTCAAACAAACAGCGTGGAAAAAGTGCTGAAGTTAGACAAGACGAACTAAACAAGCACAAAGGAAAAAATAAAGGAAAAGGAAAAGGTAAGAAAAAAAGAAAGAATAAAGAATCAAATTAAGAACTTATAATTTATAGCATTGCGCTATTACAAATATATTAAAATATTTAAAGCCAAACTTACTTAATAATTATTAGTAGGTTTGGTTTCTTAAAATAAAGATAGTATGAAAAATGCATTGTTGATAATTGTATTAATATTTAGTTCTGCAATATTATTTGCTAGTTGCAATAATATTATAGATGAAAAGAATGAAAGTCGTAAAACAATTAAATCAATAAAAATTATTGATCAAATAAATAATGATAAGCACGTTCATGTTAAAAATGCAATAATAATAGGCGACTTAGATTTTACTGCAATAGAAAATAAAACTGTAGAAATGAGCAACTATTATAGATTATACATTAATTCGGCAATCACTTTTGAGGATTGTGTTTTCGAAGGAAAAGTAATAGGCTTTTCTTCAGATAAGAATAAAGCAATGTATTTAGTCTCTTTTCAGAAAAATTTAACCTTTCAAGGGTGCACATTTAATCAGGAGGTTGTTTTTAAAGAGTCTATAGCAAGAGGAACGGTTAATTTTAGTAATTCAATATTTAATAAAAAAACAAATTTCGAAGGTTTCTTATTTTCGTTTAAGGCAAATTACTTTAAAGATGTTGTTTTTAATGCCGAAGTAAAATTCCAAAGAATTGTTTCTTATGGTGATATAAGCTTTTTAAAAACAATTTTTAGCGACAATTTTAGTATGCAAAAAGCAAAAATATATGGTGATTTACAATTTGGAGGCATAAGTTCAGAAAAATATTTTGATTTTGGGAGCGTAAGAGTATTTGGAAATACATCGTTTAATAATTCTGTTTTTAAACAACGTGTAAATTTCGGAAATACTGTGTTTACAGGTAAAGCAGAATTTAATTATTGCTCGTTTAATGAAAATGCGAAATATAAAAAAGCAATATTTAGGAATAAAGCAGAATTTAATAATTGTAAAGTAAGAAAACAATTAGATTTTGAAAATGCAATATTTGAAGTTTTTAATCCAGAATTTACCGAACTTGAAGAATCAACTATAAATATTGATAAGAAATTTTTAAAAGACAAATAATATATAAATATCTATGAAAATTAAGAAATTTAAAATTTTAGTTATTGGTTTATTATCATTGTTTATGGTGGTATTATCAACAACATCGTGTGAAAAAGAAGAAATAGATCAAGTAATTGATATTATTATTGAAGCAAATAACACATTTGGGTGGATAGGAGCCGAAGAAGAAAATATTGATGAGCTAGAACAAGAAATAGATTTAGATGATGATACTTTAGGATTACCATCTAGTATAGATTTATCAGATAAATTTCCGCCAATAGGAAATCAAGGTCAATACGGAACATGTGTTGCATGGGCAGTAGGTTATAATATTAGAACATTTATAGAAGGTGTAGACCAAGGATATTCGCAAACACAATTATCTAGCACAAGCAATCAGTTTAGTCCTAAAGACATGTTTTGGGCAATTAATGCATCAGATAAGGGCGAAGATTGTAACGGAACCGGTTTCGAACCTGCTTTCGATTTATTAGTTTCGAGAGGTGTTGCTAAAATGTCAACAGTGCCTTACGATAATTTAGGCGATTGTTCAAATTCACCAGAATCTGGCTGGACAACAGATGCAGGAAACTACAAAATTGAAAACTACCGTAAAGTTACTCATACAAGTATTAATTCGCTCAAAGATTATTTACGAGAGGGTAGAGCTCTATCAATAGGAGCAAAGCTTGGTGATAATTTTATGTCGTGGGATAACGACGATGCAATTTCATCAGACACATATTTAGATCCTGGTATGCAGCACGCATACCATGCAATGGCACTCTGTGGATACGATGATAATAAAGGAGCAAATGGAGCATTTAGAATAGTGAATTCTTGGGGTACAACTTGGGGTGACAATGGTTATATCTGGGTAGATTATAATTTCTTTGTAGATGAATTTTGTTTTTGTGCTTTTGTTGCAAAAAGCGAAAATGCTTCTTATTCTATGCCAGGAAACACAGCGTCATCATTCGATTTAGTTGGTTGGGCATTAGAAGATGAACACGATACTACAAATTACGGAACGGGCGACGACCCTTTAAATAGAATGTGTTCGTATAATGTTTTTAATGTAGGGAATAGTGCAATAAATGCAACTAGCGATTGGAATATAACATACCTATTTTACAATGCGTATGACGCAAACGACTACGGAATATTGCTTTATGATTATTATTCAGATGATTTCGGTAATTATGGCGAAGATGGAAATTTAGATGGTGTAGGAACAACTTACGGAACATCAGGTAATTGGTGGAACTATATAAACGTTCCTTCTGGATTTAGTGTAGCAGATGCTCTTTATGGAGGTTCTGGCGACGAATATCATTTCGAATTTGCATATACAATGCCATCTATTTCAGGAAGTTATTATTTAGTATTAATTGCTGATGGTTTTGATGATATAGAAGAGTACGATGAATCTAATAATTACATTTATTACGGAAAAGCAAATGGTGATCCGTTTACAATTGTAAATGGAGAAATTCAAGATGAGTTTGCAACTAAAAGTTTATCCAGTAATTTTGGTAGAACTCCGGTAATGCATGCTCAGTCGCCATTACCAACTATGCGAACTAGCACAAATGTAAACACTTATACAGTCTCAGAAATCTCGCAAATGATTTCAAACCATAAAAATAATGGTAATCTACAAAAACGAATTAACGAATATTTAGTAAATAAAAGTACAAAGGTAAATTCTAAAAAAGTAGTGCTAAACTAGAACATGTTTTATCATTTATAAATTCTTACAAAATATTAAATGCGTTAAATATTTAAAAAAAAACGCATTTAATATTTTTATTTTATAAAATTATTTGTTCCTTTGTTAGCAAACACTAACTAAATACAATGGATTTATCCGAAAGACAAATAGAAATTATTGATTGCTCTATAGAAATTATTGCTAAAGAAGGAATACAGGGCTTAACAATAAAAAATATTTCTAAAGAAATTGGATTTTCAGAACCTGCTATCTATAGACATTTTGATAGTAAAACTGATATAATTCTAGCAATTTTGAATTATTTTAAAACTATGGCTGAGTTTCTTTCGGAGATGATGGAAACGTACGAAGACACAGCTATTGAAAAAATTAGCTTTATGTTTGCCAAAATGATGGAAATGTTTACAGCGCAACCATCAATAATTTCTGTTATTTTTTCAGAAGAAATTTTTAAGAACGAAAAATCTTTAAAAGATGCAATTAGAGAAATTCTTAATATGCATCAATCAACAGTTGAGAAAATTATAGAAAGAGGTCAAGAAGAAAACAACGTTAGAAAAGATATTGATAAACAAAGTTTAGCTATAATCCTTATGGGCTCTCTTAGACTTTTAGTAAAGAGGTGGGATTTAAACGACTATAATTTTAATTTGGATATGGAAGGAAAAAAACTAATAAGTTCATTAAAAATGATAATAAGCTCTAAATAGGTTTTTTTTAAAATTAAGTTAGTTAATATTAACTATAAAATAATAATTTATATGAAAATAAGATTGATATTAATTGTAATAATGGGTGTTTTTTTTATTTCGTTAACACCTAAAACTGTAAATGCTTGCGAAATAGATATAGAAGTTACAAAGGGTGAGAAAGACTCTTATCAAACAGGAGATACGCTGGTATTATTGGTTAAGGTAGTTTTAACACATAGGTCTTGTCCTGTTAAGATGAGAGAAACTAAGTTTAATATGAAGGGATTAAGTGTAATGAAATCTACACCATGGAAACAAACAGCTGCAATGGATTGGGAAAGAAAGCTAATGGTAGTTGTAACCGAAACAAAAGGTAAAAAAATAAATTTGTCCGCTGTGAGAGAATGTGAAAAGGATGGTGGTTTTGGATCTATTAAACTAGAGTTAGGAGGTTAATACTATTTTTTCATTACATAATAAATTGAACTATGAAGCTAAATAAATTAAATTTAATTGTAATAATTTTTTTACTTGTATCATCGTACGCTTTTACTCAATCAGATGAGTTTGATGAGTTTGAAGATAATACGGAAATTAATAAGAACGTAAATGATGATGAGTTTGCAACGGAGGATGAATTTGTATCCGATGAGTTTGCAACCCAAGATGAATTTGCATCTGATGAGTTTGGAAACGATGATGAATTTGCATCTGATGAATTTTCTGAATTCAACGAAGGCTCAGATGAAGAATTTATTAAACCAAAACGAAAAACTAATTGGAATAGATTTTATTGGGCAATAGCTATACTTATAGCAACAATATTATCAGGAATCTTCGTGAGGTTTGAAGCAACAAGAAAAATTAGACCAGTATTTTTATTAGCAGCAGTCGTAATATTAGGATTTTATAGAGGAGGGCCTGGAATAATTTCAAGTTTTCAGAATACATTCTTATTTTTTATAGGAGCAACAGACATTTGGCCTGCAATAGTTTTATTCTTAGGGTTAATACCAATCACCTACTTTTTTGGTAAAGTTTTTTGTGGATGGACGTGCTATTTAGGAGCAATTCAAGAGTTTCTTTACATTGGGAAAATAAAAATTTTCCAAACAGCAAAAGCACAAAAAGTAATGCTAATTATGCGTTATGTTATTTTTGGAATATTAATAATTCAGATAGGAATTACACAAAGTATAGAGTGGAGTAGGATAGGACCTTTTAAAGTTTTGTTTAATTTATTCTCACCAAATATTACAGGTTACATATTGCTTGTAGTTTTATTAATTAGTTCATTATTTATTCATAGACCATTCTGTAAAGTTGCTTGTCCTGCCGGGCTTATATTCGGTTGGGTTACTAAAATTCCAGGAGCAGCAGTCTTAGGTATTTCAGATTCTTGTGCTGGATGTAAAACTTGTAGTACGTCTTGTCATATTAATGCAATTACTCGAGATGGAAAAACATCAAAACTTGATAATCAAGAATGTATTATGTGTGGAGATTGTATGAGCGATTGCAACATTAAAAGTATACAACCATTTAGAAATGGAAAAAGTCATAAAGGAAAATTAGTCCTAAAAGGAATAAAAAAACTAAATGTAAAATAGTTCTGTTATAAAGAATAGTATTAATCCTTAAATATTAAAAAGATGAAATTAAGAATAATCATATTATTTGTTGCAATGTCTTTTATTGCTAGTAGTTATGTGTCTGCACAAATGGAGTGTAGGTCTATGTTAGGTGCACATTTAACACCATTTAAAAAAGATGTTCCAATTTTGTGGGGAGTAGAAGGAACAATGGCTCCTGGTGTTATGACTAGCCCATTTGTTGATAAAGAAAATACTCAACTTAATGGCGGAATGTTACTCGGCGCTTTAGATATTGGGTTTTTGAAAAATAATCATATATATATAGAAGGTGGTTATAAGAATTGGAAAAATTCTGAATTTGTAGATCAGGTAGACGAAAACAGACACATAGGTGTGAGGCAAGCTTTTTACTCATATTCAGGTAAAAACACAAATGTAAAGATAGGACTGCACGAAAGCCGATTAGGCGACTTCTTTTTGCTTGATGAAAGAATTTTAGGTGCTAGTTTAGATAAAGATATTAATGCTTTTACTATCAATCTAAGAGCAGCTACTGTATTAGATAATTTTGCTAGAATGGGTAAATTCTGTGCAAACCGACATCTTTACGGAATAATAAATCCTGATTACACCGAAAATATTGGAGAAAAACCTGGTGAAACAAATTTAGCAGGGTTTGTAATTAATTGGGATCCACATTATGTAAAGCCAAAAGAAACTAAAGCTTCTGATGATGAATTTCACGAAAATCACGACTTTAATGAATTTGGAAATTCTGATGAGTTTAGTAATGAAAGTGAATCCAAGCCAAATTTTACTATTACAAATGTGGGTTTTATTTTTTACGATGAATTTGGAACAGAAGAATATATTCCGAATAATAAATTATACACAGGAGTTTTGGTAGATATGAATTTACCATATGGATTATTTATACAAACAGGAAGTGTTTATCAAAATATGTTTGATAATAATACAGTAGTATATATTGCTAAATTAGGGAAAAATATTAATTGGGATAATGCTTCAAACACAAAAATATCAGGTGCATTTATAGGAAAATATGATATTGATAATGATGCAACATTTCAACCATTATTTAGCAACTTATTTATTGGCGAAATTATGCGAATGGATGCCGCTGAGTTCCCATTATGGCAATTTGCCGTTAAACACAGGTTTCCAGGGAAATTAAAACTACACCTTGCCGCAAAAGCAGTAGGGCAAATAGAAGATGTAAAAACAAACGAACAGGATATTGAAGTTGGTTTATTAACTTTAAAAGGACATTTAAAGCTTACCCTAGTCGGAAGTAGAGTCGAATCACAAGCTATTGGATTAGATAATGAGTTTTATATGGGTAGATTAGAAATGAGATTAGCATTTTAAAACAATTTATAGATTAATTATTTTGTTAATAATTATTAAATTATTGAATTAAATTTGTATAGTTAGTGAATACTAACTAACATTGCGTAACAAATAAATATATAAAGACGAAATTGATATGGAAAACTTATTAAATAAATTTTTAAAAGCCCCTTGGGTTATGTTCGCGATAACAGTGATCATTTCTGCTTTTCTTTTTATGGAAATGAAAGAAAATTCAGAAATGGAAACGGATCTAGACAAGTATATGCCTCAAGATCATCCAGCATTTGTGTATAGCGACCAAGCCGAAGAATGGTTCGGAATTAACGATGGTATAATTGTAGCTCTAGAAAATCAAAATGGGGTTTTTAACTCCGAAACATTGGATACTCTTAAGAAATTAACTAAGAGACTTCAGAAAATGGATGAAATAGAAAAAGCTGATGTTACTTCTCTTTATACTGCTGATAATATTGTTGGTACAGAAGAAGGGATGGACGTGAAAGCATTCTATAAAAGAGTACCAAAAACAGAAGAAAAATTAACAGAATTACAAGAAAATGTAAAGAATAACGAAATGACATATGGTCGTTTAGTTTCTTACGACGAAAAAGTAACAGTAATAATTGCAGAAATTAAGGACGATGTTTTTACTCAAGAATTTTATGAAGAGATTCTAAGCCTTGTAAATGCTTACGAAACAGAAGATATAAAAGTACACGTTGCTGGTCGCCCAATTGTAGAAGGAACAATGGCACTTTTAGGTCCAGCTGATATGAAAAGAATGGTGCCGATTGTACTACTAGTTATTACATTAGTTTTATTTGTAATGCTTCGTTCTGTAAAAAGCACATTGCTTACAATGTCGGTAGTGTTTTTTAGCACATTATGGGTTTTCGGACTTATGGCAGTTACAGGAATTCCAATTTATGCAGTATCAACAATGATACCTGTAATGCTTATAGCTATTGGAGTTGCCGATGGGATACACCTCTATAGTCATTTGCAATTATTCCTAAGAAAAAGTCCAAATGCCACTAAAAAAGAGGCTGCTGTTGATATGATTAAAAATATGTGGAAACCTGTTGTAATGACATCAATCACAACTGCTATTGGATTTGTATCGCTACTTACATCGCAGGTATATCCGATTAAATATTTTGGAATATTCACAGCATTTGGAGTATTAATGGCAATGGTTTTCTCACTTGTATTAATTCCTGCAGGTTTAATGATATTTGGATTACCTAAAGTAAAAGTATCTAAAAAAGGTGGAGATACAGAATCTAATTTAGCATTTAGTTTTGCAGCAAAAGTACTAAAACGCAAATCAGTATCAATAATCGTAACTGCTATTATAATAGTGGTTTCAATTGTAGGAATGCAAAAAATATGGATCAATTCAAGCTTTTTAGAGAAATTCGAAAAAGATAGTGAGATAGTTCTTACAGATCAGTTTATAAACTCACATTTTGGTGGAACAACAACTTTAAATTTAATTCTAGATGCAGAAGGAAAGAAAGATGCTTTTAAAAATCCAGAAGTATTAAAGTTGGTAGAGAAAATGCAAAATAAAGTTGAAAATGACCTTGAAGTTGTAGGTAATTCGTTCACTTTAACCGATTATGTAAATCGAATGAATAAAGTAATGAATGCTGATAAAGAGGAGTTTAACGTAATTCCAGAGAGTCAAGAAATGGTTGCACAGTATTTATTACTTTACGAAATGTCTGGCGATCCAGAAAACTTAAATAAAGTTGTAGATTACGATTACGAAAAACTAAATGTAACTTTTCAGCTAAAATCTGATAATTCAAAAGCAATAAATTCAACTTTGGATATTATTCACGAATTCGAAGATGATTTTGCAAAGCAAGGAATAACATTGAAATATGCAGGTAGTGGTTACAAAGGATTAGTATTTACAGATTTAATTCTAGAAGGACAGATAATGAGCTTAATATTATCGTTATTAATTGTAATAATTCTATTATCAATAATGTTTAAGAATTTTAAAATTGGATTAATAGGAGCAATTCCTATCATAGTAACTGCTCTAATAAGCTTTGGAACAATGGGTTTTTTAGATATTCCTTTAAACACAACATCTGCATTACTATCAAGTATAGCAATTGGAATTGGAATAGATTACGCGGTGCATTTTATAGAGCAGTATAGAAATAATGCAATAAAATATAAAGATAAACTGCTTGTAGCACAAAAAACTATGGCACATTCGGGTAGAGCAATTAGCTATAATGCAATTGTTGTAATAGCTGGATTCTTAGTTCTTTTATTCTCGGTATTTCCGCCAAACAGAGAACTTGGTGCATTGGTTTCGTTAAATATGTTTACAAGTTTTATTGGGACAGTAACCGTAATGTTAGTTCTAATGTTTAGTGCAAATATATTTTTTAAGAAAAAAGAATAATAATTATTTAATGATACAAAGAAAGAATTATACAATTATATAATGAAGAATCTATATTGTAATGAATTAAATAATTAAACTAA
>DAOVTE010000044.1 GCA_030627705.1 Bacteroidales bacterium
AATTATTAAATGAACTTAAATTACTGAATCCACTATCTATTATTTTCATAATATAAGATTTAAGTTAAATAATACCATTTTAAAACAGGCATGGTAAATAAACCTACAAAACATTATTTTGGCCAAATTCATCTTGTGCTGTAAAGATAAAACTGTTCCGTGCATTATAATTGCACTTTAAAATATTGTTAACAAATTGTTTTCTTCCTCCCAAAATATTTGAGGTTTTAATTACAATACTAAAATCAAAGTTGTTTTTATAAATAAAGCTTTGTTTTGTTCTGCAATAACATATATCTGCTCCCATGTCTTTAAGTTCATCTATCATATTGTAGACCGCTCTTCTTGATTTTTGTAATTTACAAGATAACTCATCTGGAGTACCAGTAGAGTGAGTCTTAATCTTAAAATGTAAGTATTCGAGCTTTTTTAAATTATCTATAAATGACATAAGCACAATATAACAACTATCTGTTATAAAACAACTGTTTTTGTATATGTTTTATTTTATAAAACCAAAAAATACTATATTTCCTCAATGTTAAAATAAAATTGATATTTTTGTTATAATTATGCTACGATTATTATATATCTTATTTGTACTAAACTTGTATTTTCTTAATACAGCAAATTCGCAATCTGCTAAGCAAAAAAACAAATTAGGCAACATAGCTTTTAATAATGGTGATTATTATGAGGCTATACGATACTACCAGAACGCTTTCGACGAAAATGCATCAACAAAAACTGCATATAAATTAGCAAATTCTTATAGGTTATACAGAAACTACAATAAAGCAAGCTTGATGTACAAATATGTATTAGATGCAAATAGCAAGAAATACCCTAAAGCTTATTTTTGGCTTGGCGAATCTTATAAAAGCTCTGGAAAATATCAACTTGCAATAAAAAACTATCAAAAATATTATAAGCTTAATCGTATAAACAGAGACTATTTTTCGCTTAAATCTAAACACGAAATAGTATCGTGCGAAAATGCTCTATATATGAGTTTTGAGTCTGATTCTAATATTAGTATTTTTCATCTAGATTCAACAATAAACAATACTTTTAGTGAATATCAAGTACTTGAATTCTCAGATTCTGTATTACTATTCTCATCTCTACGACCAATAAACGATACCGTAAAATACACAAGTATTTATTACTCAAATTTTGAAAATAATAAATGGCAATATCCCAAAAGAATAGTTCTTTTTAATGATAGTAGCAATGTTTCTAACTTTACTATAGACAAACAAACAAATGTAATTTACTTTACAAAATCGTATTTTAATATTAAAAATAGTAAAATATATTCGGCAAAATTTACAAATGGTAAATGGACTAATCCTAAATTACTTTCGAATAAAATAAATTTAGAAAAAACATACAATACTCAACCAAGTATTGCCTACGTAGATAATAATAAGTACTTAATTTGGGTTTCGAACAGAAATGGAGGTTATGGTGGGTTAGACTTATGGTATGGCAAACTTATTTCTGAAACAGAAATAAAAGAAGCCATAAATTTAGGCGAAGATATAAATTCTATAGCAGATGAAATAACGCCTTTTTTCGACGACATTAAACAAACTTTATACTTTAGTTCTAAATGGTTAGACAATCTTGGTGGATTTGATATATTTATGTCTAAAGGTAATTTTATGTATTGGAATATCCCTGAGAATATGGGCTCCCCTATTAACTCAAAAAATAATGATTTGTATTATTCTATAAACAATAATCATTCTAAAGCATATTTTTCATCTAACAGAGAAGGTGCATTTTTCGAAAAAGGCAAACTATGTTGTAACGATATTTTCTATTATAATTTACCCAATATTATTAACGATACAGTATTTATTGCCCAACAAACAATTAAACAAAAGAAGCTAATAAAACACCTTATTCCTATAACTTTATACTTTGATAATGACCAACCTAATCCGAAAACATTAAAAACTAATACCTCGTTAACATATAAAGACACATATTTAGAATACACTAAATTGCAAGATAAATACGCAGATATATATACCAAAGGACTAAAAAAAGCTAATAAAAGCGAAGCAGAAATTGAGATAGAAGATTTATTTTTTACAAAAATTGATAAAGGTTACAGCAGATTAAATAGATTTTTAAAAATTCTTGTTCCTTTACTAGAAAAAGGCGAACAGATAGAAATAACTATAAAAGGCTATGCTAGTCCGTTAAATAATTCTGCATATAATGCTAACTTATCTAAAAGAAGAATTCAGAGTTTAATTAATTATCTAGAAACTTATAATAATGGGACATTAATAAAATATATTAGATCGAATAAACTAGTTATAAATAGAGAAGCATACGGTGAAGAAACAGCTACTAGTTTTATAAGCGACGATGCTTCTGATATAAGAAATTCTATTTACAGTCCTGCTGCAGCATTAGAGAGAAAAATTGAGATAATTGCAATTTCTTACGAAGAATAAACTAATATAAAATAAATGAAACTAATTATATCAATACTATTTATCTTAAATATGCACCCAATACATATTACAATAACAAATATTGAGTATAACGAAAAAGATAATAATTACGATTTAGTATTTAAGGTTTTCTCAGACGATTTCGAAACTATTATTAATAAAAACTATAATGCTGAGTTGAATATTTTTTCAAATGAATCAATAAACAAAAGCAAAAAAATAATCTCTAGATATTTTAGAAACAATTTTAATATTAGCATAAACGAAAAATCATTAATTGGAAGTAATTTTATTTTCTATAAACATAAATCAAATCACGAAGCAACATGGTTTTACTTCAAACTAGATGCACCAGATAATAAAATTAATAATATTACAATTATTAATAAATTGATGAACGAATTATTTCAAGATCAAAAAAATCTTACATTCTTCAAAAACAAAACAAACGAAGAAGCTGTATCTTTTAATAATAATAACATAATAAAAAGATTTGAAATAGAATAAGGTTTGATTTTTAATCAATTATTAAATACCTTTACACATTAGTGAAAAAAATACTTTACATACTATTAATATTATTGCTATCATTAGATTTTGCAATGGCAACTCATAATAGAGCTGGCGAAATTACTTACAAAAGAATATCAGAATCAGAATACCTATACGAAATTACTATAGTAACCTATACTTATACTTTATCTGCAGCAGACAGAAACGAATTAGAAGTAGATTGGGGCGATAATTCTCCTATTTATTATATAAAAAGAGAATCGAAAGTATTATTGGGCGATAATTACCAACGCAATGTATATGTAGGTGAACACAGATTTAATGGCATTGGTTTTTACGAAATTGTAATGACAGATAGAAACCGTAACGATGGTGTTCAAAATATCCCAGGTTCTGTAAACGAACCTTTTACAATTAAAACAACTTTTCAGATTCATGCTGATCTTGGTTTTAATGACACACCTATTCTAGAAACTTATCCTATTGATAAAGCCAAAGTTGGCGAAACTTTTATTCATAACCCTTCAGCCTCTGATTTAGAAGGTGATAGTATTTCTTATAAACTTACCGAATGCCTAGGGGAAAATGGCGACGTAATTGTTGGTTATACTTATCCTCCTGCATCTGATTCTATTTATGTAAACCCAATAAATGGTGATTTAATTTGGGACACACCAGTTACTACAGGAATATATAATGTTGCAATGCTCATAGAAGAATGGCGCGACAATGGGAATGGTATAAAGATTAAAATAAGTAAAATTGTAAGAGATATTCAGATTGAAGTAATAGAATCGGATAATCATTCTCCAAACATAACACAAGTTAACGACTTATGTGTAGAAGCAGGAACTCTAATAAATTTTGACGTTGTTGCTTACGACCAAGATAACGATTATATAGACCTAACAGCAAGTGGCACACCGTTCTTAATGGCTTTTCCTGCCGATTTTATTATAACTACAGATATTCCTGGTTTTTCTGTAGCTAATTTTAACTGGCAAACAGATTGCAAACACGTTGCCGATCAGCATCATCAGCTTGTAGTTAAAGCAAAAGATCACGATAATTTAGATAATTTTGTAGATTATATGTCGGTAAGAATGAAAGTTGTATCGCCCGCACCAGAAAATTTAAGTTTATCTCCTACTAATAACACTATGAATCTTACCTGGGATGCCTGTGAATGTTCAAATGCTAACGGCTACGAAATTTACAGACGAGAAAATTTGTACGGCTACGTTCCATCAAATTGCGAGACTGGCGTTCCGGCTTATACAGGTTACGAAAAAGTTGGAAGATCAAACGGTTTCTCGAATACAACCTTTCTAGATAACGACAATGGCGAAGGACTAAAACAAGGATACATTTATTGCTATATGGTAGTTGCAACTTTCGATGATGGAGCAGAAAGTTACGCATCAGAAGAAGCCTGCTCGCCACTAGAACGAGGACTGCCACTTATTACAATGGTTTCGATTGACTCTACATCTTCAACCGATGGTATTATTAAATTAGACTGGGCAAAGCCAAGTAAATTTGATACTATTGCTGGAACTTACCAATATAAAATTTATCGTTCGTACGGATTTTGGGGAAATAATCTATCGCTAATAGCAACAAATAATGGAATAAACGACACAACATTAACCGATAATAAATTAAACACACAAGACAGTGCATATTCATACAAAATAGAATTTTATAGAGATAATGTTCTTGTTGGCTCTCCACAAGTTGCATCGTCTACATTTATGCATCTATTTCCATCAGACAATAAAATTACCATTGATATTGAAAAAAATGTTCCGTGGTTTAATACCAAATATATTGTTTACAAATATAATAACGACTCGCTAAGTTACGATTCTATTGGTTACACAAACAATACAACTTACGTAGACTCTATGCTTAAAAATGGAGTAGAATATTGCTATAAATTAAAAGCTGTGGGTAATTATTTCATCCAAGATATTAAATATCCATTAATAAACTACTCGCAAGAAGATTGCGAAGAACCAATAGATACAGTTCCACCTTGTGCTCCTATTATAAGTCTAGAAGGAGATTGCGACTTATTTGTAAATTATTTAGATTGGACTAATCCTAATAATTATTGTGCTAATGATGTTGTTTCGTACAATGTTTTTTACTCGCCTACTATTGAAGGAGAAATGGAGATAATTGAAACTCTTGATTTACATACAGATACAAGCTTTATCCACTCTCCTTCTATAAGCATGGCAGGTTGCTACTATATACAAGCTGTTGACTCGTTCAATAATGCGCTTCCACCAAACTCTCGAGTTTGTATAGACGAATGTACTTATTATAATCTACCAAATGTTTTTACCCCTAATGGTGATAATATTAATGATTTATACAAACCCGGACCATATATGTTTGTAGAGAAAGTAGATATGAAAATATTTAATCGTTGGGGAACATTATTATTTGAAACCGTAAACCCTGATATTTTATGGGACGGTAAAAATCAAACAACAAACAAGCTAGTTCCTGATGGTGTGTATTACTATGTATGCGATGTATACGAGCATAGATTATCTGGTATTGAACCTAGAAATATTGTTGGGTTTATACACGTTGTTGGTGGTAATAATGAATCTACGCCTCAAAATTAGTATTGTTTGTGAAAAAAAATAAATTACTATACAAACTTACTGTAATACTATTAGTTATATTATCGTTTAATGCCAAAGCACAAGAAGAAATTAATTACTTTTGTAAAGCCCAAGTAGAGCTAGAATACAACAATCTAGATAGTGCATTAATTGCTATTAATAATTCAATTGGAACAGCAAATCAAGATTATTCGAAATATATATTTAGAGGAAATATTTATTACAATCAGCACAAGTATGATTTGGCAATTAATGATTATAAAAAATCAAATAATTTAAAAACTAATTCTGCTGATTTCGAACTTTCTAGGCTATACACTACTTTGAATATATTCGATACTGCTTGCTTATACATAGAGACGCACTTAAAATCTAAATATAGAAAAGCTAGTCCCATAATCTTAAACGATAGTATTTTTTCTAAGTTAGAAGAATATAAAAAATGGAAAGAAATATGGAAAAATGATTGGTATAATAAAACTGAACAGGATTTTCAAGAAATTGAATTTCATATTAAAAACGAAAATAATTTAAGAGCTCTAGAATTATTAGACAAATTATTAAGCAAGAAAAAAAGAGCTAAAGCATATTATTACCGTTCTTTAGTTTTCTATAATTTAACAGATTACAAAAATTCTTTATCTGATATAGATGCAGCTATTAGACAACAGTCAAAAAACGCAGATTATTTTACTCATAAAGGTGAAATTCTTTTAAAATTAAAAAAATATAAAAAAGCACAAAGTACATTTTTGTATATAGAAAGATATTTTCCCGAAGAAGTAAAAAATTATAAAAGCTTAGCTAAGATTTTTTTATTAAATGGGAAGAGTATAGAAGCTTCTATAAGAATAAAAAAATATTTAAAATATTACTATAAAGATGCAGAAGCATACGGAATAAATGGTGAAATAGAATACTTAAACGAAGAATTTTTTAAAGCTATAATTTCATATAATAAGGCATTAGAACTTGACCCTAGAAACTACAAATATTGGAATGGCAGAGGAGATTCCTTTCTAATTACTCGTGCATTTAACCTAGCAATAAAAGATTATTCTAATGCATTAGACATAAACCCTCAATGGGGAAAAACATTTTATAATAGAGGCTTAGCATACTATAATATTGGAAGTAAGACAAAAGCATGTAGCGACTGGAAAAATGCTATGAAATATCAATATACCGATGCTTATAATCAATTATATTTGCATTGTCAGGAAAAGCCATAAACTAAAATAGCAAGCTTATATTTAACTAGAAAAGATAACCAATAGTTATATAAAGCCCTTTACTACCATCGTTTTTAACTCCAGCCAAGCCATAATCTACAGAAACTACAAAGTTTTGGTTTAAAACTATTTTTAATCCTGCTCCATAACCATAATGCAACTCTTCGTTAGTGTTTGGTAATTCGTTAATAGGAACATTAGCTTTATCTATCTCATAGTTTTTTGTAACAAGACCAAAATCTACAAATGGGACTAATGCCAAATATAAATTTTGCTTAAATACAATAGTTTTAAAGAACTTCCATCTAAATTCTGCATTTGAATAGGCAAAATCTTGACCAACAATTCTATTACGTAATACTCCCCTAATTGTTTTTGAGCCACCTAAACCATTCATTGTTATATCTGTATTAAAAACAAACGGCAACATATAAAACGGTATTGTACCTGATATTGTCGGTTGGTAACTTAACCTATATGCAAAATTCAACTTATTTTTTATTAAAGAAAAATATTGCCTATGTGTTATCGATAGTTTTGTAAAAGAATTAGAACTTCCTAAAAACTTGTTTGACGAAATTATTAATGCTTCTGTCCATATCCCTTTTGCAGGATTTGTTTCTTTATCCCTAGAATCGTAAACCATACCTAGTTTTACAATATTTGCTATTCCTCCATTTATTTGGTCGTTGGGGATAAGTCCCCAATCTATGTAATTATCATACAAGCCATTTATTGTAGGTAATTTATCTGAAGCATCTAAATCTGAGTTTAGGTTTTCAATATCTATAGATTCAATATCCACATTATAATGCGCAACCCCTGCAATCCATCTAATTTTATTATTATCTTTTATTAGCTTACGTTGAAAATCTAATTTAATACGTGTTAATTTTCTACCATGTCTGTAATATAACCGTGAAATATAGTCTGTATTATTTGGAGAATCGTCTTCGAAAGAAGAAAAGTAATTAGATTGTGCACCATTAAACCCATAAAAGTCTAATGCTTTTTCTGTGAAAAAACTTGCCTCAAAAGTTACTCTTGTGTTGGGAATAAGATATTCCGAATCGTATCTTAATTGATTAATACCACTACCTTTTGTTGTTCTAGACCATTCGGCAAAAATAGAGTGTTTATACTTTGGATATGTTGATTCCTTGCCATAATTATACAGATTTATTAGGCCTCCATACTTAAAACCTATATCTGAATCGTAAGCAACTACAGGAAGAGCACCAAATGTCCATCCTTTTTTTATGTCTTCGTCTATTGTTGTAGTATCTGTTTGAGATATTACAATATTTGAAGAAAAAGATAGTACTAGAAATATTATTAATGATTTTGTGTAATTCATTTTTATAGTTTTTTTATTTAAAACACAGTTGTAACAATATAAATAGCTGCAATAAATTTCTGATTTTTTAAAATTAATAATTATTTTTTAAAATAAAAGAAAACTTAAATAAGATTAATATAGCAGAATTAATCAACTACAATAAACTTTTTTCCTTTACTAATTACGTTTCCTGTTTTTACTTTGTAGATATAGGTTCCCTTATCAAAATCATTTGTGTTAATTATTAAATCATTAAAAGAATTGTCAATTTTAAATTCTTTAACTTTATTACCAGTAATATCAAATACTAGTAAAGTCCCATTCTTATATCCTTTGGGTAAAATATATTCAATATTTATATAATCTTTAGCAGGATTAGGGTATGCGTTATTTAAAATTAAACTACTTGAATTTGGAACGTCTGTATTTATTGGATTAATTATATTACTTGAATAATATGGATAATAATGACCACAGAGGGAAAATATCATAATATCGTCAGTCTCGTATCTATTAAGCACCAATTTTGTACCTAAAGGTGTATTTACTATTGGTTGAGCAGTGCTACTACCAGCTAAAGAAAACGTTGCTTGTGCACTATCAGAATAAAAGATATGAGTTCCATCAGTCCTAAATATTTTAACATAGCCACCCAAACAAGGCGAAGGGGAACATCTGTGACCTAACAAATATTCAATATTTGTATTATCGCAGTCGAAAAGAGTTCTAGAAATATATTCAATTGAATAATTAGAGTTATAATAAGCTATTGGTATAGTAACATTTAAATAAACCGAATGATCCATATTATATAAAGTAAATGAAGAATTATTATAATCAATAGCTAAATATTTGTATTCACTACTGTCAAGTAATATAACACTAAATTTTGTGCCACTAACTATAGCTGAATTCGGATATGTTGCCTCTAGGGTAATTTGGGCGTTAATATTAAAAGAAAATAAAAGTACGATGATAAATAAGAATAGTTTTTTCATAATAGATTTCTTTAGTTTAAATAAATATAAATCGATTAGCAAGTTATAAATTATTATTCAAGAATCTTATTTTTTATTCAATAATAATTTATCATAAAGCAGCAATAGTATTGCTGTAGTTACACCAATTGCAGTAAATATTATCCATATATTAGATGGATGATACTTATCCCAAAGGTATTGTGTAAGTTCTATATTTGTTTTGCCTAGTGCTTCTGCCGATTTATTAATTAAATCGTTTTGTGTAAATGTTTCTGAAATTTCTGGCAGATTTATTTTTAAACTTTCTAAATCGTTTCGTAGCAATGTAATTTTATCGGACATTGCTCCATATACATTTCCTGATAATATTCCTGCAAAGAAGTTGCCGCCTGCCATTGGCAGAAACGAAGCTCCCATATAAAGTGCAACTTTATCTTTTGGTGCAATTTTACCTATATATTCGGTAATTTTAGGTGAGCTTGCCATTTCTCCTATTGCAAAAATAAATATAGTTACGAATAAATAATACGGATTAGTTGTAGCAAAACTAAGTCCTATGCCAAATGATGCTACAAAAATACCAGATATCATTGCGTTTAAAGGCTTTAGTTTCATCACTATACTAGAAACAATTATTTGAAAAATAATTATATAAAACGCACCCATATTAGTCATTATTTCAGCTTCAATAATATGGTTTTTAGATCCAATTTTATCTGCAAGCCAAGGTGATATTGAGTGTAAATTGTTGTATAAAACCGATGTATCTATCCATTGATCTATAAAAACGGGTAGTGTATAAAACAGTTGGTTGTAAATTCTCCAAAAGCCCACTATAAGTATTAAGAATATTAAGAATTTTGTGTCTTTTAAAGTTGTAAATACGTTCTTAAATGATTTAATTATTGTATCAATTATTCTTTCTTTAGACTTTACTCTATCTGGTTCTTTGAAAAAAAAGATTACAAATATAAAGTTTACAGATATTACTATTGATGATAATATAAAAACGTAGTACCAATCTATTACTCTTAACTTAGATGCAAATAATGGACCTATAAATGCACCTATATTTACCATCATATAAAAAATCCCAAAGCCAATTGATGAGTTACCATCATTTGTTGTTTTAGAAATAGTTGCCGAAATAACTGGTTTAAATAAAGCAGCTCCAACTGCTAAATAAAGATAAGTAATAAATACAGAAACAAAACCTTCTACTAAGCCAAGTAATAAATAGCCCGTAGATATTATTGTAAATGCAATAAGTAATATTTTCTTGTATCCTATTTTATCGGCAATAGCTCCTGTAATAATTGGTAGTGCGTACAAAAAAGCTGTACCTATTCCCATTATTAAGCCTTTTTCTTCTTGCGAGAAACCTAAGGCTCCGGTATCTGTAGATTTTGTTAAATATAAAGCAAAAACTACGTAGAATCCATACCAGGCCCATCGTTCGAAAAGCTCCATTGTATTAGCAATCCAAAATGTTAATGGGAATGACTTGAATACTTTCATTAATTTAATTTAAAGTTATATAAAAAGAAAGGTTGCAAATTAATATAAATCTACAACCTTTATAATTTATAGTAAAATTCTTTTAATATTTATACTCATCTACTTTGTTTCCTCTATCGTCATATTCTATCCAAACTCCAGATTTATTATCCATTCTATATACACCTATTATTTGAATTTGACCGTTTTCGTACCAACAAGTCCATTTACCATGTTGCATGTCGTTTTTGTATAAACCGCTACACGATTTTTGACCATTTTCGTACCATTCTGTCCAAGCACCTTCCTTTTTATCGTTTATATATTTACCCATTAGAGATTTTTTACCACTCTCGTAAAACTCTGTCCAAACTCCTATTTTAACTCCCCTTTTGTATTGTCCTTTAGTTATTAGTTTTTCATTTTCGTTCCACTCCATATATTTTCCCGATGGCTTATTTGCAATAAAGTTAGTTTGCTTCTTCTTTTTTCCATTTTCATGAAAATATATAGACAGGCCGTTTAATATTCCGTTTACAAACATTTCCTCCGATTCTTTATGTCCACTTTCATACCACGAAATTGCTTTACCTGTTTTATCTCCTATTTTATAATCTACTTTTGATCTTTCTTGTCCGTTTGGATACCAAGATGTTTCAGTGCCATTTTTTCTACCACTTGAGTATTTAACTTCAGACTTCTTTTTACCATTCTCATAAAAAACCGACCATAGATCTTCTTTTATTCCATTTCTAGAAAATCCCTCGATTTTAGTTGTTCCATTTTCAAACCATTCTTTATATTCACCTGTTTGATTACCGCCTATGTATGTTGCATGTGCTTGCTTTTGTCCGTTTTTATACCAAGAAAAGTGAATACCATCAGGTAAATTATTTATATAATTTCCTTCTGATTTCTTTTGCCCATTATTATACCATTCTACAAATTCTCCATTCTTAATACCTTTTTTATAGTTCTCTATAGATTTATTTTGTCTATTGTTATGAAATGCTATTAAATGCCCATCTTTTTTACCGTTAATATATTTTCCTTTGCTCATTATTCTACCATCATCGAACCAAGACATTGCCTCTCCATCAATTTTTCCTATATTATACGGTATTTCAGATTCTTTTTGTCCATTTTCGTACCAACTAACCCATAAACCATCTTTTATTCTATTTCTATATGTTCCTTCGGTTCTAATTTTACCTGATTTATACTTCTCTACAAAAACTTCAAATTTTATATCTTTTCTTTGCGTACCATCTTTTCTCCAATTCTTCCAACTACCTTCTCTTTTATCATTTTTGTAATCACCCTCTTCCTTTTTTTGTCCAGTAGAATAATAAGATGTAGCTATACCATTTAAAGCCCCATTCTCACACTCTCCTTCGAAAGATATTTGTCCATTTCTAAACCACTCTACTTGACTTCCTATCTTTTCGCAGCTTTGGTATGTAATAACTTTTTCCTTTTGTCCATTGTCGTACATCCAAACCCACTTTTCATCTTTTTTATCGTTTAAATATTTACCGTACGATTCAACCTTACCATTAGGATGCCAACTTGTCCAATCTCCGGTACGTTTACCATTAGACATCTTTCCTTCCATTTCTTTTTCACCATTTTCGAACCACCAAAGCCAAACTCCTTCTGCTACATCATTATTGAAATTTTCTTGAAAATGTTTTTGTCCATTATCAAACCACCAAAGCCATTGACCTTGCTTTTGCTCGTTAACAAATTTTTGTTGCGATTGTTTTTCACCATTAATAAAATATTTAATAACAGTTTTATATTTTGTTGTTATTTGCTTACTTTCACTATCATACTTAGTCCAAGTACTATCCTTTTCACCTAGTTTATAATATCCTATTAATTTAATTTTTCCATTTTTGTAAAATTCTTTGTATTCCCCATCTAATATATCATCTGAATAATTTTCTTTTTTTACTAAAATCTCATCATTATTCCAATATAATGCTTCTCCATTAAGTTTATTATTTGCAAATGATAACTCTTTTATTTTACGTGATGATTCGTCGTAATATACCCATTTACAGTGTTTTTTATCATCTTTTAAAGTACCTTCAATTTTTGGTCTCTTATCTTTTCTAGACTCACTATACCACTCGTTGTAATTTTTATAAATATGATTTGTGCTTTTTTTACCATAAATATCCCACTCTATCCAATTACCAAGCCTCCTATCGTTTTTAAATGCTCCTTGTTCTTTAATTTGACCATAACTATAATAAAATGTACCTGTACCATTTCGCTTATTTTTTTTATAAATAGCTTCATAGATTACCATTCCGTCTTTGTCCCATTCGGTCCAAACCTTTATACGTTCACCATTTTTGAAATCACATTTATACTTTTTTTGTTTATTTGCATAAAAATCTACACAAACTCCTGAAAATATACTGCCATCTGAAAGTAAATAAAATTTACCATCGTTCTTTTGAACTAATTGCTCAAATTTGGCTTCATCTTGCCCATAAGAAAAAAGAAAAAACAAAATAGATAGTGAGGTTAAAAATAAATATTTCATAATATTGATTTTTGTAGATTTAATAGTTTATTATTAATGTAAATATAGTTATTATTTACTTATTTTACTAATAATTATATTCTGACAATATAGTAATAATTATCGAAAAATGCTAATCAATAAACGTATACATATAACAATAATTGCAGTTGTGCTTATGCTTTATTTCATATTAATAAATAATAAAAACAACTTATTTGATAGTTCATATAGCAAGGTAATTTTTGATAAAGATAGTATACTTATTTCTGCACATATAGCTGATGATGAGCAATGGCGATTTCCAAACACAATAGATATTCCTCACAAATTTGTTGCTGCAATAACTACTTTCGAAGATAAACGTTTTTTTTATCATAACGGAATAGACCCAATTGCGATTTTTAGGGCATTAGTTTACAACTATAAAAATAAAAAAGTTGTAAGCGGTGGTAGCACATTAACTATGCAAGTTATTAGACTATCTAGAAAAGGGAAAAATAGAACCTATTTAGAAAAAATTATTGAATTTTTCTTAGCTACAAAATTAGAGATTACTCATTCAAAGAACGAAATATTAAGTTTATACGCTTCTAATGCTCCTTTTGGCGGAAATATTGTGGGTTTAGAAACTGCATCTTGGAGATATTTTAATCGTTCTGGAAAAAATCTAACTTGGGCTGAGGCTTCGCTTTTGGCTGTATTACCAAACAGTCCGTCATTAATTCACTTATCAAAAAACAGACATTTGTTAAAAATAAAAAGAAATAATCTTTTAAAAAAATTATATCTTAATGAAGTAATAGATAAAGAAGAATTTACATTATCTATTTACGAACCTTTACCTAGAATTACAAAACCATTTACAAATATCGCATACCATTTATTAAATAAAAAATCAATATTCGACAATAATATAGCCAAAACAACTATTGATTATTATTTACAAGCTAGAATAAAAGAAATTGCAGAAAATCATATTAGTCGATTATCAGATAATAGCATAAACAATACTGCAATTATTGTTTCAGAAGTCAATTCAGGAAAAGTTCGTGCCTATATTGGCAATGTAAATATTAAAAATACTAATAATAATTATTTTGTAGATATTGCTACATCAGAAAGAAGCACTGGCAGTTTATTAAAACCTTTTCTTTATGCGAGTATGATAAATTCTGGCGAAATAATGCCAAATTCATTAGTAGCAGATATTCCAACACATATTAGGGGCTATGCTCCCAAAAATTTCTCTTTAGATTACAGAGGTGCAGTTCCTTCGAAAAAAGCTTTATCAAAATCACTTAATATTCCTGCAGTTCTAATGCTTAAAGAATATGGTTTAAGTAAATTTATTTCTAAACTTAAAAAGCTTGGAATGAACTCATTACATTACGATTCTGATTATTATGGATTAGCATTAATTTTAGGTGGCTCTGAGGGTAGTCTGTTCAATATGGTTGGTATGTACGCTTCTATGGCAAGAATATTAAATAATTATAATAAAACAAATAAATATTACGAAAACAATATACGTGAACTTAGTTTTAAAGAAATTAATTATTCTAAAGAAGAGACTGAAACATCTACACTAAGTGCAAGTTCAATTTATTTAACATTTGATGCTATGTTAGATGTTGAGAGGCCTAATGAATACAGAAATTGGGAATACTTTTCGTCTACAAATAAAATTGCTTGGAAAACAGGAACAAGTTTTGGTTTTAGAGATGGCTGGGCAATTGGTATAACTCCAGAATATGTAGTTGGAGTTTGGGTTGGAAATGCAGATGGAGAAGGAAGACCAAACCTAACAGGAATAAAAGCAGCAGCGCCAATATTATTTGACATTTTTGGAGCATTAAAGCTTTCTGGAAATTGGTTTTCTGTTCCAAATAACGATTTAATAGAAGTAAATGTTTGTACAAAAAGCGGGTTATTAGCTACCGATTTATGCAAAAGCAGAATAGAACTAGTCCCAAAAAACGCAAAAAACCACACTCAATGTAAATATCACAAGCTAATTAGTGTTGATGAAAATGGGAATTTAGTAAATAATAATTGCGAAAAAATTACACAAATTATTAGAAAACCTTGGTTTATTCTACCTCCAATTATGGAATACTATTATAAAAAAAAGAATTCTGATTATGAAGAATTGCCACGAATAAGAAAGGATTGCAAAACACAAATAAATAATAATATAGAAATAATATATCCTAAAGAATTAACTAAAATTTATGTACCTATAGACTTAGGCGGTAAAGCGGGCGAAACAATTTTCGAAGCAGTTCATAGAAATACAAATACTAGCATTTATTGGCATATAGACGATAAATTCATTACAGAGACTAATTTCTTTCATCATATAGCTGTAAACCCAAGCAAAGGGAAACACAAACTAACCCTAATAGATAGTAATGGCGAAGTTTTAAGCAGGAATTTTGAGATAATAAGTAAATAAAAAACTATTATCAAAAATCTTAAAAAATCTTAAAGTACATATGCATCTATTTGTATAAAACAAAAAAACACTAGTTTTGCAAGTCATAAAATTAAATTAATTATTAATTACAAACTTATATTCATGAAAAGATTTAACATTATACTTTTAATAATACTATTTGCAAATGCG
>DAOVTE010000192.1 GCA_030627705.1 Bacteroidales bacterium
AACGATTACAGAATTATTCATCATTTTTTATTTTGGTCGTTTTATATTTTTGTACAATATTTAAATGTGTATGCTAGGCAAGACAATTTTAGCTCTTTATCATTATATGTTGCTTTTGATGTTGTCGCAGTTTATATAAATTTATATATCTTACTTCCTAAATTATTATTACAAAATAAGGGTTTTAGGTATGTTTTATCACTTTTTGCATTAATTGTATTAAATGTTGTGGGGCCTCATCTTTTAGGATTATTAACAGGTATAGATACGCATTCTTGTTACTCTTGTGGGGATAAAACATTATTATATAAAATTAGTTTAGCATTCTCAGACACATTATATATATCGTTAATACAAGGTACGGCTGCAGGATTAAAGCTATTTAAAATTTGGATACGAAACCAGGAAAAAATTCGTTGTTTAGAAACAGAGAATTTAAAAACTGAATTGGCATATCTAAAAAACCAGATGAATCCACATTTTTTGTTTAATACATTAAATAATATTTACATTCAAATAAAAGTAGATAGCTTAAAAGCAGAAAAAACAATTTTAGATTTATCAGATTTACTCAGGTATCAGCTTTACGATTGTTCACAAGAAAAAATCCTTTTATCTGACGATATTAATTATCTAAAAAATTATTTAAGAATAGAACTTATAAGAAAATCTAAAGTAAAGATTGATTTTATTGAACCAGAGAACCTAAAACGAATCTTAATACCGCCATTTTTGTTTATTCCTTTTGTAGAAAATGCAATTAAACACGGGGGAAGTGAGGAAAACGAAGATTATATAAAAGTATCTATATCTATAAAAAAAAATTATTTGTACCTAGAAGTAATAAACTCTAAGGATAATCGAAATCTGAATTCAGATACAATTCAAGGAGGTGTTGGTTTAGCTAATGTAAAGCGTAGATTAGAATTATTATACCCAAATAGTCATAAATTAACAATTATAGATGAAACAGATAAATATCAAGTTAATTTAGAACTAAAATTTACAAATTAGTATCCTTTATTTGATAATTTAAAGATTAAAGAAAATGAAATGTATTATTGTTGATGACGAGCCCTTAGCAAGAGAAGGAATGCGTTTAAATGTGAAAGAAATAGAATCTTTAGAATTAATTGGGGAATTCGAAGATGCAATAAAAGCAAATGAGTTTGTAAATAATAATAAAGTAGATTTAATATTTCTTGATATTCAGATGCCTTATATATCAGGTATAGATTTTATAAAGATGCTAAAAAATCCACCATTAATAATTCTTACGACTGCATTTCCGCAATTTGCATTAGAAAGTTACGAATTAGATATTGTAGATTATCTTGTAAAACCTATAAGATTCGAACGGTTTGTTAAGGCAGTAAATAAAGCAACAGAACTTTTTTGTCTTATGCAAATTAAAACTTCCGAAATAGAGAGCATAGAAACCAATTATGTTTATGTTAAATCAGAAAGAAAATTTGTAAAACTATTTTTCGATGATATTCTTTACATAAAAGGTTTAAAAGATTATGTAATAATTCACAGAAAAGAATCAAAGGTTATTACAGCAATGAATATTAAAACAATTAATAATAAGTTGCCAGATAGTATTTTCTTTAGAGTAAATAAGTCGTATATTATTAACATCCATCAAATAAAAGAAATAGATACTGATTTTATTATTATTGATAATAAAGAAATTCCTATTGGTAAAACTTACAAAGAAGATTTTATCACTAATTGTGTGAACAAATATTTAATTAAACGATAAACCCATAATTGCAAAAACGGAAATATAAATATAATTAGTTGGCTATTTTTGTAATATACTTTAGATTATTTTGCCTGTAGTTTAGGAAGTGGCAATCTGAAATATAATTAAATAAAAAGCCCTTTTAGTTTTAACCAAAAGGGCTTTTAATATCAAAAAACAAATACTAATATCTGTAATGATCTGCTTTATAAGGACCAACTTTAGGTATTCCTAGATAGTCAGCTTGATCGTCTGTAAGTTCGGTAAGTTTAACTCCCACATGCTGTAAGTGTAAACGTGCAACTTCTTCGTCTAAGTGTTTAGGTAAACGATAAACATCTACTTCTAAATCTTTTTGCCACAACTCTAACTGAGCAAGAGTTTGGTTTGTAAAAGAATTACTCATTACAAATGATGGATGACCTGTTGCATTACCAAGGTTTACAAGTCTGCCTTCAGATAAAAGAATAATAGAATGCCCATCTTTAAAGAAATACTGATCTACTTGATCTTTAATATTAAGTCTTTTAACACCATCTATCGCTTGCATTTCTGAAACTTGAATTTCATTATCGAAGTGACCAATATTACAAACAATTGATTTATCATTCATATCTTCCATATGTTTTGCTGTAATTACATCTTTATTACCTGTTGTAGTAACAAAGATATTTCCTTCTTTTACAGCCTCTTCCATTGTTGTAACTTCGAAACCTTCCATAGAAGCTTGTAAAGCACAAATTGGATCAATTTCGGTAACTATAACTCTTGCACCGTAGCTTTTCATAGAGTGAGCAGAACCTTTTCCTACATCACCGTAACCTGCTACAACCACAACTTTACCTGCAATCATAATATCTGTACCACGTTTAATACCATCTGCTAAAGATTCTCTACATCCGTAAAGATTATCGAATTTAGATTTTGTAACCGAATCGTTTACATTAATTGCAGGGAAACGCAATTGTCCTTTTTGATGCATTTGATATAATCTATGAACTCCTGTTGTAGTTTCTTCAGAAACACCTTTTATTGCGTCAGCAATTTTAGACCATTTATTTGGATATGTTTCAATAGATAATTTTAAACGTTTTGCTAATTCTCTTTCGTCTTCTGCTTTTGCGTTTAATTCTAAAATAGAAATGTCATTTTCTGCATCTGCAGCTAAATGTACCATTGCCGAAGCATCGCTACCATCATCAACAATCATATCTGGACCAGAACCATCGGGCCAAGTTAATGCTTGCTCTGTACACCACCAGTATTCTTCTAAAGTTTCGCCTTTCCAAGCAAATACAGGAACACCAGTTTTTGCTATTGCTGCTGCTGCATGATCTTGTGTAGAAAAAATATTACAACTTGCCCAACGTACATCAGCACCAAGTTCTACTAAGGTTTCTATTAATACGGCTGTTTGAATAGTCATATGTAAAGAGCCCATAATTTTTGCGCCTTTTAAAGGTTTTGTAGCTCCGTACTGTTTTCTTAACATCATTAACCCTGGCATTTCTGCTTCTGCAAGGTTAAGTTCTTTTCTGCCGAAATCGGCTAAATCTATATCCTTAATTTTATAAGGAGAATTTAAATCTAATTCTAACATATTTATTGTTGTTTTGAGAATATTTAAGGGAAACAAAAATTTCCCCGATACAAAATTAGTAACTACAATTCAATTACCATAAAATAAAGTGAAAAAAATCATATTTTTCTTTGAATTAATTGATTATTAAATATACTTTCGCCCCACAAAAAGTTGTTGTAAAACACTTAAAATTAATAAAAATAATAATTTATTGTATGGAAAATTTAATTTATTTCTTGCCTATTGCTGGTGTTATTGGTATTATCTTTATGGTTATAAAATCTGGTTGGGTTAATAAACAAGAAGTAGGAACCGAAAAAATGGCGATTATCGCTAAAAATATTGCCGATGGTGCAATGGCTTTTTTAAAGGCAGAATACAAAGTTCTTTCGATTTTTGTTGTTGCAGTTGCTGTTCTTTTAATTTTTAAAGGTAGCGCTGAAACTAATTCTCACGCATTAGTGGGTTTATCTTTTGTAATTGGAGCATTAATGTCTGCATTAGCAGGTTTTATAGGAATGCGTATCGCTACAAAAGCAAACGTAAGAACAACTAATGCCGCTCGTACATCATTAAACAAAGCTTTAGAAGTAGCTTTCTCTGGTGGTGCTGTAATGGGACTTGGTGTTGTATCTTTAGGTGTAATAGGACTTTCTGTATTATTTATCTTTTATAGTTGGATGTTTGACGTAAACACTACTGATGGATTAACTACTATATTAAATATTATTTCTGGATTCTCACTTGGAGCATCTTCAATCGCATTATTTGCTCGTGTAGGCGGAGGTATTTATACTAAAGCTGCCGATGTTGGAGCCGACCTTGTAGGAAAAGTTGAAGCTGGTATTCCAGAAGATCACCCTTTAAACCCTGCTACAATTGCAGATAACGTTGGCGATAACGTTGGTGATGTTGCTGGTATGGGAGCTGACCTTTTCGAATCTTTTGTAGGTTCTATTATTGCAACTATGGTTTTAGGAGCAGTGTTCTTTAATGTTCCTGCTTTCGAATCCTATAAATTAGGAGCTGTAATGTTACCTTTAGCTTTAGCTGCTGTGGGTATTATTGTTTCTATCATAGGAACATTTTTCGTTAAAGTAAAAGACGGTGGTAATCCACAAACAGCTTTAAATATTGGCGAGTTTCTTTCTGCTGGTATTATGATAGTTATTTCTTATTTTATGATTGATGCGTTTTTACCTGAAACTTGGACCCTCAACGGAACAGAATACACATCGTTAGGAGTATTTATTGCAACTATAGTTGGCTTACTTGCTGGTTTAGGAGTTGGTAAAATCACAGAATATTATACAGGAACAGGAACAAAACCAGTAATGAGCATTGTTAAACAATCAGTTACGGGTCCTGCAACAAACATAATTGCTGGTTTAGGTGTTGGTATGATGTCTACAGCTATTCCAATTTTATTAATTGCTGCTGCAATTATTCTTTCTTTCGAATTTGCGGGCTTATACGGTATTGCAATTGCTGCTGTTGGTATGTTAGCAAACACAGGTATTCAACTTGCTGTTGATGCTTACGGTCCTATTTCAGATAATGCTGGTGGTATTGCAGAAATGGCGGAATTACCAAAAGAAGTTCGTGAAAGAACTGATAAATTAGATGCTGTAGGAAATACAACTGCTGCTATCGGAAAAGGTTTTGCTATTGCTTCTGCTGCTTTAACAGCTTTAGCTTTATTCTCTGCTTTTATGCAACAAGCAAACATCACATCTATCGACATTGCTAAATCTACCGTAATGGCTGGCTTATTTGTTGGTGGTATGTTACCATTCGTTTTCTCAGCGCTTTCTATGAATGCTGTTGGTCGTGCTGCTATGGCAATGATACAAGAAGTTCGTCGTCAGTTTAGAGAAATTCCTGCTTTAAAAGCAGCTTTAGAAGTGATGAAAAAATACGATGCTGATATCTCAAAAGCAACTCCAGAAGAAAGAGCAATTTTCGATGCCGCAGACGGTGTAGCTGAATACGATAAATGTGTTGATATCTCTA
>DAOVTE010000199.1 GCA_030627705.1 Bacteroidales bacterium
AAAAGAATACGTATATTTGCAGAATATTTTTAATACAAAACGGAAAGTTTTTGTAATTTAGTAAAAAATCAAAATTGATTATTATGAAAAATTTAAGAATTATAGCATTATTATTTATAGCAAGCGGATTGATTTTCACATCCTGTGAGCCAATAGAAGAACCTACTCCAACAAACGAGCTTATGGAAGGAGTTTGGGAACTTACCGATGCTTATGAAGGAGATAGCGTTATTCTTGATAAAGTAACTAACTTTTTTCCATCGTTTATACATTTAGACAATAACAACTCTGTTAATTCTACAATGGGGCCTTTATTTATGTATATTGTTTATGGAGATAGTAGATTTATTAACATTACATCTAAAATGGACGAGGTTTTTTCGTATGCTGATATGAGCCTTACAGAAGGAGAATGGTTTATTGATAAAAATAAAGTTGTAGATAATTTTACAATAGAAATGAAACTTAAGTTTCCTACTATGCAAACTCTTACAAATATTTTTGATTTGTTAGATGTAGACTTACCAGAAATTTTAGAAGATGGTATGGACTTAACAATCTATCATAGATTTAAATATGTAAGTATTATTATTGACGAAGATTACCCTGATGAAATGGTTTGGGAATTTACTGATAATATTATTGCTGATTATAATGTAAAAAATATGTATGGCGATAAGGAGTTGTACAATGGGATTCCTGCAACTGAGTTTTCTAGATGCAGATTAGTTTTTACTAAACGTGTTAAATCTATTATTGATTTAGTTACAGAACATAACGCATCACAGGTTACAAAATAATTAATATAAAAAATATTCGGATTACAAACTGGCTTAGTATTTTTTTACTTTTGATTAATGAAGATAAAATTATTCATATTTATTATTACTTCTTTGGTAGTATGGTCGTGTACTAAACCTCAGGTTTACCCGCCAGAGCCATATATAGAATTCGATAGCTTTACTCTAACCGATACTATTGATCCGCTTGATAATCCAGCAATTGCAGGTAATTTATTAATTTCGTTTATTGATGGCGATGGTGATATAGGCTTAACAGAAGCTGATACATTTCCTCCTTACGATACTATTTACGATAAAAATTTATTTCTATCTATATTTGCTAAAGAAGATGGTGAGTTTGTTGAACAAGAATTAACAGTTCCAATTGCATATAGAATTAAAGACATAAGTCCAAAAGGGCAGAACAAAACATTAAAAGGGAAAATAAATGTGCTGCTATATTACGATAATTCTTTTACGTATGATACATTTAAATATAGCATATTTATTTATGATAGAGATTTAAATAAAAGTAATGTAATTTTTACTCCAGATTTAATTCTAGAATAGCTAGAATTGTTATTTTAAGCTATTATAAAAATTAGTTTTTAATAAATTTATTCGTAATTACGCCTTTATCAGTTTGTATTTTTAAGAAATATATTCCGTTTTGTAAATCCGACACATCTAATGTTAAATTATTAGATTGCTTTATTAATATTTGTTTAATATTTTTTCCTGTAAAATCAAAAATCCCAATATTTTTTACTTGAAATGTAGTATTGTCGTTTTCAGAAATAAATAAATATTTATTAGTTGGGTTAGGGTAAACAACAATATTAGATAGTTTATTCTCATTTATTAAACTTGGGGCATAATAACAACTAGAATAGTTAGTATTAGAAAATTTTACTGTATCAAATTCTGTAAAGCATAATAATTCGAAAGTAATATTTTCTGTTTCTAAAGTTTGGTACCCCGATTTATCTAAACCTGCCATACTTCCTATTCCCTCTACCCAATATTCTGTTGTATTATTATTTAAGTTTCTTAGCTTAAAAACATCTCTATCTTCAAATGCTATTTCTTCTATAAAAATTGTATCAACTATTACAGAACTAAGTGAATTTGGAAATAATATATTCCCTAATTCTATTGTATCGCCTTTTATTAAATCGAAGTCGTATATAAGTGATTCTACTCCATTATGCCAATGAAAAACTCGTTTTTCTAGGTCTTCTCTAACAAAACCAGCACCTTGCCAAACTATCATCAAAGGATGCGTAGATTTCTCTAGCTTTGTATACTCTAAGCCGTTTATTAAGGTATCATAAGTAAATTTCAAGTAATACGAAGATGGGTTATTATTTGTATCATTTTGTACAACACTCCACAACTTATAATCGGAGATAATATTCTCATAAGTATTGTCGGTATAATAAAAACAATATGCAAATATTGGGTTATCATATAAAATAATATCATTCTCATAATAGCAAGATAAAAACCACGAAACACCACAAGTACCCAATGCTCTATAACCAGATTCGTCTATTCCAGAATTACTTCCTACTCCTTCTATCCAAAGTTCTGTTGTAATCAGTAAAGTTGAAGAGTTTAAATTATAAACTTCAATAATTTTACGAGATTTATTTGCATAAAAATCGTTATAAATAGTATCAACAATCATCTCAAGAATTCGTCCTGACAATGGGTTATAAAAATCTATTGTATCACCAATATTTGGATCAAAATCATAAATTAATCCCTCGTCTCCAGATAAATTTCTAGCATATACTTTTTTTGAAGTGTCTTCGCGTAAGAACCCGAATAAATTCCAATTTATCATTAACGAATCAAATGATTGGTACATCTTTTTATAAGATTCTGAGCCAATTATTGTATCTCCCGATAGCTTAATATAATGTGAATTATGACTACCATTACAGCCTACGCCCAAAGTACTCCAAAGTTTATTTGAATCTAGTATACTCTCGTAAACTTGTGCTTTTGTATTATTGATAGTAATAATTAATAAAACAGTTATTATTGCATATTTCATTTTAAAATGCTTTTTAAGAAGTTAGATTACGGGCTTTTACCCAATATTGTAACGCAGCAAACATACTAAATCTTAGTTAATTATTTTCATTTTAATAAAAAAAGACATGTGCGTCTGAAATAAGATGAAAGCTAATTATTTTTATTTAGCATATTATCTAGAACAGAAAAACATATTTGTAATATTTATTACACAAAAAAACTCTATATTTGATTCTTTTTTATCTGTTAAATATACTGAATAAAGTATCTATTAATTATGGGTGTAGCAAAATATATGTTTAGTAAGGTAGCCAAAGCGTTATCTAGTAAAAAGATTTATTTAAGTAAATCTTTAAGCTATAGAAACGAGCCTCTTAAGTTAAACACTAATTTTGACCATATAAGAATGGCAACACTAGAATTATGCTACGATGAAATTATTCGCAATAATGTAAAAGGAAATATTTCAGAGATAGGTGTCTATAAAGGTAATTTTGCTAAACGCTTAAACAGTTTATTTTCTGATAGAGATTTTTATTTGTTTGATACTTTTTCTGGTTTTGATTCTAAAGACTCAAATAAAGAAATGTCTAATGGGTATTCTACTGCAGATCAGAATTTCTCTGACACAAGTGTAAAAGCAGTTTTAGCGAAAATGCCTTTTGTTAAAAAATGCATTGTTAAACAAGGATATTTTCCTGATACAACTGTAGATATAAATGACAGTTTTTGCTTTGTAAGTATTGATGCGGATTTATATAATCCTATTTTAGAGGGTTTAAAATATTTCTATCCAAGATTGGAAAAAGGAGGTTACATATTTATTCACGATTTTAATAATGATGAATATAAAGGCGCAAAAGATGCTGTATTAGAATATTGTGTAAATAATAATATTGCTTACGTTCCAATTCCAGATAGTGGAGGTACTGTTGTAATAAATAAGCCCCTAGCACCTAAAACATAAAGAATTAATCTACTAACAATACATTACGGATTATATTTCGATTGATTAAGAATTTTATGATAGTCTTTTTCATTCATTAAATCCTTAAGAGTAATTTCGGGGTTCTTTTTCATGTAGGCACAAACAATTTTATAGCCTAGCCAATTTCCTGTTCGTGCAGGAGACTCATTAGAAAAAGCAGCTGTAAAAGGAGCTTCACCCGTAAAACGTTTAATTTCCATAAAATCTGTTGAGAATAGTAGTTTCTTATCTATTAAAAATTCCCACATACTTTCTTCACTTTTGTTTAGCCAATTAAGTTGTTTCGACGTGTATCTTAACTTTATGCTATCTGGCGTATAAGGTAAAATTGCATCTAAGAAATATTGTACTTTACCTTCGTAAATCATCATAGTAGATAAATTTGTAATAGAATCATAAAAAGGAAATTCAGCTATAGCAACTGCTCTAAAACAATCGGAAACAATAAATTCTTTTTCCATATTTACTTGCATATACATAGGTATTTGCATTTTATTATAAAATTTATAACTCTTCCCGAGATATTTATCTAAACCTATACCTACTATACTATCAGAAATAATAATAGATTGATTAAAACCTGTAATACTAGTATAAACTTTAGGGATTGTCTTTTCAGGAAAATAAAATTTATAATGTTTAAAACCGTTTTGTAGTTGATCTTCAATTTCAGACATATCAGAAAACTCATTATCAACATCTTGCTTTACTTGTTTTATATTGTAATCATTTACAAACTGTTCTAAAAGCCCTGTAAACAGTGCATTATTAGTGCCCCCAATATTTATTATTTGGTTACCAAAAATATCAAGAAACTCATTATGTTTTTTGTCTAAAACAGGAACAAAGTTTTTTAAACTATCCACTGGGACAGAAAATAAGTCTTTATCAACCCCAATAATTTCAAGATTGGCAGCAATATGAGAAATATCTATTTCAAATTTATTTTTATTACAAGAC
>DAOVTE010000211.1 GCA_030627705.1 Bacteroidales bacterium
AATTAGTTATAATAAAGAAATAAATGCAAACATTAGAAATGAAAATTCTATATCTTTCTGTAAATTAATAGATTAAATCATAGTGCGAAACTTTAGTAATATTATTTAATTTAAGAGGCTGTCTTTTTAAGGCAGTCTTTTTTTTGCTTTTATATTTGCTATTACTTTATAACTTTACACATTCAAACAATTATAAATGAGTGAGATGAAAGATGAAATAAAAAGGTGTATAGATGTATTATATAATGGAGGAGTAATACTTTATCCTACAGACACAGTTTGGGGTATAGGTTGTGATGCGACGAACTCAGAGGCAGTAAAAAAAAATATATGATATTAAACAACGAAGCGAAACAAAAAGTATGCTTGTTTTGTTAAGCAATATAAATTTTATTTCTAGATATGTAACAGAAGTTCCAGAACCTGCTTGGGATTTAGTTGAATTTACTACAAAACCTCTAACCATAATATATCCTAACGCAAAAAATTTAGCAAAAAATTTAATAAATAGCGATAAATCTATAGGAATAAGAATTACTAACGAAGAATTTTCTCAGAGACTTTTAGATAGGTATCGTAAGCCTATTGTGTCTACATCTGCAAATATTTCTGGTAAAGATACTCCCCTAATATTTAGCGAAATTACTGACGAAATAAAATCACAGGTTGATTACATTGTAGATTTTAACCAAAATAGTAATGTAATAAATAAACCTTCAAGTGTTATTAAAATTAATGTTGATGGACAATTTACTATTATAAGGGAGTAATTTTTATTAAAGCATAAGTTAAAAAAAAGTTAACATTAAGTTAATATTGAAATAAAATATCTAATTAATTTTTTACTTAAAATTGTATAAAATTTATATTAAATATTATGGAAAATTATTACATATTAATTGTAGCACTTTTGTTCATCTTAGCAATCTCAGATTTAATTGTAGGAGTAAGTAACGATGCTGTAAATTTTTTAAATTCTGCAATTGGAGCAAAAGCTGCTCCAGTAAAAGTTATTATGATAATTGCTACTTTAGGAATTATTGTAGGAGCTACATTCTCTAACGGTATGATGGAAGTTGCAAGAAAAGGTATTTTTAATCCTCAGCATTTTTTCTTTGCAGAGATAATGGTAATATTTTTAGCTGTAATGATGACAGATATTATTCTGTTAGATACATTTAATACATTAGGATTGCCAACATCAACAACGGTTTCAATTGTGTTCGAATTATTGGGCGCAGCGGTTGCGGTATCAACAATAAAATTAATGGCAGGTGATCAAGTTATTACCTTAGAAGGAGGAGGCGAAAAAATAGCAGAACTTGTAGATTATATAAATACAGGAAAGGCAATGCTTATTATTTTTGGCATACTACTTTCTGTTGTAGTGGCTTTCTCTGTTGGTGCGATTGTGCAATATATATCTAGATTATTATTTAGTTTTAGATACAAAAAAAGAATGAAATATTATGGTGCAATATGGGGTGGTTTAGCAATTTCTGCAATCACATTTTTCATTCTTATAAAAGGTTCTAAAGGTGCATCGTTCATGAGTGGTGACACAAAAGATTGGATAAGCGATAATACAATGTTTATATTAGCTGTAAGCTTTATTGCTTGGACAGTTTTATTGTATCTACTTAACTTATTGGTTAAAATAAATATTTTAAAAATTATTGTATTTGTAGGAACATTTGCATTAGCAATGGCATTTGCAGGAAACGATTTAGTAAATTTTATAGGAGTTCCATTAGCTGGATACGAATCGTTTAAAGTGTGGATAGCATCAGGAGCAAGTCCAGAAGGATTATCAATGGGAGCTATAGCAGGAAAAGTTCAAACAGAAACCTATATGTTATTGCTTGCAGGTTTAATAATGACACTTACTTTATGGTTCTCTAAAAAAGCAAAAGCTGTAATTAAAACATCTTTAGATTTAAGTAGACAAGACGAAGGCGAAGAGAGATTCGGTTCATCGGCAATTGCTAGAGGAATTGTAAGGTCTAATTCTAGAGCATTTAAGAAAATAGAAAAAATTACTCCTGCTAGGTTAAATATATTTGTGCAAAAACAATTCGAAATACCAAAAAAACCCAAAAATGTAGCAGAAAATGATTTGCCAGCTTTTGATATGATTAGAGCATCGGTAAATCTAGTAGTTGCAAGTATCTTAATATCTATAGGTACATCTTTTAAATTGCCACTTTCTACAACATACGTTACATTTATGGTGGCAATGGGTACTTCCTTATCTGATAGAGCTTGGGGAAGAGATAGTGCTGTTTATAGAATAACGGGTGTGATATCAGTAATTGGAGGATGGTTTTTAACCGCATTGTCGGCATTTACAGTGGCGTTCGTTGTTGCGATTGTATTATACTTTGGTGGTGCTGCTGCAATAGGAGTGTTATTAATTATTGCATTATTTCTAATATACACATCACATAAAGCATCTAAGAAAAAAGAAAAAGAAAAAGAAGATAAAAAAGAAGAAGAGGTACTCGATAGTAATATTGTTGATAAATGTACATATAACGTTACTGATAGTTTAACTTCCATTAGATCTCTGTATTCTAAGTATATTGTTGATTTAACTAACGAAGATAGAAAGCAACTTAAAGAAGTAATTAAGGGTGTTGCAGCTTTAAACGAACGAACAAAGTATTTAAAAGATAATGTTTACAAAACAATAAATAAACTACAAAACGACCCTGTAGATAGTTCGCATTATTACGTTCAAGTATTAGATTTCTTAAGAGAAACAGCACATTGTCTAAACTATATGGCAAAACCTGGTTACGAATACGTAAGCAATAATCATCCGCAGTTAATAGAAGTTCAAGTTGCAGAACTAGAACACGTAAAAGTTGGATTTATTAAGTTCTTTAATGCAATGATTGATGTTATAGAGAATCACAGGTACGAGGATGTTTCTAAAATGATTGAAATGCAACAAGAATTAATGAGAGAAACAAAAAGTTATAGAAAAAATCAAATTAGACGAGTTAAAAATGAAACTCTAGGTACAAGAAATAGTATGTTGTATTTGAGTTTCTTACACGAAACAAAAAACCTTTTGTTGCACTCTGTTAATTTACTAAAAGCGCAAAGAGATTTTGTGGAATTTAGAAGAGGTAATTAAATAATGAATAGGTTGCTTAATTTAAGCAATCTATTTTTTATTGTTTTATAAAAAAATTAAAATAAAACTTTAAATAATTAAATTTTAATTTTACCTTTGCCTGCTATTAAAAATGGTGGTTGTAGTTCAGTTGGTTAGAACGCCTGATTGTGGTTCAGGAGGTCGTGGGTTCAAATCCCATCTTCCACCCAAGTATTAATAAGCCTTTCGAGTTTTCGGAAGGCTTATTTATTTTACGATTCATAAACATTTTAGCAAACATTTTTCAATAAACTTATTTGTTATTTTAAACTACAATATCAATTATTTCATTCAAATTAGTAGAGTATCGCTGCGATAAATTTTCCTGTTTCATCTTCCAAGTTTTTTTTGTGTCTTGCGAGCCAAGCTTAATAATATGACGACCATAAGAACTATTAATTCTATCCATTGTTTTCATAAGTGCCTTATGAGCAATATTTTTTGTTTCAAACAAATTTAGTTGTTCTGGGTTTTCTGGTGTAAGGTCATTAACTATAACGCCTGCTTTTTTATATTTAAAGCCTTTTTTAAAGATAAGCTCTAAACCTTGATTTGCAAACTTAACCAAGTCTATGCTCGAATGTGTAGAATATGGTAATTTTACAACAATGCTTTTGTAATATTGTGGTTCGCTATCTTTAAAACCGCTAGTGTGAATAAATACCATTAATGAATTGCAATGTGTTTTTTGTTTTCTTAATTTCTCTGCACAAGAAAAAGCAAAAGTTGATACACGCTCTTTTAAATCTGCAAGCTCAGTATATTTTTTATCAAACGATCGTGTTGTAGCAATACTTTTCTTTCGTTGTATTAATTCAATATCTAACTAAAGTTTCGCACCTCATAAAATCAATATTTACAGAGTGTAAATAATCAAAAAATGTAGCATACAAATCTTGCAAGATGCTTGATTTTACTGTATCTTATAGGTATCAACAAAACAGATACAAATATGCTACAAAAC
>DAOVTE010000129.1 GCA_030627705.1 Bacteroidales bacterium
AATCGTTTATAGATTTAGGCGAGTTGTTTAAAGTAGACAACCAGTTTTTTAGAATAACAAATTACGAGTATTTATTGCTAATAAATAAATTACCTATTTTTGTAAAGGGCTTTTTAATATCAAATAATTTTTTTGAGGTACTAACTGGCTTAAACAAGAATTCTACAAATAAAAAAACATTCTTAAATGCCTTTTACACTTGGTTTTCGGCTTTTAGGATACTTAAGTTTTTAAACTTCTCGCACGAGGAATTTTATGCTAGAACTTCTGTTCTGGATTCTGCAATTACGCTTCTCTCCTACTTAAATATAAAAAACGAAAACAACAACGTTTATTCTGTTTTGGATATTTACAGAAAAATGGAAAAGGAGTTTAAATAAAAAATCCCCAAATCACCATAAAGGCAATATTGGGGATGTAATTAGCGTAAAAACTTGAGTTAATTGGCTAAAGCTATGCAATTAAAACTTGCTTGTTCCGTCTGTTTGATACGAATATTTAAAAGTAATATATCCTGAATCGCCTGTTTCGTTATAATAATCTAGCAATTGAATTTTTGCATATTTACCGGCTTGTGTTTTAAATACATATACGTGGTTAGATGCCGAATATGTTGGTGGATGAGTATTCTCGTCGTAATCAAAAGCATTTTCGAAAACTGTACTTGCTGGCGATGTAATGTAAATTGGACCAAAATCGCCCATTCCTGCATAAATCTGAATTGTGCTATCTTTTACAAAAGTTGTTTCGTTAGCATCTGTTAAACCGTCGAAGTCTACAATTCCTGCATCGTACGATTCTCCCATTCCTGCACCCGATTGTCCACCGTTTAATCTTACATGACGTGAGTGAAAAGCAATATCCCAATCTGTTGATGTAGCAAAATTTGAACTATCTATACCGCTAAGTTCTGCCATTGTTGTAAACGAATAATATACCCAAACATCTGGGGTAACATTATTTTGTTTTGTTAAACTAACTGTGCCTGTATTAATTGTTACTACAGGCTCTTCTACCTCTTCTTCTTTTTCGCAAGAAGAGAAAATTAAACTTGAACTTAATAATACTAAGCTTAATAATTTAATTGAATTTTTCATAATTTAAATTGTTTTAATGATTATTATTTATGTGTGTTTTTGATTATTTACTTTTTTGTTTATAAAGTTTATGTACATCTAGCTTTAAGCTTACAAATGCCTTTCTTCCTGGACTTGTTGATGTATTAAAACTTACAATATCTGCTGTGTAATTAAGAATATTATCTACTCCTAATGTTATATTTATTCCGTTTACAAATCTCTGATTTACAGCTAATTTAAGAATTGTATATCCATCGAAATGTACAGGATAAACAGCTTCTATGGTTTCTCCTCTATATTCAATCATATCACTTACTTCATAGTTTTTTTCGCCTATAAAATTTGTTGATAAATTGATGTTTAAATCGTACTTATTCTTTCTGTAATTATACGAAAGCTTAATATTTCCAGAGTGCGGACTTGCCGACGAAACCAATTCGCCTTGTGGTCGTTTATCATATAAATAGCTGTATGCACCGCTAAATAAGAAGCGCTTTAGAAACTTTACTTTTGTAAGTACTTCGAACCCCAATAGCTCCGATTCGCTAACATTTACATACCTGTACACAGTTTGGTTATCTTGCCATACTCCATCAATTTTATTTTTTAGCCAGTTTTTGTAAACATTTACAGATGTGTTAATAAATGAATGTGTGTATTCTGCCGATGCCGATAAATAATTGTTTGTCTCCGGTTTAAGATTTGGATCTCCTTTAATTACAAACCACGCAATTGGCCATTCTATATACAACTCTTTTAGTGCTGGCGATCTAAAACCATTGGAATAATTACCTCTTAATGTAAACTTTTTCCATTTGTGCATTAATGATAATTTGGGAGAAAAATGTGTTCCAAATGCAGAATGAATATCAAACCTACCACCTGCAATTAGGTTTAAGTTTTTTGTCAGCCTTACATCATCTTGAATAAATAGAATTGAAGTTTCTGTTTCTCGTTCGGTAATTTCTCCATCTATAAATTTATCACTAAGTAATTTCTCCGAAAAATATTCTGTTCCTGCTGTAATCTCTTGTTTTTTGCCAAGATTAAAAACGGAAATCAACTTTGGATTTATAAATGTGTTTGAGTAATTTATTGCTTTTTCGTCTAGCTTTTCGAAATAATCGAATTTCTGATAAATATCTGAATTATACGAAGCTACAATGCTGTATCTATCTCTTTTATAAGCAATATTTCCTCCAAAAGTGTAATCTATAAAGTTCTGATAAACGTTATCTGGAACAAAATCGTACTGATTATGATTGTAATACGATCCTTTAAGATTAAACTGAAGCCTATCGTTTAATTTGTAATTTATTTTCTGATTTATTGCGTAATCTTCGTAACCATCTACACCTGTAGGGAACGGATTTAGCGAATTATAAACGACGGTATCAATATTTAAATATTCTTTTGTAATTCCGTATTTATCGAATAATTGATATGCATCTGCACTCTTTTTTATGAAATCGGTTCTAGCTTTTATCTTGTTTAAATTAAAACCAACCGATGCATTGTAATTATAATTTGGCTTATCCAAATTACTTTTGTATTTGTAACTATAATCGTCTAAAGCTATATTGTCGTAATTAATTTCGTTATACTCCGATACTTTTGAGCCTATAGAAATCTCTATTTTATGCTTAGGTTGTTTTGTAATAATATTTATAACACCACCCATTGCTTGTGAGCCATACAGCGCAGAAGCAGCACCTTTTACAATTTCTATACGCTCTACATTTTCGGTATTTAATCTAGAATAATCTACATTATAACCGCTCTCGCCTGCTAACCTCTCGCCATCGATAAGAATAAGTATATTCTTGGCTTCTAAACCTTGCATTTTAATGTCTGCACCATAACCTCCACGCTGAAATTCAAGACCAGGAATGTCTTCTTCTAAAACATCTTTTACGTTTGTAAGCCCTCTATTTTCAATATTTTTTGCGGTAATAACTTGCGTAATTACAGGTGCATCTTTTAGAGATTTTTCTGTTCTTGTAGATGTAATTACTACTTGATCGAGATTAAAAGCGTCATTCTCTAATTTGTAAGTCTTAGATTCGCTTTTACAAACAGTATCAACAATAGATTTATAACCAATGAACGAAACAACTATAACAGACTTGTTTTTAAGCGTATTTTTTACGTTGCCATTATTATTGGTTATATCGTAACCTTTTTCACCAGTTACAATATCCTGAAAACAGATATTTACATACTGTAAAGCTTGCGATGTTTCGTTATCAATAACTGTAATTATTGAATTCTGAGATTTTACTAAATATGATAAAATGCTCAACAAAATAATTAGAATATATTTCATCTTATACTATTTTACATATCCAAAATAGATTATTTCTACTTATGAATATTATTAAAAAAATGATAATTGATTATTGTAAAATGCACTTGTATAGGCTTCTAAAAGCAAACCTTATCTGTTTACTTTGTCGTTTTAGTTCTTTGGATAAATCCCTCATTTATTAGCCCTGATATCTCGACTTAGCCAGCCACATCATAATCTATTAATAAAAATAAATTAATAGAAAGTAATACTGCAAAATAATTGAATTTAATAAGTGTGCATTTGTAAACTTAAACTAAGGGAGGGCCTCTAAGTAAATTGTTTGATAATATGAAGTTATTAATATCATTCTCTGCTACTCGAAAATTAGATATATTGTTGTTTTTTAATGTTTTTTTGTAATTATCAACTAGAATAAAACTATTAGAATCATCGTCAGATAGTGTGTCTTTTTGTTTTTTATTAAACTTAAAACATTTTTTATCTACTTTCTGAACTTTTGCATACGGAATATGCGAATTATTAAGATTATTATCGCTTATTACTCTAATATGCATAGCAACCAAATCGCCTATAATAACCCACAAAAAGGCAAATATCATTATGCCTATGTAAGTATTATATTTTGAAATGTGTTTATTGCTATCCATACAATGAAATTATTTAAACAAATATCTAACTTTTTTTCATATATATTTATGATTTTTATCATCTTTAAAACATAAACACAGACTTATTATAGCAATCTTAAATGCTTGATTACTTATTGTTTACACTTCTGCATGTGACACAAATACGAACTAAGTGCATTTGTATAGAATAAGTTTTTTTTGTAATTATTTTATAGTTAAGTTTAACCCTTACAAAGTTACATTTATTTTTTTTAAACGGTTTATGGGTATTATTAAATTAAATTAAAAAAGAGAAACCAGTTGGTTTCTCTTTCGTAAAAAACGCTTATGAGAAAATTGATATTATTGAAGCGTAAAATTATAAGTAATAGTCCCTGTTTGAGCTATTGAATTAAAATCTTTATTAAATTTTGCTTTCCACGCTGCTTTTATTGCAGCATTTATTAAACGCTGATCAGTAGTTGTACAACCTTTACCTTTTTCTACAGAAATTACTTTACCGTATTTGTCAACTTTAATATTTACAACTACTTTACCCGAAATATTTCCAGAAGGGTATGCTGGTACAGGAAACTTGCCTTCGGGAACTCTTCCGCCTAAGCTATATCCAATTTCATTGTTTCCTTTTCCGCCTCCTGTATAATTATTAGAGTCTGGCGTACCATCTAAATCTCCTTGATTACCTTCACCTTGTGTTTCGCCTTCGCTGGTAGAATTATTATTTTTATTACCTGGGAAAAGTGCATTATTATTCACAATCTCTACAGGCTCTGTTTCTATAATCTCTTCTTCTGGCTCTTCGATTGTTTCTTCTACTTTTTCCTCTTTCTGATTAATAATTGCAGATTCTTGAAAATCTTGAGTTATATTTTCTTGAACATTATTTACAGGATTTGTAACTACAGGAATTGGTTCAGCAACATTATTTTCTGGTTCAATTTCTCCTGATCCAAAATCATCTGTACCGAAATTAATTAATATACCTTCAGGTTCAGGAAAAGTTGGCTCTGGAGCAATAAAACCCATAAACAAGAATATAAATAATAATATTGTATGAAATATTATTGTGCCTATAATTCCGTTTTTATGTTCCTTTAAATTCATATATAATTTATTTCGAACTTGTTGCCAGTATTACCCTATATCTATTATCTTTTGCAATATTCATTACATCTACTACGTACTCTATTGGTACTTCTTTAGCTGCGTGCAACGATATTGTAGGTTCTTCTTCGCCAGAAAGTTTTTGTCTCAAAATTTGTTCCAAGTTTTCAAAATCAACAATATCTCGTTCTACGGCAAAAGTTAAATCTTTAGTTATAGAAACACTTGTAATTGGTGTTTCAGCAGACTGACTAGAACTTTGAGGTAATAATAAATCTAATGCATTTGGCGAAATTAATGTTGATGTTACCATAAAAAATATCAACAATAAGAACACAATATCCGTCATAGACGACATATTAAATTCTGCGCTTACTTTATTTCTAGATTTTAAAGCCATATTAATTTAATTTGCTGGTTCGTTAAGCATATCCATAAATTCAGTAGTATTTACTTCAAGCATAAATATTACTTTTTCTACTTTTGCAACTAAAATATTATATGCCAAATAAGCTACAATCCCAACTATTAGTCCTGCTACAGTGGTTACCATTGCTGTATAAATACCGTTAGAAAGTACCGAAACGTTTATATTTCCGCCCTCTACAGTTGCCATATCGTAAAATGCTCTAATCATTCCCATTACTGTTCCTAAGAAACCAATCATTGGAGCTGCTCCAGAAACTGTTGCTAATGTAGGTAATCCCTTTTCTAGTTTAGAAATCTCTAGTTTTCCAACGTTTTCTATAGCTGCGATTACATCGCTAAGAGGTTTTCCAATTCTAGCAATACCCTTTTCTATCATTCTAGATGCAGGTGTATTTATTGTATAACAAACAGCTTTTGCCTCGCTAATATTTCCATCTACAATATACTCTTTAACTTTATTAATAAATGAGTTATCTGCTTTAGCAACTTTTTGTATAGTAATAAATCTTTCTACAAATATATATACTGCAAGAATTGATAAAATTAAAATCGGAATCATTATCCAACCACCTTTTACCGCCATATCTAAAAAAGATAAGGATAATTCTTCGACATTTCCTGCAGCTTGATCAACAACAGCAGTTGTATCTGCACCTACTGTAAGTTGTAATAAAACACTTTTCATATGTTTATAATTTTATTGTTCGTTAATTTAGAGTCTAAAAGTATGTAGTATTTACATTTGTTTTTTTTGTTATGATAATATTTTTCAACAAAACTATGTTGATACCAAAATAAAACGAAAAAATCTTAATAATATTATTAAATTTACATTTCTTAAATTTATTCTGAATATGATTAGAAAATTATACTTACACATTTTATTATTTATTACAATAGTACTAATTAGTAATTTATCTATTGGTCAAATAGACTCAAGTAAATATGAAATTTACAATACAGAATATGAATTTAACAGTGGTATTTACATCAATATAAGCCAAGTTAAGAACAATAATCCAATATCTACATCGAGAATAATTACTAATGTTTCTATAAATGATATAGATTTTTATAAGATAGTTACTAGTGAAAAAAATATCAGATATTTCGATTTAAACGGTATAGAAATGGAGATTAAATCTGATAAAGTTTGGGGATATTGCAAAAACAACAAAGTATATATTAATTGGAAAGATGATTATAATCTAATTCCTATTTTTGGTTCTGCTTGTCATTTTGTAGCTAACGAAACCATATCACATAATACCTTAAACGATCCCTTTTATAACGGACGTTATTCAAACACATCGTATAACAATAGAACAACAACCGAGCTCAGACAATATATATTAGACTTTAAGAAAGAAATAGTTTATGATTTTACTTGGCAAAATGTAGAAACCTTGCTTACTAGCGATATTACACTTTATAAAGAATTTACAGCACTTAAAAAACGAAGAAAAAAGCAAATGGCTTTTATTTATTTGCGTCGATACAACGATAACAATCCTATCTATTTACCTAAAAATTAACTAATATTAAAAAAACCTGAAAAAATGAAAAACATAGCACTAGCAATTTTATTTCTTTTCTCAATTTCGGTATTTGCACAAAAAAATGTTGCAACACAAGAACAAATTAAAACGTTCTTTAAAACTAAAACCCTAGTTGTTCTAGATCAAAGTCCGTTTGCGGAATACAATATGGAAATTAAGCAAGCAGTTACAAAAAGCTGGAAATTAACTGAATTCGATTTTATTACACCACAAGAGTTCGAAGAAAAAAGAACTAATGCAGAGTTTTCGTTTTTAACAATAGACAAAGTTTATTTCGATAAAGATAAAACTCAAGCTAGATATGAATTTTTATGTCTTTCGCTTGGCGGTGAATATAAATCTACTACAGACATGCCACAATTAAGTACTGTACCTATCTCCTATTATGGTGTAGACGAAGAAACTTATGTTTACAAATTAAATACACTTGTAAACTTTACTCAAAATCATATTTTATTTACTTCTGAAAATCCTAAGATTACATCTACAACAGTTATTTTTCATTACAATAAAAATATAAAATCTGTAAAAGATAAAACTCTTTATTTATTGAGAAACGAACTTGGACCAAACGTAAATACAGAAAGTAAGATTAAGAAAATATATCCACACAAATTTAAAATTGTAAGTAGAGACGAAATTAGTAAAGCAATTAAAGACGAGAACGACGATATTGTTTTTCTACACAAGGTTGGCCCAGAAGGAACAAAGAAAAAAGCAAGATGCTACAATGCTATATTAGGCGCAAAGGATGCAAAACTGTACTATTTTGAATATCACATGATTAGCAGTAAAAAACCTGATGGTTTCTTGGCTAGGGATTTTAAAAAATTGGTTAAGTAGGTGTTTTTAATAAATTTATATAAAAGATTATTAAAATATTGTTATGGGTAAGAAATTATCAATTTATATGATAGATGGGACTGAATATGGCCCAAGAATAGCTGAAATTGGAAATTGGGTTGGCAAAGCTTTTTATACCCCTAGAGCTACAATTTCAAAAGTTATTGATCGAGAAGAGTTTAATAATCCTGGTATTTATTGCTTAAAAAGTAATTCTGAATCAGGTTCATTTGTTGAAAAGATTTATATAGGAGAAGCTGAGAACATAAGAACAAGAATTAAACAACATCTTCAAAACTCTAATAAAGATTTTGTTGAAATAATTTTTTTCATTAGTAAAGATGACTTATTAACTAAAACTCAAATTAAATACTTAGAATCTAGATTAGTCCAATTAGCAATAGAAGCAAAAACAGCAGAAATTGAAAACGGGAATACTCCTTCCTTACCAACACTACATGAAGCAGACATCTCAGATATGGAGTTTTTTCTTGATCAATTAAAACTTATCTTACCAGTTATGGGTTTTAGGTTTCTAATATCTTCTATTGTTAAACAAGGTAATAACGAATCTAGTAATGACAACAATTACCATAATGAAATTTTCAAGATAA
>DAOVTE010000172.1 GCA_030627705.1 Bacteroidales bacterium
CTACCTACAACGCTACTGATACCGTAAATTGCAGTCTGTCCGACTAATTGCTTTAGTTTACTCAAAAAAAATATTTTTCGACAAAATAATTATTTATTTGCTTTATAAAGTCAGAATCACATTAAAGTTACAAACAAAAAACCCAAACTTAACAAGAATTAACTTTGGGTTCTTTGTATTATTTTGAATACAAACTAAATATTCATTTCAGGAATTTCTCCTTCAACAATAAGTCTGCCTTCTGTTTTTGCTACAATTTCTTCTACAGAAACGCCAGGTGCTCTTTCTATTAGTTTAAAACCATTTTCTGTGATGTCTATAACTGCTAAATCAGTAACTACTTTTTTAACGCATTGTACGCCAGTTAGTGGCAAAGTACATTCTTTTAGTAACTTTGAGTTACCCGCTCTATCGGTATGGGTTGTTGCTACAATAATATTTTTTGCTGATGCTACTAAATCCATTGCGCCACCCATTCCTTTAACCATTTTTCCGGGAATTTTCCACGAAGAAATATCTCCTTTATCGGTAATTTCGAATGCTCCAAGTACAGTTAAATCTACGTGTCCACCTCTTATCATTGCAAAACTAGTTGCCGAATCGAAGAATGCAGCACCAGGAATAGCGGTTACTGTTTGTTTTCCTGCGTTAATTAAATCTGCATCTGCTTTTCCTTTGTCTGGGAAAGGTCCAATTCCTAATAAACCATTTTCTGATTGCAATATTACGTCTACTCCTTCTGGAATATAATTTGCCACAAGTGTTGGAATTCCAATACCAAGATTTACATAATATCCATCTTGTAATTCCTGTGCTATTCTTTTTGCTATGCCGTTTTTATCTAAAGCCATTTTTTTAAGTTTTAAGTTTATAAAGTTTTAAAGTTGAAAGTTTTATATAGCTTGAATTACTTTATAAACTTTTCACTTTTCACTTTCAACTACTATTGTTTTTCAGTTACAAATTCGATTCGTTTCTCTAAATTTTCTCCCTTAAATACTCTTTGTACGAATATTCCTGGAGTATGAACCTCATTAGGATTTAATGTTCCAACAGGTACAATTTCTTCTACTTCGGCAATTGTGATTTTACCTGCAGAAGCCATCATATTATTAAAGTTATTTGCGGTTTCTCTATAAACTAGATTGCCATAAGCATCGCCTTTCCATGCTTTTACAATTGCAAAATCTGCAACTAACGAATGCTCTAAAAGATGCATTTTACCGTTATATTCTCTTGTTTCTTTTCCTTCGGCAACTTCGGTTCCGTAACCTGCAGGTACATAAAATGCAGGGATTCCTGCTCCACCAGCTCTAATTCTTTCTGCTAAAGTTCCTTGTGGGTTTAACTCCACTTCTAATTCGCCGCTTAAGAGTTGTCTTTCGAATTCTTTATTCTCTCCAACATACGAAGAAATCATTTTCTTAATTTGATGCTTTTGCAAAAGTAATCCTAGTCCAAAATCATCAACACCTGCATTGTTCGATATACAAGTTAAACCTGTAACGTCACTTTCTACTAATGCAGTAATTGAGTTTTCGGGTATTCCGCATAAACCAAATCCACCAAGCATTAATGTCATATTATTTGTAATGCCTGCAATTGCTTCCTTTGCGTTATTTACTATTTTATTCATAATTATATATTATTTATTGAAGTTAAATTCTTCGTTATTAAAATCTGAGTTATCATTATTGTTTTCATTATATTCGTCACAATCAAGATTTGTATTAAATCCAGCTGGTCTTTCGAATTTAGTTTTGTTAGAATATCCTAATGTTGAGTCTGCATAAACTTGTTGCATATATATAGCCCATATTGGTAACGCCATATTTGCACCTTGACCTAGTTTTATTCCTGCGAAATGTACTGCTCTGTCTTCGCAACCTACCCATGTTCCCGAAACTAAATCTGGAGTTATACCAATAAACCACCCATCAGATTGATTTTGAGTTGTTCCTGTTTTACCTCCAATATCGTTTGTGAGATCATATTTGCGTCTTAATCGTGAACCAGATCCTTGTAAAACAACTCCCCTAAGCAGGTGAACCATTAAGTGAGCAGTATTTTCGCTTATTGCTTCGTTAACTTTTGGTTTAAATATCTGAAGAACATTGCCGTTTTTATCTTCTATCCGTGTAACAAAAATTGGCTGTACATAAACTCCTTTATTTGCAAATGTGCTAAATGCACCTACCATCTCGTAAAGTGAAATATCGGGTGTTCCTAAACAAATTGATGGAACAGGATCCATAGAGCTTTTAATTCCCATTTTTCTTGCAACTTCAATTACTGCAAATGGATTAAATTGTTTCATAACCCAAGCTGTTATATAATTGTTGGAGTTAGCTATTCCCCATTGTAAGCTAACCATTTCTCCTTCTTTATCGGATTTATCTGAGTTCCTAGGTGACCATGTTTCACCATTAGGTAAATCTATTACAACCGGAACTAACGGTACTTCATGACAAGGAGAATATCCTTCTTGCATAGCTAATGTATACAAAAATGGTTTGAATGTTGAACCAACTTGTCGTTTTCCTAAAGTTACATGATCGTACTGAAAATGTTTAAAATTTAATCCGCCAACATAAGCTCTAACATAGCCAGTTTGGGGTTCCATAGACATAAATCCTGAGTGTAAAAAATGTTTGTAATATCTTATAGAATCCATAGGCGACATAATAGAATCTACTTCGCCATAAGGAGTATATACTTTCATTGCAACAGGTGTATTAAAAACTACATCTATAGAGTCTTGGGAGTACCCTTGTTTTTTAAGCCTTCTATATCGATCTGTTCTTTTCATTGCACTCACTAATGATGTTTTTATTTTCTTTTTTGGGAAATCCCAAGCAAATGGTGCGTTTTTTCTATTTTTGTGCTCTTTAAAAAATTCTATTTGCAAATCTTTATTTAAGTGATTGCTTACTGCAAGCTCTGCATAATGCTGCATTTTGTAATTTATAGTTGTGTGTATTTTTAGTCCATCACTATAAATATTGTATGATGTGCTATCTGGTTTCTTATTTTTATTGCACCAACCGTATAATGGATCTTCAATCCATTTTACTGAGTCAATTTTATATTGTGTGTAACTGTAATAATTCTCTTTTATAGGCTCTCTTTTGGTAAGTTGTTGTCTTAGGTACTCTCTAAAGTATGTTCCGCTACCAAGCTTGTGATCTACTTTTTGGAAGTTTATACCAAGAGAAAGTTCATTAATAGAATCTCGCAACTCTGGTGCAATATAATTGTACTTTACCATTTGATCTAGCACTGTTTCTCTTCTGTTTTTAGTTCTTTCAGGAAACCTTAAAGGATTATATTTTGATGGGTTTTTTGCCATTCCGACTAGCATTGCAGCTTGTTCTAATGTTAACGAATCAGGTGTTGTGTTAAAATAAACGGTTGATGCAGTTTTGATTCCGACAGCTAAATTTAGAAAATCAAATTTATTAAAATATAAAGCTATTATTTCTTCTTTTGTGTAGTGTTTTTCAAGTTTAACAGCAATAACCCATTCTTTTAATTTTTGCTTTACTCTCTCAGTAATGCTTCTGGAAGGCTTTCCAGTGAAAAGCATTTTTGCTAGCTGCTGGGTAATTGTACTTCCTCCACCTGCGTTTTTATTTCTTCCTATTATAGTTTTAAAAATAACTCGTCCTAAACTATAAAAATCTATTCCAGAATGCTCTAAGTACCTTACGTCTTCAGTTGCGATTAATGCATTTACTAGATTTGGGGAAAGGTTGTTGTAATTAATATTCAATCTATTTTCTTTAAAATATTTTCCCATTAAGACCTTATCAGATGAGTAAATTTCAGTAGCTAAATTTGTTTTGGGATTGGCTAAGTCCTCAATAGAAGGCATAAAACCCATTTTACCATCAGAAATTAATTTAAAAAGAATAGCAGAAGAAATTATTGGAATTAAAAAAAATATCCAGAGAAGAATAATGACTTTTTTGTATTTTGATTTATTAACTTTTTTCATCAGCATTTGTTGTGTATCTATCTATTTATCAATATTTTAAAAAAATAAAGAGTTTGCAGTAGTCTATCAATTTATTTAACTACTATTTTTTACTTTTAATGAGTTTGCGACAAATATAATGATTATTATTTAAAAATTAATTTTGCAGTTACCGTTTGATTTTTATTACTTTGCGAAAATTTTAATCAAAATAAGTTCAATTTTTTATGGGAAAAAACCTTGTAATTGTCGAGTCTCCTGCCAAAGCAAAAACTATAGAGAAGTTTTTAGGTAAAGATTTTTCTGTTAAGTCTAGCTTTGGGCACATTAGGGATCTTGCAAAGAAAAATCTAGGAATTGATGTTGAAAATAATTTCGAGCCAGATTATATTGTACCTACCGACAAAAAGAAAATAGTTGCGGAGTTAAAAAAGTTAGTTAAAGAATCTTCTACAGTATGGCTAGCAGCCGATGAAGATCGTGAGGGAGAAGCGATAGCTTGGCATTTATACGATGCTTTAAAGTTATCTAATAAAGAGACTAAGAGAATAGTATTTCATGAGATTACAAAAACAGCAATTACAGCTGCTATAAAAAATCCTAGAGAAATAAACATAGACTTAGTTGATGCGCAACAAGCTCGTAGAGTTTTAGATAGATTAGTTGGGTTTGAATTATCTCCTGTACTATGGAAAAAGGTTAAGCCTTCACTATCTGCTGGTAGAGTTCAGTCTGTTGCAGTTAGAATAATTGTTGAAAGAGAAAGAGAGATACTGCATTTTAAGGAATCTTTTTCGTATAAAGTCTCAGCGGAGTTTAATACAAATGACAATAAAATATTTAAGGCAGAATTATTAAAAAATCTTAGTTCAGAAAAAGAGGTTTCAGAATTTTTAAATGAAATAAAAGAAGCTGAATTTAAAATTTCAGATGTAATTAAGAAACCTGCTAAGAAAACTCCATCAGCACCGTTTACTACATCAACACTTCAGCAAGAAGCTAGTAGAAAAATGGGTTTTTCTGTCTCTAAAACAATGATGGTTGCTCAGAAACTATACGAGTCTGGAAAAATAACTTATATGAGAACAGACTCTGTGAACCTATCTAGTTTAGCGGTTAACACAGCAAAAAAAGAAATAATTTCTAATTACGGAGAAAAATATTCAAATCCTCGAAAATATAGCACGAAATCTAAAGGTGCACAAGAAGCGCATGAGGCAATTCGTCCTACATATTTAAATAAACAAAAAGTTGAAGGTTCATCAGATGAGCAAAGATTGTACGATTTAATATGGAAAAGAACAATTGCATCACAAATGAGCGATGCTCAAACAGAGAAAACAAGTATTAAAATTGCAAACAACGCAAATTCAAGAATTTTTTCTGCCAATGGCGAAGTTATTAAGTTTGATGGTTTCTTAAAAGTATATTTAGAATCCACAGACGACGAGCAAGAAGAAAAAAACACTAGTTTATTACCCCAAGTAAATGCAAACGATATTGTAATAAACAATTATGTAGAAGCTGTTCAAAAATTTGCTCGTCATCCAGCAAGATATACCGAAGCTAGCTTAGTACGTAAACTAGAGGAGCTTGGTATTGGTAGACCATCTACTTATGCCCCTACAATTTCTACAGTGCAAAAACGAGGCTATGTAGTTAAAGAAGCACGCGACGGGATAAAACGTAAAATAATATCATTCTTATTATCAGGGGCTACTATTAAAGAAGAGCTTAGGTCAGAGAATACTGGGTACGAAAAAAATAAACTTTTCCCTACAGATATAGGGATGGTGGTTAATGATTTTTTAATAGAAAATTTTAAAGAAATTCTAGATTTTAATTTTACAGCAAAGGTAGAGCAACAGTTCGATGAAATTGCAGATGGTAAATTACAATGGAAGAAAATGATTAAGAATTTCTATGATGATTTTCATAAACAAGTTGAGGTTACAACTGAAACAGCGGAAAGAAATAATGGCGAAAGAGTATTAGGTGTAGACCCTGCTTCTGGTAAAACAATTTTAGTTAGAATTGGCAGATTTGGTCCAATGGCACAAATTGGCAAATCAGAAGACGAAGAAAAACCAACATTTGCAGGCTTGCTAAAAGATCAACATATAGAAACAATAACTATTGAGGAAGCTCTAGAATTATTTAAATTACCTAGAGACTTAGGCTTATACGAAGATAAAAAAGTTGTAGCTGCAATAGGTCGTTTTGGTCCATATATTAGACACGATAGTAAATTTGTTTCGCTTAAAAAAGATATCGACGATCCATACACTGTAGAATTAGAACGAGCAATAGAATTAATAGAAGAGAAAAGAAAAGCAGATAGAGAAAAGATTATTCAAATATTTGAAGAAGAAGAGGGTTTAAGCGTTCTAAACGGAAGATAGGGAACTTATATATCATA
>DAOVTE010000085.1 GCA_030627705.1 Bacteroidales bacterium
ACATATCCGTATGCTGCTGCTCTGTATGGGTTTGCAAACATTTCGTTATATTCGTCTTCTTTTTGTTTAAGCATTTGCTCAGGATTATCAGCTGATGTGATTTCTTTTCTAAAGATTATTTCTGCCGCTCCTTTTGCACCCATAACTGCAATTTCTGCATTTGGCCAAGCAAAATTTAAATCTGCACCAATATGTTTCGAGTTCATTACATCGTAAGCTCCACCATATGCTTTTCTTGTAATTACGGTAATTCTAGGTACGGTTGCTTCTGAGAAAGCGTATAGTAATTTTGCTCCGTTTGTAATAATCGCATTCCATTCTTGTTCTGTGCCTGGTAAGAATCCGGGAACATCTTCGAGAACTAATAAAGGAATATTAAAGGCATCGCAAAATCGTACAAATCTAGCAGCTTTTGTAGATGAATTTATATCTAAAACTCCTGCAAAATATGCTGGTTGGTTTGCGACTATACCAACGCTTTTTCCTGCTAAACGCGCAAATCCTACAATAATATTTTCTGCAAAATCTTTATGTATTTCAAAAAACGATTGCTTATCAATAACTTTACAAATTACATCTCTAATATCGTAAGGTTGCTTTGTGTCTGATGGTAATACTTTATTTAACTCAGGAATAATCTCATCTTTTGCCTCGTAAGGTAAATCTGGTGCTAGTTCTTCGCAGTTCTGAGGAACATAGCTTAATAGTTTCTTGATATGATTTATTGCTTCTACCTCGTTACTGGCAGTAATATGTGCAACTCCCGATTTTGTAGAATGTGTAATTGCTCCACCAAGTTCTTCGGCAGAAACTTCTTCGTGAGTTACTGTTTTTACAACATTTGGTCCTGTTACAAACATATACGACGATTTTTCAACCATTATATTAAAATCTGTAATTGCAGGAGAATAAACTGCTCCGCCTGCACAAGGTCCCATAATTGCCGAGAATTGTGGAATTACGCCAGAAGCTAAAGTATTTCTGTAAAAAATATCGGCATAACCGCCAAGAGAAACAACTCCTTCTTGTATTCTTGCTCCACCCGAATCGTTTAAACCAATTACTGGAGCGCCATTTTTCATAGCTAGATCCATTATTTTGGTAATTTTTTGCGCGTGTGCTTCTGCCAACGAACCGCCAAAAATTGTAAAATCTTGAGAGAAAACATAAATTAATCTACCATTTACAGTTCCGTAACCAGTTACAACTCCATCGCCAAGAAATTTTTCTTTTTCTAGGCCAAATAAATTTGATCTGTGAGTTACAAACATTCCTAGTTCCTGAAACGACCCCTCGTCTAACAATAAGGATAACCTTTCTCTAGCTGTAAGTTTTCCTTTTTTGTGCTGGCTCTCAATTCTTGCTTCACCACCACCGGCTAGTGCTTGTTCTTGTTTTTCTTGTAGTAATTTATATTTTTCCTCCATCAATATTATAGCTTTTAATTATGATTTATATCATAGAATTAAATCGACGATAAATATATAAAATTTTAGCTAATAAGATTATAAAAAAATGGAAATCTATGGTTTGTGTAAATAATTTTTATCTTCTGAAATAGAAATGATTTATATTAGTAGTTTTTTTAATTTGGAATTACTTCCCAAACAACATTTTTACACCCATAATAATCATTAAGATGGCAAATATTTGTTTTAGTACTTTGCCAGAAACATTAACTGCATATAATGAACTTACATAACCTCCAATTACGAAAGCTAAAACTAAAATAAGCGCAACCTTAATATCTACAAATCCACTTTTATAATAATTTATTGATGCCACTAAAGCTACTGGTATCGACAGCACAGCTAAACTTGTACCTTGTGCTGTATGCTGCGAGAATCCTAAAAAATATACTAATGCTGGAATTATTATTACTCCGCCTCCAACTCCAAGCGAGCCGCTTACTACTCCTGCAAAAACTCCTATTATTGCAATAATAATTATCTGATTTATTGTCATATCCATATTAAAAATCTAAACTTAACGATAAATAAAAAATTCGTGGTAGTATTACATCGCCTTCTACTCCCCAAGCCCAATCTGCTCGCACAAAATATCCTAGAAGTCTGGTTCGCACTCCAAAACCGTAACCATATACAATAGGAGGCACTTGTTTATCTATAATAATTGTAATATTTCCGTCTTCTATTGTCTCGAAATTATATGCATTATTTTCTTCCATAGGTGATTTTCCAGACCATGCAGTTCCTATATCACTAAAAACAAGAAGCTGAAAGTTCTCAACAAAATCAGAATTAATAGGTCTATTAGAAAAGAATTTAACCACTGGCAGCCTTAGCTCGTTGTTTATTACAGCAAAATTATTTCCGTTACGTATGTTCTGCGAGAATCCACGCATATTTGTAGCTAAAGTCTGATATGCATAGTTTTGACTATGGTCTACCGCAATAGATTGGTCGAAAGTTGGAACTTTACTAGATAAATTAATCCAATTGTCGGTTCCTCCTAAATAATAAACTAGTTTACTATTTCCAAATGAAGAACTCCCAGCAACACGGCTTGCAAGTATCAGCGTACGGTAAATCTTTTGGTAATGTCTAAAATCGGCTCCTACAACAAAAAGATCTGAAAAATCGCCACTTAATTGTTGGTATGCTTCTCCAAATATTTTAAATCTTGAACCATTATATATGTTTAGGGCTACGTTTCTTGTATTATCAAAAATGTATTCTAGTTTCAAACCAGACCAATATTTATATTTATCTGTTGCATTTAAGCTTACAATATCTGTAGAAAGCATTACATCTTTATCGTAACGTAGGCTTGTGGTAGCTTTTACTGCACTTACTTGACTAAATGGATATTTTAAAACATATAACCCTTGGTGCGATTGCGATTTGGTTACATTATTACTAGAGACGGTTGTATATGATTGCCTATGAAAAATATATTGTTTATCTAATTGTGATTTTATATTCTCGAAGCTTAATAGGTATTCGTTGCTTTGTAAATTGCCCGAAAACCTAAGGCCTCCCACAATTTTGTAATCTTCGAATAAATCATTTGCTCCTAGTTTAAAAAGCATATTAAATCCTGGATTATAATAAACTGCACTTCCTGTGTATGTTTGATACGATGTATTTAAAAATCCAAAATCTGCTTGACTTACTACATAATTTGTATAGAAAGCTGTAAAGTAATATCGTTGTTTAAGCTTCTCTATATTTGTGTTTTTATAGTTAGTAGTAGTATTACTTAGTGGCAAATTTCCTGCAGTCTTATTCTTTTCGATATTAAAAACATAATTATTTATATCAATATTATTGGTATCTATAACTGCTGTATTGATAATTTTAATTGTATCGATCTTGTTTTTTTGCTCTTTGTATTCTATTTTTTCTAAAGTTTTTGCCTTTTGCTTTTTAAGTTCGCTTAGTTTTAAACTAGATAATGTAAGATTTGTAAAAACACTAGCGTTTGAATTTTCGTTTTTATATATTCTAAATTTTTTATCTCTAAAAATAGTTTCTACACTATTTTGTGTGTTTGCAGATTGCTCTAAAATACTTGTTTTGTAATTTGTAAGAGGGCTCATTCTGGTAAAATATCTATAATGAATTGCTGTATCAACATAGTTTACCATACTATCGTATTCTGCAATAAATCTATTAACAACGCCACTACTATCGCTTAAAAAAACATATTTATTTTTATAAAAGAAGGGGTGTGTTTCGTTTGCATTAGTTGTGTTTGTAATTCGCTTTAATTTTTGTGATTTATTTATGTAATCAAAAGAATATATATCAAAACTACTAATCTTATTTAGGTTTAAATTATTGTCATCTAGCAAATTACTATTTCTATTTGATGAGAATAAAATTTCGCTAGAATTATTATAAAATTTAGGCTGCAAATCGTCGGCTAAATCATTAGTAATTTGTTCTGCAGAATTCGCAAGTAAACTATACACAAAAATATCTGTTTGTCCTTTTTTTACTGCCGCCATTACAAACTTTTTTCCTGCATCATTATATGAAAAACTTATTATTTTTTGAAAATGAAAAATCTCTCTTATTTCTATAGTTTGGTCTTCTAGCTTATACATATTTAACCATATGCTACCTTTTTCTTCGGTAATAAACGATAGTATTTGCCCTGTAGGATGCCAAGAAATTAAAGGAACTGTATAATCGGTAATTTGTTGAATTTTATTTCCTCTACGATAAATTTTTTGAGGCTTTTCTCCTATTTTAGCAAGCTTAATTTTGTATTTCCCCATTTCGTTTTCGCAAAAGGCAATGTAATTACCATCTGGAGAGAGTTTTGCCTGTGTATATTTTTTATTTTTCTTAGTTTTTATTAATTCTTCTGACTTTTGTAATTCTCTTTTTTGATCTTTTTTGTAATAAATATTATCATAAAAACTTAGCCATTCGTAAGTCATATATTTTAGTGATGTGCCAATAACGTACATAAATCCACTATCTACACTCTTACTAATTCTGGTCAAATACACTATGTTTGGGATAACAGATTCTCCATATTTCTTGGCAATATAATTCCAAATAGAATGTCCTGCATACAAAGCATTTTCTCCTGTTAATTGATTGAATTTTTCGAAATCTCCTGATAATATTCCTTCTCTTATTTTATCATCTATTTCAACATTTAAGCCGCCAGAAACATAGGATACTAACCCGCTTATAAACCACTCTGGCAACGCAATTAAAGTAGAATTTGCTAATCTTGCTTTAAAATCGCTACCATAAATTAACTCGTTTAGAATTACGTTTGCAACTGCAGCTTTTATTTGTTTCTTAAAATTATTATGATTTCCATCGAAGTAAATAAACACTTTATTATCAGAAACTTTAGTTATTCCTCCAATATTATATTGAGAATCACCTGTTACTAAGCCAATATTACTTTGCCTGAACTCTGATAATTTATTGTATATTATAAATATTATTCTCTTGTCAATTTTGTAATCAAAGAAATTTTCTAGTCTAGAAATCTCAACTTTTGCAATTTCTGCTGCTTGCATTGATAACTCTTTTCCTTCGTTATAAAAATATGTATCGAACCTTTCATATCTATAAAATTTCCATTCGAACTGTTTATACTGCACCCTATTCTTTCCAAAATTCATTCGTAGGCCATTGTAAAATTGACCATTAGAGCTAATAGAAATTAGCAGAATAATAATTAGAATAATATTTTTTAGCTTTATTACCAACGTAAAATTTTTACATACAAATATAACTAACAAAGCTATTTAAAAATACTAATTATCAATAGTTTTTATAAAATAAATTTTATTCTTTTTTAAGTTAAAAACTATTAAAACCAACTAATAAGCAATAACTATAACAGGTTATTATATACTTTTATAATTCAGAAGAAATATAATATGAAATCTGTTAGCAGAATCTTCTTATTTTTATTAATTATCCTTACTACAAATACTTTGAATATTTTTTCGCAAGATAAAAGCAAGAGTATTATAGGTAAACTTATTAATTCAGAAGATAATAAGGTTATTGCTTATGCAAATATCATTAATTCGTATAATAAGAATGGTACAATAAGTAATGCTCTGGGTGTTTTTAATATGCCAACAGACACAAATTACAATTCTTTAATTATTTCTGCTATAGGGTATTTTACAAAAGCTGTAAGCATTAACACTGATAGTATAAATCTCCCATTGATAATAGAATTAAACCCTCAGGTATACAATATAAATCAAGTTATAATTTATCCAATATCAGTTAAGGAGTTTAAACATCAGTTTGTATACAATGAATTTTCTAAAGATAGCGTAGACTTGTTGAGAGATAATTTAAAAACAAAATTTAATTCGCCAGAAGCTCTTAAAGCATTAGCTCCCAAAGGCATTAAAATAAACTACATATCTAAAAAGGAAAAGCAAGAAGAGAAGCTAGTTATTATTACCGATTATTCTTCGTTGCAAAAAAATAATTTAGATAGAATTAGAAAACTCACTAAGCTTGAGAGTAAGGAATTAATAGCTTTCGAAAAATACTGTAAATTTTCTTACGAGTTTCTAAAATATACTGGCAAATACGAGATTTACGAAGAAATTCAAAGAAAATTTGAAGCTTATAAAAAGCTGAAATACTAAAAAATCCGCTCAAGGCGGATTTTTTAGTATATAATATTTAATAAATATTTATTTCTCTTCTTTATAATTATCTAGACCTGTACGTAGAAATTTAATATAATTATCTACGTCTAAATTGTATGCTTCTGGACCATTTAATATATTTCCTTCGTTATCTAATAAGAAATAATATGGTTGAGATTGAGTTCCAAATTTACTAAACTGTAGCTCGCTCCATTTTTTACCAACTGTTTCAATTTTTCTGCCAGAAATTTCAGAAACATATTTATCTTTTTCTGCAAGCTCTTTTCTATCATCTACATACAAAGAAATAAGAACATAGTCTTTTTCCAATAATTTTTTAACTCTTGGGTCGCTCCATACAGAAGCCTCCATATTTCGGCAATTTACACAGCCCCAACCTGTAAAATCTACAACAACGGGTTTATTGTGTTCTAGTGCATATTCCATTCCCTCGTCGTAATTATCGAATTTAGCATGAACGTTGCCATCATACAAATCAAAATCTTGAGTAAATTGTGGTGGAGAAAATGCTGATATAGCTTTTAAAGGTGCTCCCCATAATCCTGGAACCATATACAAAGCAAATGATAATGTAATAACTGCAAGACCAAATCTACCAACTCCAACTTTTTCTACAGGGCTATCGTGGCTAAATCTAAGTTTACCTAATAAATAAAATCCTAGTGTAGTAAATAAAACAATCCATAAAACTAAAAATACTTCTCTATCTAGTATTCCCCATGAATAAGCAAGGTCTGCATTTGACAAGAATTTTAATGCTAATGCTATTTCTAAAAATCCTAATACAACTTTCACAGAGTTTAACCAACCTCCAGATTGAGGCATTGCTTTCATCATTGAAGGGAAAATAGCGAATAATGTAAACGGAATTGCTAATGCTAATGAGAAACCTACCATTCCTACTAATGGAGCCATTGGTCCATTCTGAACCGCTTCTACTAATAATGTCCCAATAATTGGTCCAGTACAAGAGAAAGAAACTAGAGCTAATGTAAATGCCATAAAGAAGATACTAATTAAACCACTAGTTTTATCAACTTTAGAATCCATTTTATTAATCCAACTAGATGGTAATTGTAATTCAAAAGCACCTAAAAATGCTGCTGCAAAAACAATTAATAATGCAAAGAAAAATACGTTAAAAGCAGCACTAGTAGACCACTCATTTAACTTATCTGCACCAAATATTAGGGTTACCCCAAGTCCTAAAATAACATAAATAACAATAATTGATAAACCATAAATTAACGCATCTCTTTTTCCTTTTCCTTTATCAGTTTGCTTAATAAAAAAGCTAACTGTCATTGGTATCATTGGCCAAACACATGGTGTTAGCAAAGCTATTAATCCACCAATAAATCCAGCAATAAAAATAAACCACATAGATTTATTTACAATAGAATGGTCACTTCCAAATGCTTCAATCTGATCTAGAACAGGTTCGTACCACTTTTTCTTATAATCTATTAATGAAACATCATCATTATGCTTAAAACTTTCTGCAACTGCAGCAATGGTATCTTTCTCAACAACTACAGGGGTGTCAATTTCTTTTATCTCATTAACTACGACATTTTCTGCCTCTACTTTATTTTCTACTTCTATTTTATTGGCAGTAATAAGTTCTTTTGCTCCTTTTACCGAAAACTCAAAACTTGGGTCTTCCATTACACACATTCCGTCATCTAAGCAAGCTTGATAATCTAAGTTTCCTTTTAGTGTAAAATCTTCGGTAGATATTATTGTAATAGTTTGCTCAAAAATTGCAGTTTTAGAAAACTCTTCTCTTGTAGCTTCCATTAAGTCATCATACGCTTTGTGCGGGTGACCAAGTTGTCTGAATTTACCTTTTAAAGAATATGAATCTGATTTTTCAAACGCAGAAATAAAAGGGTTTAATTCATCGTTCAATCCATATAAATGCCATTTATCGTCAATAGTAGCATTAAAAACAAGAATTACTTCGTTACCAGAAACTTCTTTTACAGAATACTTCCAATTAATAGGCTCTTCTGCTTGTGAATAACTTGCAGATAGAAATAAAAAGAATGCTATAAAGCTAAATAATATCTTTTTCATTTTATATATTTTTATTTTTGAATCTACAAATATATAAAACTAGGCATATAAAACTTAAGCCTTATACTAAATTAACTTATATTAATATATACGCTAGGTTAATGAATACGAGTTTTTAATTAACAATAAAACGTTTGCAAGTTGTTTTGTATAAACATAAATTTTAAATATAGAAAATTAACTTTACAGCATTAATTTTGAAAGCAAAACACAATGAACAAACGCCATATATACGTAACATTATTTTTAAGCCTACTTTTTATTAGTTCATTTGCACAAAAAGGAAGTAGAATTCCGCCCGAAAAACCTAAGTTAATTATTGGTATAATTATAGAACAAATGAAACCAGAATTTCTAAACAGGTATTGGGAAAAATTTGGAGATAAAGGTTTTAAACGACTATATTTTGAGGGTTCTTCTTTCAAAAATGCAAATTACAATTATTTACTTACACAAACAGCACCAGGGGTTTCTACAATCTACACAGGAACAAATCCAAGTACACACGGTATTATTTCTGATAATTGGTTAATTAGATTAAAAAAGGATAAAGTTTTTTGTATAGACGACAGTAAATACAAAGCCATTGGCAGCGATATTACTAACAATAATTATTCACCAAAGAATTTATTAGTATCAACATTAGGCGACGAACTAAAACTAACATCACCAAAATCTAAAACAATAAGCATCTCGATAAGTGCTAAGGCTTCTGTTTTATCTTCTGGTCATGCGGCAAATGCGGCATATTGGTTCGATTATTCAACAGGAAGATGGATTTCGAGTTCGTATTATATGAACGAATTACCTAAATGGGTAAACAATTTTAACAATAAAAAATTTCCTGATATTTATATGAATAGAGAATGGAATACGCTTTTGCCAATAGAAGAATATACAGAAAGTTTACCCGATTCAAATAAATTTGAGCAAGGTATAAAGCATCAATTTACTTTTCCTTACAATTTAATGAAACTCAGCGGGAGCGATAAAAACAGAATAAATTATAAAATACTAAGAGAATCGCCTTATGGTAATACAATAACTCATGATTTTGCAATTGCAAGCATTATTAACGAAGAACTAGGGAAAGACGATAACACCGATTTATTATCTGTAACTTTTTCTGCAAACGAATATATAGGTGAACTTTTTGGAACAAAAGCTGTAGAATTAGAAGATGCATATATTAGGTTAGATAAAGAATTAGCGCACTTCTTAACTTTTATTGATGAGCAAATAGGAAAAGAAAACGTTCTTATTTTTTTAACATCAGACCACGGCGTAAGCGACTCTCCAGAGTACTTAAAAACTAAAAAAATACCATCTGGCAGATTTAAACATAATTATTCTATTGCATTGCTACGTAGCTATTTAAATGCAATTTACGGAAAAGGCGAGTGGATAAGTGCTTATATCGATAAGCAAATATATTTAAATCATAATTTAATTGAAGATTCTAAAATAGATTTGCAAGAAATACAAAATAAAGTTGCAAATTTTATTATTCAATATAGCTCAGTAGCAAATGCTGTAACTGCAAGTTCGCTACAACTTACAACCTACACAAACGGAACGCTAGAGAAGATGCAGAATTCATATAACCAAAAGCGGTCTGGCGATATAATTATTAATTTATTACCCGGATATATAGAAGACAAATCTTACTTAATTAGCAGTAATTCTGGTTATAGCTACGATACAAACGTACCTTTGTATTTTTATGGGTGGAAAATAAAGCGTCAGATTTATAATAATAATGTTGGTATAGAAGATATTGCGCCGACTATATCACTTATTTTAAATATCCCTTTCCCTAATGGAACAACAGGAAAACCAATTATTAGCTTAATTAGTAAATAAAATTAAGTTATTGCAGTTGTAAAAAGCAGTAATTTAAGTAGTTTTGTGCAAATTATTGATTTAGAACAATTCTGTAAAATAAAAAAATCATTTTTTTTTGTTCGATATTAATAATTAACTATATTTGCAGCCCGAAATTGATTAAAAAATAATATTAAAAAAAATAAAAAATGGCAAATCATAAGTCAGCATTAAAAAGAATCAGACAATCTGAAGCAAGAAGACTTCATAATAAATTTTATGCAAAAACAATGCGTAATGCCCTGAAAGATATTAGAACCACAAGCGATAAAAAAGCTGCTGAAGATATGTATCCAAAAGTAATTGCAATGTTAGATAAATTAGCAAAAAATAATGTTATTCATAAAAACAAAGCATCTAACTTAAAAAGTAAAGTTACAAAACACGTAAATTCTTTATAAGAATTTTATATAAAATATATAGGCTGCTATTTATAGCAGCCTTTTTTATTGTCTTTTTATAATAGCCAACTAACACTTTCCCATCCAAAAAGAATAAAACCTAAGCATTAGTTCTTAAAACACTTAAGTATTAATATATTTGTGGTATAAGAATATAATCATTCAAGTATTGCCGCGGAGTATTCTCGTTATATTTATTTAAAAATATAAAAGTTAAATAATAATGAATAATGCAATTAAAATAATAATATTGATAGTTTCCTTCTTTAATTATTCATACTCTCAAAATAATTCAAAAAAGAGTAATGACATTTATTTACATTGCGGAACACCATCTGGCTGAATAGAGGCGTCTTCAATAAATATCAAAGACTCTTCATTTATAATTAGCCACTAGCATCCGAAAGTCGTAATTTAAAAAAGCCCTTAGAATTTTATATTTTTGAGTTCGACAAAAAACTTTTTAAATATGGGACTCTTCAGGCGAAACAAAAATAACAATAAACCAG
>DAOVTE010000090.1 GCA_030627705.1 Bacteroidales bacterium
TACAAAACGATATGCTTACAAAAGTAGATTTAATGTCTATGGCAAACGGATTAGAAGTAAGAACTCCGTTTTTAGACCATAACCTCGTTAATTTTGCTTTTTCTTTACCATCAGAATACAAAATAAATTCACAAATAAAAAAACGAATTTTACAAGATGCTTACCGCAATATTTTACCTAAAGAATTATACAAAAGGCCTAAACAAGGCTTTGAAGTTCCTCTATTAAAATGGCTAAGAACAGAACTAAATGATTTATTAATAAACGATTTATTAAGTGAAACATTAATTAAAAAACAAGGGATTTTTAATTTTCTGGAGATTAAAAAAATATTGAATAAATTACATTCCATGAATCCAGAAGATGCACCTGCAAACATCTGGGCACTAGTTGTATTTCAATACTGGTGGAAGAAAAACAATGATTAATGTAATATTACAGTTTATACAATAAATAGTATTAAGTATTTAAGTAAAAAAATGTACATTTGTCGCAGAAAAAAAAATAATGCCTAAAATACTACGTATAATAAACCGTTTTAATATTGGTGGTCCTACCTATAATGCTGCATATTTATCAAAATATATTTCTGATGATTTTGAAACATTATTAGTAGGTGGAAAAAATTGTATATCAGAAGATAGTTCAGAGTATATAGTAAAAAATCTAGGTTTAGATCCTATTATTATTAAGGAAATGCGTAGATCTATAAATCCTAAATACGATTTAATAGCATATCGAAAATTAAAAGCAATTATTAAAGAATACAAACCAGATATTGTACATACACATGCATCAAAAGCTGGTATGCTCGGGAGATTAGCAGCGATAAATTCAGGTGTTCCCGTTATTATTCATACATTTCATGGGCATGTATTTCACTCATATTTTAATGTTTATGCATCTAAATTTTTTCAAACAATAGAGAAAATCCTAGCAAAACGCAGTTCTAAAATCATTGCTATTAGCGAAAAGCAAAAATACGAATTATCAGAAGTGTATAAAATTGCAGATAAAGATAAATTTTCTATTATTCCATTAGGCTTTGATTTATCTAGATTTCAAGAAAATGGTGAAAGCAAACGCATTAAATTTAGAGAAAAATATAACATTACAGACAACGAAATTGCAATCGCAATTGTAGGCCGATTAGTTCCAATTAAGAATCACGAATTGTTTCTAAAGTCAATAAAATATGTTACCGAAAATACCAATAAAAAAATAAGAGCATTTATTGTCGGCGACGGAGAAAGCAAAGAAAAAATAGTAAACAAAACTAAAGAACTAGGTTTAGATTATACTTTTAGCAACGATAAAGCAACAATTAACTTCACATCTTGGATAACTGATGTAGATACAGTTTATGCGGGCGTTGATATTGTAACTTTAACATCATTAAACGAAGGTACACCTGTAAGTTTAATAGAAGCACAAGCAGCAAATAAGCCTATATTAAGTACTAGAGTTGGTGGCGTAGAAAACATTGTAGTTTCAGAAAAAACAGGTTTACTTGCTGACACAAATAATGTGCAAGATTTTAGTAAAAAACTTCTTAAACTTGTAGATGACAATACTTATAGAGAAAAACTATCTAAAGAAGGTTGGAAAACTGTTAAAGAAAAGTATAGTTTCAAAAGTTTAGTTAAGAACACCGAAGATCTGTATTATGATCTTTTAGAAAAAACAAACTAGATCCTTCAATAAAATTAAGAAAGCAGATACAAATAAAATAATTTTAATCATAAATCAATGAACAATAAAGCGTATATAAGCTCTATAATAAGGTACGTTATCAAACATAATTGTAGCTTCACTTTTATTTTGATATTAAAATAAATAATATAAGTTTTTTATTTAAGATATTAATTTATAATTTTGCCGCTCATCAACAAATAAAATTTGAACAAGTTTAAAGATTACATTATTCCTATTAAGGGATTAAAAGAAGGAGTTCATAATTTTAAGTTTAGTATAAATAAAAAGTTCTTTGATCATTATGATTTTTTAGAAGTTGGCAAATCTGAAGCTGATGTTAATGTAGAATTAACAATCAGTCCATTTGTGTTAACATTTAAAATTAATATTTCAGGTTACATTACTTTAGCTTGCGATAGGTGTTTAGACGAGTACAAAGAGTATATTAATATTACTAATACGTTATTTGGAAAATTTTCTAAAGATGCGGATTTAAGCGAAGACATTATTTCGATTTCAGAAGAAGATAACGAAATTTATTTGTCTCAATATATATTCGAATTTATTAATCTAGGCCTTCCTGCAAAAAGAGTACATCCATTAAACAATGATGGAGAAAGCACTTGTAATATCAAAATGATTGAGAAATTAGAAACATTTTACCATAAAGTTGAGGAAAAAAAGATAGATCCTCGATGGAGTAAATTAAAAAATTTTAAAAATGGCGCATCCTAAAAGAAAAATTTCGACACAACGAACAAAAAAACGTAGAACTCACTATACAGCTGATCTACCAACTTTATCAATTGATCCTACAACAGGCGAAACTCACGAAAGACACCGTGCTCACTGGGTTGAAGGAAAACTATACTACAAAGGTAAAGTAGTTATTGGTTAATATCATTTTATTAACTCAAATATTAGATATACACAAATATTGGTAGAGTAATTTGCACTTTATCAGTATTTGTGTATATTTGGTTTTAAAAAAAAAGCTTATGAAAATAGGTATAGATATAATGGGAGGTGATTACGCTCCTGATGTTACAATTGCTGGTTCAATTTTAGCAGTAAATGAATTGCCTTCCGATGTAAAGCTAGTTCTTTACGGAAACGAGGAGCTCATTCTAGAATATTTTAAAAAAGAGAACTTTGATTCTTCTAAAGTCGAAATCGTAAATTCTACTGAAGTTATTGAGATGAGCGATCATCCAGCAAAAGGCTTTGCAAAAAAACCAAATTCTAGTATTGCATTAGGATTTAAAGATTTTGCAAAGAAAAAAATTAAAGGTTTTGCTAGTGCAGGAAACACCGGAGCAATGCTTGTAGGCGCAATGTATACAATAAAGCAAGTTCCTGGTGTAATTAGACCTTGTATTACAGGCCCATTACCTCAGGTAGGTGGAGGTTTTTCTATATTACTTGATGTAGGAATAAATCCAGATTGCAGACCGGATGTTTTACAACAATACGCAAAACTAGGAAGCTTATACATAGAACATGTATATGGAATTAAAAATCCTAGAGTAGCATTACTTAATATTGGTGGAGAACCAGAAAAAGGTAATTTATTAGTAAAAGCAACTTACGATCTTTTAAAAGATGACGATACTGTAAATTTTGTTGGTAATATAGAAGGTAACGAATTATTCGATGCTGACAAAGCCGATGTATTTGTAACCGATGGATTCACAGGAAATGTTGTACTAAAAGAGGGAGAAGCATTTTATTCTTTAATAAAAAAAAGAAAATTAGTAGACGAGTATTTCGATAAATTTAATCCCGATCAATATGGTGGCACTCCAATTCTTGGAGTTAATGGTGCTGTAATTATTGGTCATGGATCTTCCAATGCAAAAACTATCAAAAACATGATAATGCATACATGGAAAGTAGCAAATGCAGAATTAACAAAAAAAATAACACAAGCATTTAAAAATGTCTAAAAAAGCAGTAATAACAGGTGTAGGAACATATGTTCCTGAATATATTCTTACCAATGATGAATTATCTACCATGGTTGATACTTCTGACGAATGGATAATGACAAGAATTGGTATTAAAGAGCGACACATACTAAAAGAAAAAGGTTTAGGCACTTCAGATATGGCAGTTAAAGCTGTAAACGAGTTGCTTAAAAAAACTAATACAAAACCAGAAGAAATTGAATTTTTGGTATGTGCAACGGTTACACCAGATATGCAATTTCCTGCAACGGCGAATATAATTTGCGATAAAGTTGGAATAAAAGAAGCTTTAAGTTATGATGTAAATGCTGCATGTTCAAGCTTTATATACGCATTAGACCTAGGATCTAAATATATCGAATCTGGTAAATACAAAAAAATTATTGTAGTTGGTGCAGATAAAATGTCTGCTATTGTAGATTATACAGATAGATCTGTAGCTCCAATATTTGGAGATGGAGCAGGAGCTGTATTGTTAGAAGCAACTGAAGAAGGCTCAGGTATAATAGATTCTATTTTACGTACTGATGGAGCAGGAAGACATCATTTACATCAAAAAGCAGGAGGCTCTGTTAAACCTGCAAGCCATGAAACTATTGATGCAAGAGAACATTTTGTTTACCAAGAAGGACAAACCGTTTTTAAATGGGCAGTTTCTAAAATGGCAGATGTCTCTGTAGAAATGATGAAAAAACACAAGATTACTGCCGAAAGTTTAGATTGGCTAGTTCCACACCAAGCAAACAATAGAATTATTGAAGCTACAGCAAAAAGAATGGGAATAAGAAAAGACCAAGTAATGATAAACATACAAAAATACGGTAACACAACTTCCGCAACAATTCCTTTATGTTTGGGAGATTACGAAGATAAATTAAAAAAAGGTGACAATGTAATTCTAGCTGCTTTTGGTGGTGGATTTACATGGGGATCTATATATATAAAGTGGGGATATAATAAATAAAAAATTTACTAAATTAAATTTTGGAATTATGAATTATAACGAATTACAAGAATTTATTAAATCGGTTGCAAAATCAGGCGCTACCGAAGTAGAAATTGAAATGAAAGACTTAAAGCTTTCTATTAAGGTTCCGCCAAAAGGAAAAGCAACACAAACAGAAACAATTGTGCAAGTCCCAGTTGCAGCCCCTATGATGGCAGCTCCACAAGTGCAGCAAACACCTGTAGTACAACAATTAGTTCCAGTTGCAGCACAACCTGCTGCAGCAGAAACAAAAGAAGATGATTCTAAATATATCACAATAAAGGCCCCAATGGTAGGAACTTTCTACAGAAGACCTACACCAGAAAAACCAAACTTTATTAGTGTTGGTGATGATATTAAAGAAGGTGATGTTATTTGCATTTTAGAAGCAATGAAATTATTTAACGAGATAGAAGCAGAAGTTTCAGGGAAAGTTATAAAAATATTAGTTGATGACAGTACTCCTGTAGAATATGATCAACCATTATTTTTAGTTGACCCATCGTAATTATTAACTAAAACCCAGTAATCTCTACGAATTATTGGGCTTTTTGTTTTAATAAAGATATATAGTTTCATTATTAAATAATTAATAACGTAAATATTTAGTTATGTTTAAAAAAATATTAATTGCAAATAGAGGCGAAATTGCTTTACGTATTATTAGAACGTGTAAAGAGATGGGTATTAAAACTGTAGCGGTGTATTCCACTGCAGATAGAGAGAGTTTACATGTTAGATTTGCTGACGAAGCCGTATGTATTGGACCTCCAGAAAGTAGTAAATCATATTTAGATATACCATCAATAATATCTGTAGCAGAAATTACAAATTCAGATGCAATTCATCCTGGTTACGGATTTTTATCAGAAAATTCTAAATTCTCAGAAATTTGTGCAAAACACGATATAAAGTTTATTGGTCCTTCTGGTAAAATGATTGACCAAATGGGAGATAAAGCAACAGCAAAGTCTACAATGAAAGCTGCTGGAGTACCTGTAATTCCTGGTTCAGATGGATTAATAAAATCTGTAAAAGAAGGTATCAAACTAGCTAACAAAATAAAGTACCCAATTATTCTCAAAGCAACAGCTGGAGGTGGTGGAAAAGGAATGCGTATTGTATGGAAAGACGAAGAATTTGAACCTGCATGGGATTCTGCAAGACAAGAATCTGCTGCCGCTTTTGGAAACGATGGTCTATATCTAGAAAAATTTGTTGAAAACCCTCGCCATATCGAAATTCAAATGATTGGTGATTCAAAAGGAAATGTAGCTCATTTGTCTGAAAGAGACTGTTCTATTCAGCGCCGTCACCAAAAACTTGCTGAGGAAACTCCTTCTCCATTTATGACCGCTGAATTACGTAAAAGAATGGGTAAAGCAGCTATTTTAGCTGGAACCTGCATCAATTACGAAGGTGTTGGAACTGTTGAGTTTCTTGTAGATAAGAATCGTGATTTTTATTTTATGGAAATGAATACACGAATTCAAGTAGAGCATCCAATTACTGAGGAAGTAATAAATTATGATTTAGTTAGGGAACAAATAAGAGTTGCTGCTGGAATAAAAATTTCAGGAAAAAATCATGAGCCTCAAATGCATGCTATAGAATGTAGAATTAATGCTGAAGATCCTTATAAAGACTTTAGACCTTCACCAGGCGTAATTACATCGCTACACAAACCTGGCGGACATGGTGTAAGAGTAGATACTCACATATACCAAGGATATAAAATACCACCTAATTACGATTCTATGATTGCAAAACTTATAACAGTTGCTCAAACTAGAGAAGAAGCTATTAATAAAATGAAGCGTGCTTTAAGTGAGTTCATTATAGAAGGAATAAACACAACAATTCCGTTCCATAAACAATTAATGCGTAACGAGGATTTTATAAAAGGAAATTATACAACAAAATTTATGGATACTTTTGAGATGCAGAAAAAATAAACTTGCGTTATCAAATTTTACACAACCATATTTTACAAACATTCATTGTGTGATTAACAAGCTATTATTTATAAAAAGTAGAGACTCTAATTGGGTCTCTATTTTTTTTGGCACAATTTTAGATTATGATTTTTTGCCTTCCATTAATTTAAAACTTATAATAAATAATAATTATGGAAATTAAAAAATCATACAAAGCAAACATCGAAAAAAACAGAAGTGTTTTTCTTAAGATTGGGGTAATATTATCACTATCATTCTTACTTTTAGCATTTGAATACAAAAGTGTAAATACTATCGAACATTTTACTTTTGATAATAATTATTTGGGCGAGGTTGAAAAAGATATGATAAATGTTAGAATTAAACCTCCAGAACCACCAAAACCAAAAATTATTGAAATTAAAAATATTGTACCAGATAATGTAGAAATAGAAAAGGAATTGGAAATTCCTGAATCAGAAATTTCTGAAGAAGATGGAATAGAATTACCAGAATTAGAAATAGAGATTGAAGACAAACTACCTTTCTTTGGATACGAGATACAAGTACAACCCGAATTCCCAGGTGGAGAAGAAGAATTAGATAAGTTTATTAAACAAAATATTAAATATCCTATAAATTGTAAAGAAAACGAAATTGGAGGAAAAGTAATAGTGCGTTTTGTAGTTTCTAAAACAGGAAAAGTAAAGAATATTGAGATTGCAAAACATTCAGATAGAGAGTTAGAAAACGAAGTAATAAGAGTAATAAACCTAATGCCTAGATGGAAACCTGGCACTCAAAACTCAAAACCAGTAAATGTTTACTTTCATTTACCAATAAAATTTAATATAGAATAATAAATAAATTTTTTATTAATAAGTATTTTAATTATTTTTATACCCTTAAAACAAACAATTATGGAAGTTAAAAAGAATCCAAAAGCAAATTTAGAAAAATCTAAAGGTATTTTTCTTGAAATAGGATACGTTGTTGTATTAGCAATTATACTAATTGCTTTCCAATGGAAAGATACAGGCGAGTCTAAAAATACACTTGGAGTATTAGGTGATATGGATATTGAAGAAGAAATAATACCTATTACTAGACAAGAAGAAGTTAAACCACCACCACCACCACCACCAAAAGTTATAGAAGTATTAAATATTGTGGAAGATGATGTTGAAATTGAAGAAGAGCTAGAAATTGAGGACACTGAGGCCGATCAAGATACCGAAATTGAAATTGAAGTATACGAAGAACCTGAAGAAGAAGAAATTTTTGGTTTCTATGTGCTTGAAGACAAGCCTACATTCCCTGGTGGAGAAATAGGGTTAATGAAATATTTAGTAAAGCATACTAAATATCCTGAAATTGCTAAAGAGAATGATGTAACTGGAAAGGTTTACGTTCAATTTGTAATAGATAAAAAAGGAAAAGTAACAGATGTTAAACTCATGCGTGGAGTTGATCCTGCATTAGATAAAGAAGCCTTAAGAGTAGTTAGAGCTTTGCCAGATTGGAAACCAGGAAAACAAAGAGGTAAACCAGTTAAAGTATCCTTTCAAGTCCCTATAAGCTTTACTTTGTATTAAACGAAATATTTAAAGGACGATATAATCGTCCTTTTTTTTAAATAAAAATATATGAATAAACTCTACACAATTGTAATTATATTTATATTTTTTACTACAGTAAATACAATTACAGCTCAAGCAGATGTAAAAAAGACACAACAAAACACTCAGGTTCTAGACAAACTTCCTGAGTTTCCTGGAGGCGAAGGTGCTTTAACAAAATATATTGCATCTAATGTTCAGTATCCCAAATTAGCAATAGAAAAGAAGATTTCTGGTATCGTTATTGTTTTATTTGTAATCAACGAAAAAGGAAAAGTTGTAGAAGCTAAACTAAAACAAAAGGTTAGTCCTTGTTTAGATAAAGAAGCACTTAGAGTTATAAATTCTATGCCAAATTGGAAGCCTGGAGAAAAAGATAATAAGACAGTTAAATCTATTATGCAAATTCCTGTGAATTTTAGAATGAAATAATAAACCCAATTATTATGAGATATTATATACCAATATTATTTTTAAGCTTTGCATTATTGTTTGGATGTAAAACATCTAAAAAATATTTAGAAAAAGGTCAATACGACTCTGCAATTAGACAATCTGTAAAGAAACTACGAAAAAACCCAACAAAAGAAAAAGAAATTGTTGTTCTAAAAAGAGCGTATAACTTAGCTTATGAAAGAGATAACGATAGAATCAAATTTCTAAAAATGGAAGGCAAGCCAGAAGTTTGGGACAATGTATTTTCTTTATATGTAGCACTCAAAAATCGTCAAATACTTGTCAAATCTGTATTACCATTAAAAATGAAATCTGGCGAGAAAGTCAATTTCAAAATAGTTGATTACGATGCAGAAATATTAGCTGCCAAGAAAAAAGCAGCTGAATACTTTTATGTTCATGGTAAAGTTATGCTAAACAAAAATGATAAATTAGCAGCAAGAAAAGCGTATTATGATTTCAGAAGAGTAAAAGATTATTACAGCACTTATAAAGATGTTGATGATTTACTTATAGAATCAAGAAACAAAGGTATCAGCACAGCATTAATAAAAGTTATTAATAAATCTAGAATAGTAGTAAGTCGCAGGTTTGTAGATGATTTATTAAATATAGGAGTAAACAATTTAAGTAAAGAATGGGTTGTATACGACACAAAAAAAACTCAACAAACATACGACTATAACGTAATCGTAAACATTAAAAACATAGATATATCTGGCAATAATCTTAGAGAAAAACATTACGAAAAATCTAAAGAAATACAAGATGGTTTCGAGTATGTAAAAGATGGTAACGGAAATGTTATGAAAGACTCTTTAGGAAACGATATTAAAAAACCAAGATATATTATTGTAAAATGTAAAGTACTAGAGATTCATCAACACAAATCTGTTAGAATTAATGGTTCTGTAGACTATGTAAACAATAGCACAAAACAAATTATGCTTAGCAAAGAAGTTACCGCAGAAAACTTTTTCGATTATATTTCGGGAACAGCTTTAGGTGATATGCGTGCATTAGACAAAGAATCTAAAAAGCATTTGGGTAGAATACCAGCACCATTTCCTCACGACGAAGATATGATAGAAGAAGCTGGTAAGGTTCTAAAAAGAGTAGTTTACGATTTATTAAAAGATAATAGAAGATTCTTAAACTAATAAATGAAAAAAAGTGTATCTACTAAAGCCAAAAAGGAAAGAGCAGTACTTATTGGCGTATCAACCAAACAACAAGACAATAATAAAGTTAAAGAATACCTAGAAGAGCTAGCATTTTTGACTGAAACTGCAGGTGCAATTCCTGTAAAAATGTTTACACAAAAGCTAGATAGTGTAAATCCTAAAACATATCTTGGGTCAGGAAAGATCGAAGAAATTAGGAAATATGTTGTAAAAAATGATATTGATTTGATTATTTTCGATGATGAACTATCACCATCTCAGTTAAGAAATATTGAAAAAATATTTGAAAAGAAAATTCTTGATAGAACAAATCTTATTCTTGATATTTTTGCAAAACGAGCACAAACAGCACATGCAAGAACTCAAGTTGAATTAGCCCAATATCAATACTTACTGCCAAGATTAACAAGAATGTGGACTCACTTAGAGCGACAAAAGGGAGGAATAGGTTTACGTGGTCCAGGAGAAACAGAAATAGAAACCGATAGAAGAATTATTAGAGATAAAATTTCTAATTTAAAAGACCAACTCACAAAGATTGATAAACAAAAAGCAACGCAACGAAA
>DAOVTE010000221.1 GCA_030627705.1 Bacteroidales bacterium
ATAATACCTGTAAATATTTCGTAAGGTTTGCCGTCCATTAGTCCAACAAAAGCAATCCAATCTTCTTCATTATTTTTAAACCTAACTATATCCGCTTCTAAAACTGTTGGTCGTTTTTTAACTTCTGGCATTACGTTACCGTTAGAGCCTTTATCATCTTTAGAAATTAAAACACCATCTCTAGAGCCATCTCTATACACTGTTACACCTTTACATCCGTGTTCCCAGGCTGTAAGATAAACATCGCCAACAGTTTTCTCAGAAACATCTTTTGGTAAATTTACAGTTACCGAGATTGAGTGATCTACCCATTTCTGTATTTGGCCCTGCATTCTAACTTTATCTAACCAATTTACATCGTTTGATGTTGATTTATAGTAAGGAGATTTTTTATAAATTTCGTCTAAATCTGCTTCGTTATATGATTTAACTTCTTCGGAGTTATATCCGTTAATGTCTAACCAAGTAAGGAAATTATGGTGAAAGACATTGTATTCTTCCCAAGCATCGCCTACTTTATCTACGAAAGCAATATTTACATCTTTATCGTTAGGGTTTACCTTACGTCTACGTTTGTAAAATGGCATAAATACTGGCTCTATACCCGAAGTTGTTTGCGTCATTAAACTTGTTGTTCCTGTTGGTGCAATAGTTAATAATGCAATATTTCTTCTACCATAACGAGTCATATCATTGTATAATCCCTCATCGGCATTTTTAATTCTATTTATAAATGGATTGTTTGCCTCGCGTGCAGAGTCGTAAATATCAAAAGAACCTCTTTCTTTAGCCATGTTTACAGATGAGCGGTATGCTTCTAGTGCTAAAGTTTTGTGTACTTGGGTAGAAAAATCTATTGCATTATCGCTTCCGTATGTTAATCCAAGTGCGGCTAACATATCACCTTCGGCTGTGATACCAACACCTGTTCTACGTCCTTCTTTTGCTTTTTTGCGTATATTTTCCCAAAGCTTACGCTCTGTTCTTTTTACTTCGTAATCTTCTGGATCGCCATCAATTTTATTTATTATTTGATCAATTTTTTCTAGTTCTAAATCAATAATATCGTCCATTATTCTTTGTGCATACCCAACGTGCTCAGTAAATAATTCGAAATTAAATTTTGCTTCTGCTGTAAATGCATTATCTACGTAACTTAATAAATTTATGGCCAAAAGTCTACAGCTATCATATGGGCATAATGGTATTTCGCCACAAGGGTTTGTCGAAACAGTTTTGTAACCCAAATCAGCGTAGCTATCTGGAACAGATTCGTTAATTACAGTATCCCAGAAAAGTATTCCAGGCTCTGCTGATTTCCACGCATTATGAACAATTTTATTCCATATTTTATTTGGATCTACATCTACTTTGAAGGTTGGATTTTCTGACTCCACTGGATATTTTTGAGTATATTGTCTTCCATCCTTTATAGCTTGCATAAACTCATCGTCTATTTTTACCGAAATATTTGCTCCAGTAACTTTTGTTCCATCTAGTTTTGCATCTATAAAATCTTCTGCATCAGGATGTTTAACCGAAACGCTTAACATTAATGCTCCTCGTCTGCCATCTTGGGCAACTTCTCGTGTAGAATTTGAATATCTTTCCATAAAAGGAACTATTCCTGTAGATGTAAGTGCAGAGTTTAATACATTGCTTCCTTTAGGTCTGATGTGTGACAAATCATGACCAACGCCACCTCTACGTTTCATTAATTGAACTTGCTCTTGATCCATTTTCATAATTCCACCATAAGAATCGGCTTCTTTTTCGTGACCAATTACAAAACAATTAGAGAGTGATGCTATTTGATTTCCATTCCCTATCCCCGTCATTGGGCCACCCTGCGGAACAATGTATTTAAATTTATCTAATAAATTAAATACTTTTTCTTCGCTTAGCGAATTCGGATATCTACTTTCTATTCTAGAAATCTCCTTTGCCAACCTTTTATGCATGTCTGTAGGCGTAAGTTCGAAAATCTCACCTGCAGAGTTTTTTAACGCATATTTATTAACCCAAACTGTAGCAGCTAATTCATCTCCGTTAAAATATTTAATAGAAGCTTTAACAGCTTCTTTAAATGTGTAAATCTCTATTTTCTGCTTTTGGTTAATAGTCATCTCTTCTGTCAGCATATTTAAATTGTTTTAAAAAAATTGTAAATCCCTAGAAATTAAAGCTCTATGTGTTTGTAGAACTTAAAGAAAAAGTTTCTGCAATTTAACGATTTTGCGTGGTAAAAATCAAATCTACTTTTCAACATGGTTATTAACAAAATTTGTGATGCACACATATGTTATAGATATTGGTTTTGTTACTTACACTATGAACAAATTGTTAAAAAAAAGTCAAAAGAATTAAATGTATTTGGTCTTTAGTTATACCGTACGATTAATGATTTCTTAACAAAATTTTGTTAAAAATTTTTTTGGTAATTTAACATATTATTGCTTTAACAAAACACGAAAACCAGAGCAACAAAATATATTTATATTTGTTATAATATTTTGGCACAAGAATAATCTAAGAGTTACTTTTATTTATATGTGAATTTTATATATATATATAATTCTGAAGAAGTGAACTTCGTTTTGTTAAAGATTTTTTCTAGAAGAAATTGAGAATAAATTTTATTTTTATAGCTTCCAAATATTTATTGACGTTTTTAATCCAACAATATTTATTGTTTTATTAATATTTGTAAATATTGCTATATCAAATGCTAAATATTTATTTATTTTATACATAAAGTTTAATTCGCTATATATTCCATAAGCAAAATATGCTTTGCGTGTCCAATATCCTCCACCAAAAGTTCCTGTACGATGATATAAATCTCTATAATTACCAAAGTCACAGTTTATTCCTATGTATGGAATAATATCTAATTTATTAAAAGAGAATATTGTTCTACCATAATTAATACCAACTACATTAGATATATTAATTTCATCTTTTTCTAAGAATATTCCTAATTCTTTATTTTGCATATACATTAAAGAAATAATATTTGAGTTGTATTGATAGTTTATTTTTATTGGTAAGTTATAATCAAAATACAAAAATTCTTGATTAGAGAAACTTTTAAATACTTTGCCAAAACCTAAGCTTAAATAGTAAGTATGAATATTTAATGTTGAATCTGCTTCAGACAAAGATTGTTTATTTATTGAATTAGCAAAAAGCGAACTGTTTTGTGCAATTATTATAAATATTGATAGAATGATTATTTTTGTTTTCATTTATTTAAATATTAGGTTATTAACATATTGTTATCTAACAACAAATTTCTTTCTATAAATTTTATTTTGAAAAAGTATATTAATTAAATATATACCCGAAGGCTTTCCTGTTATATCAATAGTCTTAATATTGCATTCGCTTATTGTACTATAAACTGTACGTCCCAATGAATTAACAATGTTAATAGTAAAACCCACACAAGCGTTACGCTTTATTTTAATAGTAAAAATTCCATTATTTGGGTTAGGATATAAATCTATAATGTTTGATTTATCTATTGATAATTCCGAATTAATAATTGTATTAAAAATAAAATTATCTATATCACCTACCTGCTTATCACTCTTATTTCCTTGATTTGAAATATCATAAGAAGAGCAGAGGTCATCTAATTTCGCATGAA
>DAOVTE010000075.1 GCA_030627705.1 Bacteroidales bacterium
AATCTTCAGACTTAAAAACTTTAGAGCTTAGCTTTTCTATAAGGTCTAAAAATCGTTTAAATAGTTTAAAGTAAAGAGTAACAAATAAAGCTATAGACCCCAACCAAAGAACGATTATATTCATCCAGAATGTATCTATTCTTTTACCAAATAAGTTTTTAGTAGGGGCATAAAAATGAGCCTTTACAAAACTTGATTTAGGATCTTGAAAAATTGGATCTAACTTTTGATACAGTCTATTATTGTATTCTACAATTCTATTAATATCGTTATCGTTACGAACCAAATCATTTAAGCTCTCGTTTTGGTAGTTCTTTTTAAGCATTAAAAAATCATTCTTACCTGTATCTGTTTTATGATACTTAGAAATAATTTTATCTTTTTCGTTTATTGCTTTATTGCTTTTCTTTTTATAGTATGCTGTAATATTATTAAAATAATCTTTTAGTTTTTTATCTAGTTCCACATTATATCTTTCGATATTTAACTCTTCGATAAATTCGAATTTAATCTTTTTATTAAACTTATTTTCTATATTAATTTCGTTAAATAGCAGCTCTAAATTATTTAATAATATTTCTTTAGTAGAGTCGTTTAGGTTTAAGAAATTCTTTTTACAAGCATTTGCTTTCTGATAAAGTTCTTTTACCCAATAATCTTTTTTGTAATTACTTATACTAGCAACTTTATTGTAAACATAAAATTGTTTCTCGTATTTATTTTCTTTATATTGATATACAGCTAATGCCTCGTAAGCCCATCTTGATGGTATAATTTCGCCATATATTGGAATTCCACTTGGCGATGATATCTCAGGATTTAATTTATCGTATTTTACTATAATTCCACTTAAAATAATATTTGGGATTACTAAAAATGGTATTAATATATAAATTGTAATTGCTGTTTTAAAACTGTTCGAAATATTTAGTCCAAACATTGTAGAAATACTCCAAACTGAAAATAATACTAACCAGTACTGCCAATACATACCTTGTATTCCTACAATTGAATTACCTACTAAAACAAACAATAAGGCCTGAATTGCAGATATTCCTAAAAGAATAGCTACTTTAGAAAATAGGTAACTTGCCCACGATAAATTAAGAAACTTCTCTCGTTTTAATATTAATTGGTCTTTAATAATTTCTTCGGCACTAACAGTTAATCCAATAAAAATAGAAACTATCACAGCCATAAAAATATATACTGGAATATTACTATTATCGCCATACGTATAACCCATATTATTGTGTACATCAACATCATAATATCTAATTAGGTATGCTAAGAAAAACGCAAGTATTGGTGCTTCTAATATATTAATAAATAGATATTGTTTATTTGCTAGTTTTGACAAAACATCTCTAACAACAAACACACTAAATTGTTTAATTTTAGTAGGTATTCTAAAATTTATTGTTGGTAGTTCGTGATTACTATAATCTATTTTTTTCTTTTTATTAAGACTTGCTTCTTCTACTTGTTCTAGATATTGAGCATTCCATTCTTTTGGTGGAATTCTACGAGTTTGAGTAACATTACCATACTCATCTAGCACATGTGATTCTACAAGATTAAATACTTGTTCTGAATTTACATTACCGCAAACTCTACACTCACTCTCGCTCCAATTTGCTTGATGTGTAATAGATTTAAAATACATTATAGAATCAACAGGATTGCCATTGTAAATTAAGAACCCGCCAGTATCTAGTATTATTAAATTATCGAACATTTTAAATATATCCGATGATGGTTGATGTATAACTACAAAAATTAGCTTTCCCTTTAATGTTAGTTCTTTAAGTAAATCTAAGATATTTTCTGAATCTCTAGAAGACAAGCCAGATGTTGGTTCATCTAAAAATAAAATTGCAGGTTCTCTAATTAATTCTAATGCAATATTTAATCGTTTACGTTGGCCCCCAGAAATTTTCTTATTCATAGGGCTACCTACAACCATATCTTTTTTCTCTAATAATCCTAAATTATTAAGTGTCTTTAGAACTTTTCTAAGAATTTGGAATTCGGTTAAACCCCCGAAACATAATTTGGCATTATAATATAGGTTTTGAAAAACCGTAAGTTCTTCTATAAGTAAATCGTCTTGCGAGACATTACCTATTAAACCTTCAATTTTTTTAGAATCGTCATAAATGTCTATGCCATTTATTAATACTTGTCCTTCAGTTGGTTTGCTAGAGCCATTTAGTACATTTAGTAATGTAGATTTACCAGCTCCGCTTGCTCCCATTATTCCTACAAGCTTTCCAGATTCTTCAGAAAAACTCATATCATGTAAGCCAATTCCCCCATTCTTAAACTTATATCCAATATTATTAATATCGAATGTAATCTTAGAGTCAGATTCATCAAAGTGATATAGACTAATGATATCACTATAGTATATTGGCATTATTTTGTTACCTCGAAGCGAAGAACCATGTGTTAGAATATAAACTTTATCTTGCCTTAATAAAATACCATTTAATGTTAATTCACTTTTCCCAAGGTATCTTAACAAGTACATATTTGCACTAGAAACAGAAAACACTCTAATTTGTCCTTCTAACGAAGGGATTAGCATATGTTTTACTTTCTTATGAGTAAAACTAATATTACTATCTATACATAATATTTTTGTTGAGTTTGGAATTTCCTCGAAACCATAAAGCACAAATGCTTTAAGCCTATTATATTCTTCAGTATCTATATAGAAAGTATCTGCAACGGTATAAACGAATTCTAGTTCTTGTTCTGTAATTTCTTCAAAATCAGATTTAATAAATTCTAATAGTCGTAAAATAACAACTACTTTCTGCTTTTGGGTTAGCTCATCATTAATCTGAGTACAAATTTTAAGTATCTTAACTGAACTAACAGATATGCTTTTTGCTCGCTTTTTCTTTACAGATTGTTTTTTCTGAAAGATTTCATAGTATTCGTTAAAAACTTCTAAATATTCATCTATAAGTTCTTGATTAAGTTGTTGCTTTAGAAACGAGCCAACAACAGAACGCCTTTCCTCGGCATTACTATCTGGGGGAGCAATTATTGCAAACAATTGCATTAAGGCTTTTAAAATACTCTCGCTCATCTAAAATTAAGGTATAAATACCTATTGTGTTTAATTTTGTTTAAAACCTATCATTAATAACGCAAACCCCGACGAAACATTATTTTTATCTAGTTCCGCTTCTATTATACAATTAATTGTAGAAGTAAATTTTAAATCCCAATACGGGGAATTATCATAATCTTTGTTTGTAAATAGTAAATTACGTTCTTTATCGTATACAGAAAATAATAGTTTACCTTCTGTTAAACCACTGCATGCAATTATTCGGTATGTGTTGTCTCCATAAAATGTAGTATGAAATTCTGCTATTTCGTCACCATTTAATAAAGATCTATATTGCTGACCATCAGAAATAAAAGGTGCAATCATATGCTTGGTACAAAGATTTACTATCTCATTAGCTTGTGCATTAGCTTTACTAAAAGAAAATAAACTAAATACTATTACTAGGCTGATTAAAAATATTTTTTTCATATTTTTCTTTATTAAGTAACTTAATCTATAAGCGTATTACGAATTTTTTTAACTTTATTTGAAATTGTTTTTAACTGTTCATCTGTTATTTCAACATCTGATTTACTTGTTATCACTGTTAATTTTTTATCTGCAAATATTTCTGGATCTTCGTATGTATAAGTTAAGTTTATTAAATCAAAATCGTAAGCTAAATCTACGAGTGATTCAATTAATTCTTTGTAATCATTAGACTCATTATAGTATGGCGATAATATTTTAATAATATTATTAAGCGGATTCTTTTGTTCGGCAATACGCACAACTAATTCATCATCATGGTGCATAGATTCAATTTCTATAAGAATATAAAGACTCTCTAACCATCCCCCTGCGAGAATTAATTCGCCAATATTTTCTCGGTTATTATCTTCTAGATATTTATCAGCTTTCCTATACGATTCGGATATAACAAATATTATAGAATCTTTATTATTAGATTTCATATTTCTATCTATCGTTTCTATAGTTTCTTTTTCAAAAGCATTAGAAATATTTAATTCTTGAGATAATTTTCTTACTGCTCCAAAATAAATAGCGGCATCTTTTATTTGTCCATAAACATTTAGATACCCTAAATCTGCGCCATATATACCCAGATTAATTCCTTTTTTAAAGCTACTAGAATACTTATCTACGTTATTTACAGGATTTAGAATTTCAGTATTAAAATCTGCATTTATTCTTTTAACAAGAAACCCTATCTCGTACGGAGAAGGTATACTAAACAATATGTTATTATACTGAAAAGTTGTGGAAGCAGCAGAATCAATCTCTACTTCTAAATTTTGCTCAATTTCCTCATCAGTAATACTGTCATCTCCTCCTAAACAAGAGTATGCAAACATTGATAGTGTTACTAAAATAAATAAACTGAATTTGTTTAACAAATTTAAAATCATATCTCGAAGATTTTATTTTTTATATAAAATGCAAGTAAATAAAAAAAAATATCATTTCAAAGTATTAAGTACACTTAAAACACTGAAATCGTAGTTACTAAAAAGAATTAATTATTTTAATAAAATCATCAGCTTTAAGAGCAGCTCCACCTATAAGTCCTCCATCTATATCTTTATTTGCAAACAATTCTTTAGCATTTGTTGGATTACAACTTCCTCCGTACAATATTGAAGTTTTATTAGATATATCATTATTGTATCTTTCTACAATTAAATTTCTGATATACGCATGAATTTCTTGCGCTTGTTCTGGACTAGCAGTAACGCCTGTTCCTATTGCCCAAACAGGCTCGTAAGCAATTATTATTTTACTAAAGTCATTTTTATTTAAGGAAAATACTCCTTTTTCTAATTGCTCTTTTACGATATTAAAATGATTATTAGATTCTCTTTGATCCAAATTTTCGCCAATGCAATAAATAGGAGTTATATTATTTTCTAATGCAAGTTTAATTTTTTCTAGTAAGATATCATTAGTTTCGTTGTAATATGCTCGTCGTTCGGAGTGACCAATAATCACATAATTTGCATTCATATCAGAAAGCATTAGTGGAGAAATTTCGCCTGTAAATGCTCCTTTTACTTTATTGGCACAATTTTGCGCTCCTGTAAAAATATTATTTTTGTTAGTAAGCTCTATTATTTTTGATAAATGTGTAAATGGTGGAAATAATAGCACTTTTACATTGCTATCTAGATTAATTGAACTAGACATAATTTCTTTTGCTAGATTAATTCCTTCTGTAATAGTGGTATTCATTTTCCAATTACCTGCTACTATCTTTTTTCTCATATCGTTATATTTATAATTATTTTAATATATCTTCCTCAAATTCTACTATAGTAGGAAACCTATTATAGTGCCATTTGCCCAATATAGTTCCTTTTTTTAATAAAACCAAGCCTGGATTTGCTCTAATAATAGTTTTTAAAGTAGTTTCGTCTGTATTATAATATTTGTATGGAGCCTTTGTATTTTCTATAAAATGGTCTACTTCTGATGAGATTGATGCAGTTAAACAAATAAAGTTGTAACCATTATCTTTACAGTAATTTGCAAATTCATTTATTTGATTTTGTTTGGATGTATCAGCATCAGACAGCTTATAAGATACTAATAAGAAATTATAGTTTTCGTCATCCAGAACTAAATCTGTAATATCGCTTTCTTGATCTGAGTATATCATAAAGTCGTGAATTGGTGGATGATAACCCTCTTTTACTAAAATCGGTTCACTTGTTTCTATAATTACCCATGTTGTATCTTCCCAAATATTTGATTCTATATATTCGTTACTATCAATTTCTTTAATATCTTTTGATACCAAATTTTCCATAGTGTAGTAATAAACATATTCATCCGTGACAGCATCTTCTGGCATAATCATTTGATTAGGAATATGAGTACCAACTTTATATGGTCTAAAATCCATTACAGGCAAGTTGTCGTAACAATAAAGCGAAAATGAAATAACTACAACAATCATCATACTAAAAGCAGAATATTCTTTTTTCATATTCTTAATAGTTTCTTTTTTTCTATTAAGAAATAATAAAATTGTTGGGATTAATATTATGATATTCTTCCAAAAGGTTTCCCAATTTGTAAGTATTAGTGCATCGCCAAAACATCCACAGTCGGAAACTGGATTATTTATTGCTAAAACTAATGTTAGTGGTGTAAAGAACAACATAAATAAGAATGCCATCCAAATAGAGAATTTTTTAAACACTCCAACAATTAGCGACAAACCAATAACAAATTCTACTGTTGACAAAAGTATTGCTAGAACAAAAGATATTGGAACTAAAAACTCTAGCCCAAAAGCGTTAAAGTAATCTGTGAATTTATATGTAGAGCCAAGAGGATCTAATGCTTTTACAAAACCCGAATATGCGAAAATTAATCCTACAAATATTCTTGATATTAATCTTACTATTTTCATTATTTTAATTTTAAAAGCCTCACCCAAAACACCTTTACAATGGATAGTTTTTTGAGTTTACTATATTAGTATATTATTTTTTTATTTAAACTAAGAAATCGTATTCACACATTGCGGCAGTAATTTTTTCGAAAATCTTTTCTGGTGCAAGCATATTTCCATTTCCATCGGAGCAATCAATTATTTTATAATCTATATTATTGTCTTGAAGCGAAAAGTATACTTTTCTTACATCTGCTTGAAAAGAAATATTTTCTTCGTGAATATCAACATTGTTGCCTAGATAATCTCTATCCTTACCAGATCTAGAAGATTCTAATTTTTGTTTTGTGAAAGATGGAGGAACATCTAAAAATATTGTTAAATCTGGTTTTGGAATTTTATAATGATCGTATTCTAACGACAAAATCCAGTTTTTTAAATCTTCTTTTTCTGCCTCTGTTTTTAATTTAGCACACTGATAGCCTATATTTGAATACACATAACGGTCTACAATTACAATTTCTTTTTTATCTAGCCAATCTTGTATTTCGTTTTTGGAGTGATGTCTGTCGCCTGCATACATCATAGCAACTATATATGGATCTACATCTTCTAGCTTTCCAAATTCGCCTCTTAAAAACCTAGCAATTTGCTTTCCAAAATATTTCGATTCCATTCTCGGAAAGTGCAAATATTTATGGTTTTTACCTCTGTTAGTTAAAAATTCTTTAATATATTTTACTTGAGTTGATTTTCCTGCTCCATCTAATCCTTCAATTACGAGAAATTTCATTACTTTTGGGTCTAGTTTTAATATTTAATAATTTTGAACACAGCAAAACTACAAATTATAGATACAATTATAGAAAAAAAATCAACAATTAATTGTGGTGGTAAAATAATTGATTTATCCGAACCTAAAGTTATGGGTATTTTAAATATTACTCCTGATTCTTTTTTCGATGGCGGCAAGAATTTCAATATTTTTGATGTTAAAAATAATATCAATAATATGATTAATGCAGGTGTTGACATTATTGATATTGGCGCAATTTCGAGCAGACCCGGAGCTGATATTATTTCGGTAGAAGAAGAAAAAACAAGGCTTTTTCCTGTATTAGAGTTATTAAAGAATGAGTTTGCAGAACTAATTGTTTCTGTTGATACTTTTAGAGCAGAAATAGCTGAAGAATCGGTAAGCAAGTATGGCGTATCTATTATTAATGATATTTCAGCAGGGGAATTAGACAATGATATGTTTGCTACTATTGCAAAATTAAATGTACCTTATATTATAATGCATATGCCTGGAAACCCAAAAAATATGCAATTGAATACAAAATATAAAAATCTTGAAGATAATATTTTTGAGTATTTTCAAAAAAAACATGAAGAATTAAAGTTGCTTGGCGTGCACGATATAATTATTGATTTAGGATTTGGTTTTGGTAAAACGCTAGATCAAAATTATTTTCTTTTAAAAAAGTTAGATAACTTTAAGATTTTTAATTTGCCTATTTTAGTTGGTGTTTCAAGAAAATCTATGATACATAAATTACTAGATATTTCACCAAACGAATCGTTAAACGGAACTAATGTAGTAAATACAATTGCATTAATGAATGGTGCAAATATTATAAGAGTTCACGATGTACAAGAAGCAAATGAGGCAATAGAAATTTATAATAAATATAAATCAATAAAAAAATAACAGATGTTCGATTTTATTTCAATAAGAATTTTAGATATTATAGATATTGTCTTAGTGGGCTATTTATTGTATAAAATTTACACACTAATAAATGGTGGTGTGGCAATTAAAATATTTATTGGATTTTTCTCTGTTTATCTTATGTGGCTTATAGTAAAAGCCTTAAATATGCAATTGTTAAGTTCTATTTTAGGTCAGTTTATGGGGGTAGGAATTATAGCGTTAATTATTGTTTTTCAGCAAGAATTACGTAAATTCTTTCTTTATATTGGCAATAGGTATCTCTCTAGAAATAGTAAACTTGGATTAGATAATATATTTGCATCAAAAGATAGAACAATTTCTAAATTATCTGTCATAAATATAGCTGATGCAATAAAAAATTTAGCAAAAACAAAAACAGGAGTTCTTATAGTAATAAATAATAAAACTGATTTACAAAGTTATATAAATACTGGCGAAATAATTAATGCCAATATTACTAGAGTAATGATAGAATCTGTGTTTTTTAAGAATTCACCTATGCACGATGGTGCAATGATAATTGGCGAAAACAAGATAATCGCTACTAAATGTGTTTTACCATTAACAGAGAAAGCAAACTTGCATTCGTCGTACGGAATGCGACATATGGCTGCAATTGGTATTTCTGAAGTATCTGATGCTGTTGTAATTCTAGTTTCTGAAGAAACAGGTAAAATCTCTTACGCAAAACTAGGTAAGATGAAATCAAATCTTAGTATTAAGGAATTAATTTCTGTTATTTCTATTTAAACTGTTGTATCAAAAAACTGAAATGTTAAAAGAGGTAAATTCCAAGTTTATAATTACACTTACTGCATCAGCAATAGTTTTTATGATTTTATTTTTTATTGCTTCTAATAAAATATATACTAAAAACGAAGATTTAGTGTTTTCTAAGACTTTTACTCTAAAAAATAATTTGGTAGATACTATAAATGCAAATAACGAATATAGTTCTATTAACTCGTTTATTAAATTAGACTCCATTTATACCGATAAATTAGAATCAGTAAAAATTTTATCTACTGTAAAAACAGAAACCAAAAATATTGAATTATTATTAGTAATAAGTGTCGAGCATAATAACAAAAGTATTTTTTGGAAGTCGTACAAATTACAAAATCAAATTATTGATACAGGGAAATGGCAGGAAATTGAGCAAATAGTGGACTTAAACAATAAAACGTTTGAAGAACAATATATATTAAAAACCTATTTTTGGAACAAATCTAAGAGCAGTTTTTTAATTAAAGACATAAGTATAGAATCATACAATGAGCTACAATATATAAGTGACATTATTCTAAACAAAAACTAAGACACAGCTAGCAAAACAATGAAATTATATAACAAAAATATAGCTTTATTTATTTTAACGATTATGTCGTTAAGTTTTGTTATATTCTTTTATGGCGATATTTTAAAATCCCCTAACGACTATATGTTTTCTTATGTTGGCGATGCTTTAAAAAACTATGCAAATTTTAAATATCATTTAGAGTATGACGAGTCTCTTTTTACATATAATGGTGTGTTTTATCCTTACGGCGAAAGCTTGTTTTTTACAGATATTCATCCTGCAATAGTTACATTCTACAAATTACTTTCATATATTTTCCCTAGCATTGGATATTATTCGGTAGGATTAATAAATACGCAAATATTATTATCAATAGTACTTACATCTATAGTGCTTTTTTTTGTATTTATTAAACTAAAAGTATCTGAATTCACATCAGTATTTGGTGCTTTCTCTATTACTGTTCTTTCGTCGCATATTTTACTCTTAGAGTACGGACATTGGGCATTATCTTATGCATGGGCAGCACCATTGGCCTGGGTGTTATTAATTAATTTTCTAGAAAAAGAACGTAAAATATTATGGTCTATTATAATTGCAATTAACACCTTATTTTGGTTCTTTACTCACGGATATCAAGGGTTAAGCACATTGCTATTTACAGCATCGGTATTTTTGTTTTTGTTTACTAAGAATATTAAAAACGTAAATTATTTAACGAAAATGTTAAAATATTTCGTAATTCAAATTATTGTACCTGTTATTTTATATTATGTAGTGGTTACATTTTCTGATAATCATGCCTCAAGAATAGACATGCCATTTGTGACAAATTACATTTCTGATATTAATTTTGTTATTAGCCCAAATAATTCGTTCTTTAAACCTTTATTTTATTCTATATATAATTTCTCTATACCAGAATTATCGTGGGGAGTAATTGGGAATTATATAGGTATATCTAGCATAATAGTAATTGTAATCTTTGTTTTTCGTTTTTTAAAACTAAAGCATCTACTTGAGCAAAGCAATTTTTTTATTTATATTTTAGCTTCAATACTCGTTTTGTTATATTCGTTTGGGATTCCATTTAAATATAATTTAGAGTATCTTTTAGATTATATCCCTGCAATAAGACAGTTTACTGGCTTAGGCAGATTTGCTTGGATATTTTATTTTGTAATAACTGTTTTTTCATTCTTTATTATTGATAAATCTATTAAAAATAAATATTTAAGATACTCGTTAGTTTTACTTTCCGCCTTTGTAATGACATTAGAGGGAAGCTCATATCATTATAAAATATCTGAATTTATACACAAACCTAATGTGCTTAAAAAAGAAAATATTGCTAGTGTTTATAAGGAACTAACTAATGTTGATGTTTCGAAATATCAAGCAGTTATAACGTTACCATTTTTTATAAAATATGGAAATCCATATGTGCCTAGTTTTACCCATAAGTCTGGCTATTTGTACTCAATTATTCCCTCTTACACAGGCTTACCAACACTAAATGCTGTTTTATCACGCCCATCTGTAGACGAAGGACGAAAGATTACTCAGATTTTCTCTCCAAATCAATACAAGAAGGATATTAAAAATGATTTTAAATCTGATAAACCTTTTTTGATACTTTACACAAAAGAGAAACTTGTGAAACAAGAACAGATATTTTTAGATAAATGCAAATTATTAAAGTCTACTGAGAAATATGAGTTATACGAAATAGATTTTAATACAATTTTTGAGTATGATTCTGATATTATTGTAGATGAATTTAATAATATTAAAGGTTCATATTATAAAATTGATAAATGGTTTTTATCAGATACTTCGTATTTTTATTATAACAATTTTGATAATTTAGATACTGATACAATTTTGTTAGGTACTGGTTCGTTATCTAAAAATAAACTTGACAGTAATTTAATACTAAAATTAGATTGCCATGAATTAGAATTGGAAAAAGAATATAATCTAAGTTTCTGGTATTTTAATACCGGTTTTAATCAGGCATTTACCACTATTAAACTAATGGAATTTAATAAAAGCAGCAATAAAAATGATAAAGTATATACGACTAATCCACTGCATTCAGAGATAATAAATTCTATGTGGATCTATGTAGAGTTTAATTTCAGAATTACAAACAAAAATAATGTTCTTAAGTTGAATAACGAATCGGGTAAACTCTTCTCTGATAACAAAATATACATTGATAATATACTAATTAGAGAATCTGATGTAAATGTTTTTTCACAACTTTCAGATTCTCTAATTATTAAGAATAATCATATTTTTACTTATTAAAAAATCAAAATATACCTTTAAGCTTATTATTGTTTAACTACTACCAACCAAGCTTTTCTCCTAACACAACAATTGAATCTTTATATGAGCTATAACCTGCGAAGATGCCATATCCGTTAGTAATATTTTCGTAAACTTGTACAGGCTCTACAAATGGATTTCCTTTTGCATTCATATGCTGTTCGTATGATTTTGCGTATAAATAAAAATCTTTACTTACCGAATTTAAATAAAAAAACACTTTGTTTGTATCTTGGTAAAGATCATATTTAGCGATTAAGAGTTTTAAAGGATATGTTTCTCCGTCTATTAAGTTATCGCTAAAAACTATTCCTTCTCCCCAATTAATCCTAGATTCTATAATATTATCATCACTTTCAAAATATAATGTTTGATATGCAAATGATGTTGGATTTCCCATATTATAGTAATCT
>DAOVTE010000012.1 GCA_030627705.1 Bacteroidales bacterium
GCAACTATTGCAGGTTGGATTGTTTTACTTATTTATAATTTAGGAATGATATTTTATGCAGATATCTCCAATATTATAATTATAAATACTAATTTCATTTTTATCAGCGCAAATTTAATAGGTATGTTTGCAGCATACAATATAGAATATTATTCGCGTCGCAACTTTTTTCTAAACCTTGAACTTGACAACGAAAAATTATATATTAAAGATATTAACAAAAACCTCGAACAAATAGTAGGAGAACGCACCAATGAACTGCAAATAGCCAAGGAACTTGCCGAAGAAAGTGATCGACTTAAATCGGCATTTTTGGCCAATATGAGTCATGAAATAAGAACCCCAATGAATGGTATTTTAGGCTTTGCCAATTTGTTAAAAGAGCCAAAACTATCAGTTAATAAACAAATAGAGTATTTAAAAATTATTGAAAAAAGTGGCTTACGCATGCTTAACGTCATTAATGATATAATGGATATATCAAAGATTGAATCAGGACTAATGAAGCTGAATATCAAAAAATCAAACATAAACCAGCAAATAGAATATATTTATACTTTTTTTAAACCTGAGATTGAAGGTAAAGGGATGAAAGTTGCGTTTAATAATACATTACCCGAAGAAAAAGCAATTATTAATACCGATCGCGAAAAAGTTTTTTCTATTCTTACTAATCTTGTAAAAAATGCTATTAAATATAGTAAAAAAGGAGAAATAAAAATTGGTTATCTTGTAAATGGCGATTACATTGAGTTTTACGTTAAAGACAATGGAATAGGTATTCCTAAAAACAGACATAAAGCTATCTTCGAACGTTTTATTCAAGCAGATATTAAAGATGAAATGGCTCTACAAGGAGCGGGATTGGGGTTGTCTATTTCTAAAGCATACATAGAAATGCTTGGAGGGAAAATATGGGTTGAAAGTGAAATAGGTGTTGGCTCAACATTTTATTTCACACTACCATACCCAATTAATTCAGAGAAAAAAATAATGACTGAAGGCTTTGTTCTTCATAAACCCAAGACAAATGTTATACAGAATTTGAAAATACTTATTGCAGAAGACGACGAAATATCAGAAATGGTAATTTCCTTAATTATAAAAGATTTTTGTAAAGAGATTATTGTAGCAAGAACAGGTAAAGAGGCTGTCGAAATATGCCGAAACAATCAGGATCTAGATTTAATTCTGATGGATATTCAAATGCCATACTTAAATGGATACGAAGCAACACGTAGAATTCGTCAATTCAACAAAGATGTAATAATTATTGCTCAAACTGCATTTGCTCTTTCAGGTGATAATGAAAAATCAATTAAAGCAGGATGCAATGAATATATTTCAAAACCCATTAATAAAGACAACCTACTTGCAATCATTGAAAAACATTTTAAAAAATAGTAATGGAATTATTATAAATTTTATTTTTGTTCCTTTCTAACACAAAATAATGTAATAACAGCAAACAAAATATCTCAATATAACGTCAATAAATACAATTTAAAAGCAGAAATTAAAGTTGCAGAATATACCCTAATCCAAAAAAAATAATTCTTCTACAAGAAAAAAACATTACTAACGTGAGCTTCTAAAACAGTTGGATTTGAATTATTAAAAAATCATATTTGTAAATATGATTATATTTTAGTGCAATTTTATTAATATTGTTGTCGTAAAACTTATTGATAATGGAAATAAAAGAAATAAGCACAAAATCAAAAATAAAAGAGTTCGTAAACTTTCAGTTCGATTTATATAAAAATAATAAATTGTGGGTGCCTCCAATTAAAGCAGATGAACAAAAAGCATTGAGCAAAAATAATCCTGCATACGATTTTTGTGACGCAAAATTCTTTTTAGCATACGATGATGGAAAAATTGTTGGTAGAATAGGAGCAATTATCAATCATGATTACAATAAAAAAGTAAATAAAAAATTTGGAAGGTTTAATAGAATAGAATTTATTAATGACTACAAGGTTAGCGAACTACTTATTAATACTGTTAAAGACTGGTTTAAAAAGGAAGGTATTGAGTACATACACGGGCCGCTAGGTTTTACAAATTTAGATACACAAGGCTTATTAATTGAAGGGTTCGAGCATTTACCATCTGTTGCATCTGTATATCATTTGCCATATTACAAAGACCATTTTGATAAATTGGGGTTCGAAAAAGAAAATGATTGGATAGAGTTTAGACTTACAGTTGGAGAAGCTGTACAGCTAAAAGCTAGTAGAGGAGCAAGTTTAATAAAGAAAAGATACGGTTTTGATGTAGTAAAATTCGAAAACAAATCGGAAATACAAAAATATGGAAAGAAAGTATTTGAGATTCTAAATGACGCCTTCGAAGAATTACCTTATGTTACCCAGTTTAATGATAAGATGATAGACCTTTACTCTGAGAAATATTTTAAAGTTCTAAATCCTAAATATATTAGGCTTGTAAAGAAGGATGATGAACTTATTGGTTTTATTGTTGGAGTGCCATCTTTATCAGAAGCAATGCAAAAAGCAAAAGGTAAGCTTTATCCTTTTGGTTTTACACATATATTAAAAGCAATGAAAGCTCCAAAAGTAATTGATATGTTCTTAACGGGGGTTAAACATGAATATCGGAGTTCAGGAGTTGCTGTAATTTTATTTTCCGAGCTACAAGAAGAAATGTTGAACCACGGAATAAATACAATAGAAACAACAGGTATCTTCGAGACAAACCACAACGTAATCTCTAATTGGAAAAACTACGAACATATTCAACATAAACGAAGAAGATGTTATGTAATGGAGCTCTCTAAATAAGCAGTAAACAAAAAAACCGTCCTATTAAATAAGACGGTTCTAAAAATATAAACTTTACTTAAAAATGAAAAATAACTCCGGCAGAAACTGGATATAGCTCTGGTCCTTTGTTTGCTTCAAAAAGTTCTAAAGGAGAATATTTAGCATATAAACTAAAATCTTTATAGCCTGCCATAACTATTCCATAAACTAGGAACGGTGACAAATAATAATCTTCCCTTTCTTTATCTTTAATTTTTTTGTTAGCCTCGTAATAAACATATTTTGTGTGCGATGCTATTTTTAATTGTGCAATTACACCAGCAGAAACAAAAATTCTATCGCTTTTTTTAGTAGATTTAGGAAACTGAAATTCAACCAACAAAGGAACTGTTAAATAAGAAACCGTTAGTTTACTTTTAGAAAATTCTGCTAAAGTATCTTCGTAGTATGTTAATCCATCTTCACCATCTACTAGCCTATTATTCTCAGAGAATCTGTAATTATTAAACTCGAAACCCACACCTGAAACAAAAAATAATTGATTGCCAACCACTGGTAAGCTTATATCAAATAAATTCAAACTAACATTAATAGATTTTTGTGTATATAGTTTTAAATAATCTGGCTGTTCGTTCATGCCAAATGTTCCAGATTCATTAATAAAATTATTAGTTCCAAAACCTATACCACTCCAGTGATCATTTAATTTTTTGGTCTTTTTCTTATCAATAGAATCGTTCTTATCAACCTTTTCTATTTTTTCATTAATCACAACAATTTTTCTGTTCTTTATTTTAATAATAGTTGTATCTATTTGCGAGAAACTAAAATTAGAAATTAAAACAAGTACTAATAAATAAATTATTTTTTTCATATTTTTTTTTATTAAGCCCACCTTAAGCAGACGGATTTACAAACTTGCGATTATTATCATTATTATCGCATAATATACAACAAAGACGATATTAAAAATCTAATGTTGCATTAAATTAACTTTATTTCTAAAAATATTAAATTAAATAGTGTAATCAATTATTAAATTCTGCTTTTAAATACTCTGCTGTAAAGCTTTTTTCACAATTAATTATTTCTTCTGGAGTTCCAGTAGCTAAAAGTTCGCCGCCATTTTTACCGCCTTCTTTACCAATATCAATAATATAGTCAGCTACTTTTATTACATCTAAATTATGTTCGATTATTATCACAGAATTTCCTTTATCAACTAACTTATTTATTACGCCAAGTAACACTTTTGTGTCTTCGAAATGCAAACCGGTTGTTGGTTCATCAAGAATGTAAAGTGTATTTCCTGTGTCTTTTTTTGCTAGTTCGGTAGCAAGTTTTACGCGTTGGGCTTCGCCTCCAGAAAGCGTTGTAGAAGGTTGTCCAAGTGTAATATAACCCAAGCCAACATCTTGCATGGCTTTAAGTTTAATATAAATAGGTGGTATTTTCTCGAAGAAATCTACCGCCTGATTTATTGTCATATTCAGCACATCAGAAATAGATTTGCCTTTGTATAAAATTCCTAAAGTCTCTTTATTGTATCTGTTCCCGTTACACTCGTCGCAATGCACATAAACATCTGGCAAAAAGTTCATTTCTATGGTTTTTACTCCTGCGCCACGGCAAGTTTCGCATCTTCCTCCTTTACATTAAATGAAAACCGTCCTGCTTTATATCCTCTAATTTTTGCTTCTGGAACTAGCTCATATATTTTTCTAATATCAGTGAAAACACCAGTGTATGTTAAAGGATTAGAACGTGGTGTTCTACCGATTGGAGATTGCGAAACTTCAATAACTTTATCTATATTTTCAATTCCCTTAATCTGTTTGTACGGCAAATTTGCTTTTAGCGATTTATGTAGAATCTGGCTTAAAGCTGGATGCAAAGTATTATTTATTAACGACGATTTTCCACTACCAGAAACTCCTGTAACACAAATAATTTTCCCTAATGGAAATTTTACATCTATATTTTTCAGATTATTTCCTGAAGCTCCAATAATCTCTATATATTTTCCGTTGCCTTTGCGATGATTTTTAGGAATCTCTATAGATTTTGTGCCGTTTAAATAATCTGCTGTAAGCGTATTCAGTTTTAGAATATTTTTTGGATTATCACTTGCTACAATTTCGCCTCCGTGTCGTCCTGCACCTGGCCCAATATCAACAATATAATCCGATTCTAGAATCATATCTTTGTCGTGCTCAACAACTATTACCGTGTTTCCTGTATCTCGTAAATCTTTAAGCGATTGTATTAATTTATGATTATCACGCTGATGCAAACCTATGCTTGGCTCATCTAAAATATATAAAACATTTACCAATCTAGAACCTATTTGAGTTGCTAGTCTAATTCGCTGACTTTCGCCTCCAGAAAGAGTTCTAGAACTTCTATTTAGGGTTAAATACTCCAAGCCAACATCAAGCAAAAAACCAATACGAGAGCGTATTTCTTTTAAAATATCTCTGGCAATTTCATTTTGTCTGTTACTTAATCTAACCTCTATATTTTCGAACCAAAGTTTTAAATCTAATAAATCCATATTAGAAACTTCTGCAATATTTTTTCCGTCAACTTTAAAGTGTAACGATTCTGTTCTTAATCTTTGTCCGTTACAAACATCACAAGTTTTTTTAACAACAAATTGCTCAGCCCAAATTTTAGATCTTCTAGATTTACTTTCCTTTTCTGATTTAGTAATGTATGCAATAATCCCTTCGAAATTTACAAAATAACTAGGAAAACCACTTATTGGATTTTCAATTCTTAGATTCTCTCCAGAGCCATAGAGTATGGTGTTTATAGCATCATCAGATAAATCTTTAATAGGTGTGTTTAATGCAAAATTATGCTTTTTGGCAATTGCTTCTAATTGCGCAAAAACTAATGAGTTTTTGTACTTTCCGAGTGCAATAATTCCCCCGTTAGTAATGCTTTTATTTGTGTCTGGAATAATTGTGCTGATATCTACCTCGCTTACAATCCCTAATCCGTTACATTTTTTACAGGCTCCGTTTGGCGAATTAAACGAGAATGAATGCGGTGCTGGTTCGTTGTATGAAACTCCTGTAGTTGGACACATTAAATGGCGCGAGAAATATTTTTGTTCCTTGCTTTCTGCATCGTAAATAATAATTACACCTTTTCCGTGTTTCATTGCAGTTGCAACCGAACTCTTTAATCTAGATTTAAATTTTTCGTTTACAACTAATTTATCTACAACTATATCAATAGTATGGTTTTTATATCTGTCTAGCTTTAACCCTAAAGAAAGTTCGGTTATTTCACCATCTATTTGTGCATAGAGAAAGCCTTTTCTTAGAATTTGTTCGAAAAGCTCTTTGTAATGCCCTTTTCTACCTTTTACAACTGGAGATAAAATATATGTCTTTTTATTTGCGAACTTTTCTTCTATTATCGATATTATTTTATCATCGGTATATTTTATCATTTTTTCGCCAGTCTCGTACGAAAAAGCATCGCTAGCTCTTGCATAAAGTAGACGTAAAAAATCGTAAATTTCGGTAATTGTTCCTACTGTGGAACGTGGATTTTTATTTGTTGTTTTTTGTTCTATTGAAATTACTGGGCTTAATCCTGTAATTTTATCTACATCGGGGCGTTCTAAATTGTTTAAGAAATGACGAGCGTAAGCCGAGAAAGTCTCTATATACCTACGTTGCCCTTCTGCATATATTGTATCGAATGCCAACGATGATTTTCCACTGCCACTTAATCCTGTAAAAACAGTAAGCTTATTGCGAGGAATAGTAACCGATACATTTTTTAGATTATGCACCCTTGCACCATAAACATTTATTTCCTTATTGTTGTTATTCTTCAATTTATTGTAGATTTGTTTTTATAGAACTTCAAAAATCTTAGATTATGAATAAAACTTTATTTATTATAATTACTATTCTTACTATTTTATCTTCGTTAACAATGTATTATTTAGGAAAAAATTCGTCACATCTTTCGGAGTTAAAGGATTTTTTCTGGATACCCTTCCCAATTGGTGTTGGTGTAATTACTTCAATTATTAGTATTAATAAAATAAAAAACTAATCTTCGAAATCTTCTTCAAGATATTCATCGTCTAGGTTTTCTATTGCAAAGTCGAACAATTCATCTTCTAGGCTAATCATTTTAAGAGCTGTAATTGCAGCTTCGTCGCCTTTATTTCCATGTTTACCACCTGCTCTGTCTAGTGCTTGTTGTTGATTATCGGTAGTTAAAACGCCAAAAATAAATGATTGCTCGTAATCTAAGTTTAATTGAGTTACGCCTTGTGCAATTCCTTGACAGATAAAATCGAAATGTCTAGTTTCGCCTTGTATAACACATCCTAAAAGAATTACTGCATCAACATCTGTATATTCTGCAAATAATTGGCCTGCTTTTGTAAGCTCGAATGTACCAGGAACGTATTTCTTAATTATATTCTCTGGTTTTACACCGTATTTTATTAATGTATTGTAAGCACCGTTGTATAAAGCCTCGGTAATTTCGCTGTTCCACTCTGCAACAGCAATTCCAATATTAAAACCTTCGGTATTACTAATTCCTTGACTATTGTGTTGCTCTGATAAATTTTTTGTTGCCATAATTTTATAATAGTTTAAAAAAAAATCACTTCGTAATTAACTTAGAAGTGATTTAGAATATTTTTATGATAAGCAATTTTAAACTAATTAATCAATATTTAATTTAAGTTTTACTCTTGCAATAAACTTCTCAACCTTTCTTCCTTCGTTAGACTCAGGAAAGTCTGCTTCTAACTTTGTGTAAGCTTCTAGTGCTATCTCATTTTCGCCAAGTTCTTCGCTTAATAAGCCTGCTTTATATAAATAAATAGGAGTTGTAAAATCGTTAGAATTCATATTAGATGCTTTTAAATAATAATCTCTAGCATTTGTGTGCTCTCCTAATTCTGCGTAAGCATCACCAATTGCAGATATTGCAAGTGCAGATATTACATTCTCGTTAGCGTCAAATTTCTCTAAATAATCTATAGCATCTTCGTATTGTCCTAGATGTAGATAGCATATACCTGAGTAGTAATTTGCAATATTTCCAGATGATGTAAGACTATAGTCGTCAATAATATCGAGAAACCCTACAGCATTACCATCTCCATTTAATGCTAAATTAAAAGAATCTTTTTCGAAATATTGTTCAGCAGTAAACATTTGAATTTGTGCTTCGTCTTGCATTGGATCTACATAAAATTTATTAAAAGCCATATAGCCACCAATAATAATAAAAATTGCAGCAACTATCACAGATAAACTTTTTTGGTTATTTTCTATGTATTGTTCTGTTCTACTTAAAACATTTTCTACTGCTTCTATATTTTGTTCAGCTTGTTGGTTTTTCTTTTTCGACATAATTTATCATTTTAATATTAAAAAGTCTGCAAATCTAAGAGTTTTAATATACATAACGAAACATTAAGCAATAATTTTAATTAATTTTTAACATGTAATTAGTTTTAACGGAAAAACTTTTATTACTATATATTTCTTTTGCAAATACTTTTATATAGAAAGACTAACAAAAACTATCTGAAATAAACTTTTTCGTTTAAATTTAAAAGCCGTACTTTTATTAAAAATTTCACATAAGATAAATGCAACTAAAATCAATTACATTAGTAAATTTTAAAAACTTTGCTCAATTAGAAGTAGATAATCTATCTAAGATTAACTGTTTTGTTGGTAATAACGGTGTTGGTAAAACTAATTTACTTGACGCTATTTATTACTTATCGTTTAGTAAAAGTTATTTTAACTCTATTGACAGTGAAAATATAAAGTATGAAGAAGATTTCTTTGTAATTCAAGGAAAATATAAGCGAAAAGATGAGGAAGAAAACATTTATTGTGGTGTAAAACGAAATCACAAAAAGAAATTTAGACGTAATAAAAAAGATTATTCAAGATTATCGGAACATATTGGTTTGCTACCTCTAGTAATAATTACTCCCTCAGATATTGGTTTAATTATTGATGCTAGTCAAGTTCGCAGAAAATTTATTGATGGTGTAATTTCACAATATGATAAATCTTATTTGGAAACACTTTTAAAATATAATAAAGTTCTAGAACACCGAAATAAGTTGCTTAAAAGCTTTGCAAAAGAGGGCAAGTTTGATGCTCTTACTATTGAAATCTGGTCTGAGCAATTAATTAACTTAGGCAATATTATTTTTAATAAACGAAAACATTTTATTAACGAATTAATTCCTGTTTTTCAGAAGTATTATAATATGATTTCAGGAAATAAAGAGAAAGTAGGATTAGAATATAAATCTGATTTTAATGATGGAGATTTTGCTGAATTATTAAATAACAATATTAGAAAAGATAGAATTATTCAATACACATCGGTGGGAATACATAAAGATGATTTAATTCTTTCGTTAGATGATAGACTAGTGAAAAAAGTTGGTTCTCAAGGTCAGAAAAAAACTTATCTATTATCTTTAAAACTTGCTCAATTTGAATTTATAAAAAATGTTAGCAATTTTAATCCCATGTTACTTTTCGATGATGTTTTTGATAAATTAGACAAACAGCGAGTTGCTAAATTATTAGAATTGGTAGCAGATAATTATTTTGGACAAATATTTATTACCGACACAAGCAAAGAACGATTGGAAACCCTTTTAACCAAAAGAAGTATTGATTATAGTATTTTTAAATTTAATAACGGAAAAATTACAGAGTAATGATTAAAGGAATGTTTGCTAATAGCTCTTTTGCTGTAAAAATAATAATGACAATAGTTGTTGTTTTAGTTTCGTTTTTTGTTGTTTTCTTATTAGGAATATTAATAAGTTTTCCATTTTTTGATTCTAGTCCATTAGATCCAAAAATATACTCTGATATGGGAAGCCCTGCTAGTATTTCAATTTTAAAATATCTACAAATTGTTCAATCTATAGGGTTGTTTATTATTCCACCATTTATATTATCATATATTTTTACTTTAAAAAATCAATCTTTTTTGAGTTTAGAAAGAACTCCTCAAATTAGATCGCTAATACTAGTTCCAATAGCTATTATTTTATCTATTCCTGCAATTAATTTCTTTGCAGAATTAAATTCTTGGATAGTTTTTCCTAAATTTCTAAGTGATTTAGAGCAAGCATTTAAATCGTCGGAAGAAAATGCTCAAAGAATAACAGAAATATTTTTATCAGTAGATAGTATTAGTGGTTTGTTAATGAACTTGTTTATGATGGCATTAATTCCTGCAATTGGAGAAGAATTATTGTTTAGAGGAGTTTTTCAGAAACTTTTTACAGCGGCTTTTAAGAATCATCATATTGGAATTTTGATATCTGCAATATTATTTTCGGCAATTCATATGCAGTTTTATGGTTTCTTCCCTCGAATGTTTTTAGGAATGTTATTCGGGTATTTATTAGTGTGGAGCAAGTCTATGTGGTTACCTATGCTTGCTCATTTTGTGAATAATGGATTTATAGTTACTGCGAGTTATTTTACTGCAAAAAATTCTTTATCAGAAGGTATAGAGGACGTTGGAAGCACACTAGATACTATGATTTATGCACTTTATAGTTTTATTCTGATTTCAGGGATTTTTTATTTTATCTATCGAAAAGAAAATGGTAAGCTATAATCTACAGTTTCGTTACTTGGCGTAAAATTGTCGTAAACAGTTATTTCTTCTTTATCTTCTTCTTTTCTATTGTAATATATTATTCCATATTCTTTGCAAATGTTTCTTCTTTCTTGGCTAGAGAGATTTACGTATGTTTTTTCTGTCTCGTTCCAAATATCAAGAATTATATTATTTGCTTCATCACGCAAATCTGCAACTTTACTAAGCATAGAAGCTGTTGTATTCTGTAATAATTTTTGAGATCTATATGCGACTAAAAAAATATCATAATAAACACGAACAACTCCAGAGGTTGGGTTTGTAATTGGATTTAACCCTTGCGAGACTCTTTTTCTTTCGCCTTCGATAACTATCTCGCCCCATGCAATAACTGATGCTTCTGTTTTAAAATCAGGAATTTTATTACTTTTTTCTTTTATTCCAAAATACTCACGTGTTGATTTTGGTAAATCTTCTCTTAAGATAGATAAATTCATTACCTGCAAAAAGTGTGAAATATATAATTTTGTATTCTTTAACTTTTTTTGATAATCTCGGGAGCGTTCGCCAGATTGAAACTCATATGCTTTTCTATAAGAGACAACAGTTTGCTCAAATTTATTATAAAAAGCTTTTAATTTTGCTAACGATTGTTGGCTGTATGCCAAATCTATTGGAGATAGTTCCAAACCTTTGTCTAAAGCAGCTTTTAGTGACTTAATTCTTGCAATATCTGTGTTTGGTAATCTCCTGTATGGCATATTAATAAAATATTATTTGTTTATTATTATAACAAAAATATTTAATAATCGAATAGGTTATATAAAATCACCTTATAAATATTAACAATGTTATGTTGATATATAAAACACTTAGTCGATAGCAAAAGAACTATGCAAAAAAGCAAGTTAATTCTCAGGTGTTAAATTATTATAATGTTTATACCTTTCTGTTATTTCCTTAACATAAGCTGTAGCAGAATACCCTCTACAATATCCGTACCTTACAACAGGGTCTAAATAATATTTTGGTTTAGCTTTTAGAGCTAGATAAAGCTCAACATTATCGAACCAAATATTTGGGTCTTTATCATATTTTTTTGCTAATCTCATTGCATCTAAAACATGTCCTAACCCAACATTATAAGAAGCTAGAATAAAATATTTGCGCTCTAAACTATCTGTTATTGTTTTTATTAATTGCCTATCTAACCATTTAATAAAATCGATACCAGCTCTAATATTCTCTACTGGTGCAGATGAAGTATCTACATTAAATCTACCTGCTGTTGCTGGCATTAATTGCATTAAACCGTATGCTCCAGCCCACGATTTAGCATCTACAACAAACCTAGATTCTTGATAGACTAACGATGCTATAAGTTTCCAATCCCAATTAATTTTTTTTGAATATTTTTTAAATGAGTCGTCAAAAGGTGAAATTTTTCCAGTTTCTTGAAAATAAAAATCGCTATCAAATATTTTCGCAGATTTAGGATTGTTAAAATACTTATTATATAGAATCTTAAATTTTGTTGTTGTTTTAAAATCTACTATCCAATTATTTATCAATCTTGTTAATGTATCTGACTCTTGATTAACTACCCATGCTAATTTTTGAGGAAAGCTAATATTTGTTTGCACGTCTAGCTCTGGATAATATTTTTTATTTACTAGTGCAACATACTCGTCGCAAACAGTATATTTTATTTTTTTATCCACTACCATTTTTATTACCTCTTCTGCTTCTGCATCTATTTCTGCAACATAAATAGTATCTCCTATTTCCGACGAAAGGGTTTTAAGCCTAGATACAAATACAGACCCTTTTTGAGCGTATATAATCTTTTTTCCTAGATCTATCTGATTACGTATTAAGCTTTTTTCAATTTTCTTTTTAGAGAGCTTTCTCCAATTATCTGGTTTTCGCTGCACAAGAACCTGTTTAGTAAGTCCAAAATGTTTTGTAAATTTAATGCTATCACTTCTTTCGTTTGTAACGGTTAAACCAATTGCTATTATATCTGCACTATCTGCAGCTAATATATTATGACATTCTTCTATATTATTTTCTACTATAATTTCTAGTTTCAGCCCTAAATGCTCTGCTAACATTTGCATTAATTCTAGCTGAAAACCCATTGGCTTACCTCGATATATAAAATAATCGGTAGAATTATAATTTGTAATTATACGCAATACACCTCGCTCTTTTATCTGCGAATAAGTTGAATATTTATTATCATTATTATTGTCAATAATAATAGAATCAACATTATTACATGACTCAATAAATAATAATATCGAAAGAAATAAGGAAAAAGCTAATAAACTATGTAGTCTAGATTTTATTTTCATTATTACATAAACGTAAAAAAAAAATTAAAGTTGCTTTATTGTATTTATTAATACCCTATTAGCTATATCTAAAGGGATATATAAATTACTGCTCGAAGAAGAAATCGTTAAGCTCATATATCTCGTCTATTGATAAATTAAGCTTAAAATCGAAGAATTTATCTAGTGCCAATGATATTTCGTCTAATGAAATATATCCATCACGATCTTCGTCTATTGGTTTGTATTTGTCTGGTATTTCTGTGAAGAAATTTCGATTGCGATAACCTTTTCCTAATAAACTAGGGTAATAATCGTATAATTTTGACGTTGGAATTGCTTCTTTAGGTGTAGACATAGCCAATACTTGCTCATCTGTAAGTAGTACACCATCTAAACCAACCGTATTTGCATTCAAAGACAATATCTCTTTATCTCTATAATTAGGTATTCCATCTTTATCGTCGTCTAATGGACAACCTCTTTCGTCTACTTCTGCTAAAGTTGATGTTTCTGCACACCTATCATCCCAGTCTAATACGCCGTCTTCATCTTCGTCGTTAAAATCAATAGATTGGAAAATGAAATTTCCATATAGTGTTGTATCTAATATTTCTTTTTCCGAAGAGAAAATATCAAAATTTAACGTTATATAACTGTATAAAAAATTATCTCCTTTACTATTTCCTTTTCGTGTTCCTATTCCTTCATCACTAATGTCATCAACATAATTAGATAATGAGAAATGATAATTTGCTCCTAATTTCATGGTAATTCGCTTAGAGATATTTAGCTGCACGCCAAAATCTATAGGAAAGGATATTGTAGATAAATTATATTTACCTAAACCATCGTTATTTTGTTCTCGCAAATCTGTTTCGTAAATATAATCTCTTTGTAGAAGTATACTTTGCGTTTCGTTTGAGGCAGATTCTTGCAAATTTCTAATTGTTCCATCAGACCAATAATGATATGTGTAGCCTTGCGAGTTCTTTAAATCTGTTTTAGAGCTAAGGTTAAACGACTCTATACCTAATGAAAGCATTGGGATTAACTTTCTTTGTTGATAATACGTTATTAATTGCCCTTCTTTTTTTAATAGATGATAGAAATTATATGTAATGTATGCACTGCTTACAAAGATATCAGTCTTAAAATTTAAATTACGTTCTAGAGTTCTTTCATTACCAGTAAGTTCTCCGTAAATAATATTAAAATTTAACGATAGAAATTCAGATATCCCTTTAGATATATTAAGGTTTGTTGCCATTAATCCAATAAGAGGACTTTTCGTATACCTGTCTTGCACATCTCCTTTATATGTTAATACACCCGAGCCAATTCCAATAATAGGTTTAAAACTTAGATATTTTGTAACCTCATCTTCTGTAAAGAAATAATCGAATTCGTCGAAATCTGATGTGTCATTTAAGTTAATATTATTCTGTATAGTATCATTGCCTTGCGAAAACAAGGCTATACTATAAAAGCTTAACAATAATATTAATATATTTTTCATTATCATATAAAATGAATATGCTCCTAACAAAACAAAATTACTAATATAATTATTATTTACAAGCGGTTTTTAATAAGCATTTTAGTTTTATTACAATTTTTTCTAAAATTTAGCATAGATTTAGTTATAAAAAAATGCATTTTACTCGCATTTACAAACAAAATAATTGTATTATTTATGACGATTTACTTAAAAAAATCTATTGGAATAATTGCAAATATTCTACAAAACAAACAACCTTTAAAAACATCAACATATTCTCAAGAAAAATAATAAAAACGATAATAATGGTAATGGTTATATAAAATTATGGTATCTTAGTGCTGTATATATGTATATAAAACAAATTATTGAAAACCTTTTGATTGTTAGGTCTTTTTATAAAAAATATTTAGAATATAAACTTGTTTAACACGATGAAAGCGAAAACTAAAGAAATAATATTTGCAATTATTGCCTTAATTATTGTTGAATCTTTTTCATTATTTATTATTGAAAAAAATCATATTAAGATACTATCTCAATATTTAGATAAACAAACCGAAGAGCTTGAGAACAATATAAAGGCAACACAATACTCATACTCTTTACTTGCAAGTAGTATATTCGAGCAAGCAATTAACACCCCTAAAGTTCTGCAGATATATAGCAAAGCACACAATGCCAACGAATTACAAAAAACAATTATTAGAGATAGTTTGTATAAAATATTACTACCAGTGTATAAACATCTAAAATTAAATAATATTAAACAAATACAGTTTCATTTGCCTAATAATGAGAGTTTTTTACGATTTCATCTTCCGAATAAATATGGTGATAAATTAAGCGAGGCACGGTATTCTGTAAAAATGGTTAATTCATTTAAGAAAAAATACTCTGGCTTCGAGGAGGGTAAAACAGGATATGGTTTTAGTAATATTTTTCCATTATCTTATCAAAAGCAACATATAGGAAGTGTAGAAATAGTATTCTCTTTTGAGTCTCTAAAAATGCTATTGCAAAAATTTGGTGATAAAACTTTTGGCTTTATTATAAACAAAGACTTTATTAATACTAAATCTTTTAGTAAGTCAGAAAAAGAATACAATTCTTGTGGAATTTCTGACAATTATATGTACAAAAAACGATCTACTACATATTCTAATGACAGTTTAAAAATATTAAAACAAATTAATGAAAGTATCAAATCAAAAATTTCAAACAAATTAGGAAGTAATAGGAATTTCTCAGTATTAACAAATATTAACAAACAGTACTATTTAATTTCTTTTTATTCGGTAAAGAATATTGAAGGAAATCATGCTGCTTATATTATATCCTATATAGAGGACAATATTATTGAGGGCAGCTTTATTAATTACTGGATATATAAAATTAGTAGTTTTATACTATTAATTATCCTTACAATATTTATCTATTTATATTTTAAAAGAAAAAGAAGAGCAAAAGAAATAGACAACGATTACAAAAGCATTTTAGATGCAAGTAATGATATTATATTTATTATTAGTCAAACAGGTAAGCAGTTATATTTTAACAACCAACTAAATACACTACTAGGTTACAACAATAATGACTTAATTGGCAAATTATTTATTAACTTTATCCCTAAGTCAGAGGTCTCAAAATATTCGGAAATGTTTAAGAATGCTATTTCTAGTGACCAAATTATTACTTTTGAAACCTTTGCTTTGCACAAGAATGGGAAGCAAATACCTGTAGAAGTTACTGGTAAAACATTAGTGCATAATGGTGAGTCCGTAGTAATAGGAACAACAAGAGACATTACAAAACGAAAAAAAGCTGAACAAGAAATAAGGAAACTCTCAATAGCAATAGAACAAAGTCATAGCACAATTGTTATTACAGATGCTTCTGGAAATATTGAGTTTGCTAATCCTTACTTTACAAAAACAACAGGATATACATTTGACGAAGCAAAAGGGCAAAATCCAAGAATATTAAAGTCTGACCATACAACAAAAGAAGAATATGTTAAATTATGGGATACTATTGTCTCTGGTGAAACTTGGCAAGGAGAATTTTTAAATGTCAAAAAGAACAAAGAAACATATTGGGAAAAAGCAATAATATCAGCAGTTAAAGATGAGAATGGTAAGATTTCAAATTTTATTGCAATAAAAGAAGATATTACTGCTAGAAAAAAAACAGAACAAGCATTAATAGAAAGCGAGAAAAAATTTAGAGAATTATTTGAAGAATCTGGTGATGAAAATCTTATTCTTGGTGATGGGAATATTATAGACTGTAATAAATCTTTATTAAAACTTTTACACTACAAAACAAAAGAAGGGTTATTAATGGTTCATCCTTCTAAAATTTCTCCAGAATTTCAAGAAGACGGTAGTAAGTCTATAGATAAGGCAAATGAAATGATTCGTTTAGCTATAGAAAATAAAACCCATCGTTTTGAATGGCTTCTGATGAACAGCAATGGAGAAATAATTGAAACTGAAGTATTATTAACCTCAATAAACAACAAAGGAAAAATAATACATGCTGTATTAAGGGATATTGGCTACAGAAAAGACGTCAAAAGGAAGTTGATAGAGGCTAAAAATCAAGCAATGCAAGCCAATAAGCTAAAAAGCGAATTTCTTGCAAATATGAGTCATGAAATTCGAACACCAATGAACGCAGTATTAGGGTTTTCTGATATATTAAATAATAAACTTTCTAATAATGCCGAATGTCAACCCCTTATACAGGGAATAATAAATGGTGGAAAAAACCTAACCTCACTTATTAATGATATTCTTGACTTATCAAAAATTGAAGCCGGTCGTTTAGAAATAATAAAAGAACCTGTTAATATATTAGACCTTATAGAGGATATAAAACAAATTTTCTCAGTTACATTAAAAAACAAAAATATAATATTATTATTAGATATTGATAAACGTTTCCCAAATTCTCTGTTACTTGATAAAACACGTATTCGTCAAATATTATTTAATCTTGTTGGTAATGCTATTAAATTTACTGAAAAAGGCTCAGTTACCATTTCAGCAAAAATAGATAAATATATAAGACACAAAAGTAAGGTTGATTTAATAATTGAAGTAAGAGATACAGGGATAGGAATACCAAATAATCAAGTAGATATATTATTCGACCCTTTTATTCAAATAAAAAACCAAGATAACAAATACGGAGGCACAGGTCTCGGGCTATCTATTACCAAGCGACTTACAGAAGCAATGAATGGAGAAATATCTGTGAAAAGTGAATTAGGAAAAGGTTCAGTCTTTAGTATAAATTTTAAATCTATAACTAGATCAAAAATTAATCCTATAAAAGAGCTTCGAAAGTTACAAAAAGAGAATATTTTATTTAAGAACCCTCAGATTTTAATAGTTGATGATATAAAATCAAGCAGAAATATTACAAAAGTTTATTTAGAAGCACATAATTGTACAGTTTATGAGACTACTAACGGACAAGAAGCTATTGATTTTATTAAAGAAAACAAGCCTGATTTAATATTAATGGATATTCAAATGCCAATATTAGATGGTTATGAGGCTACTAAACAAATCAAGAAACAAGAAGAGTTCAACAAAATTCCTATAGTTGCTTTAACAGCAAAGGCAATGAAAACCCAAGAAAAAGAGTATCGTAAAGTATTCGACGACTATCTAATAAAACCTATTACATCTAAAGAAATAATAAATAGCTTAATGCAATTTTTACCATATACAAAAACAGAATCTTCAAAAAAAGTAAAGCCCTATAATTACTACAAACTTTTATCAGAAAGCATAGAAAAAAATGGTAAGCTACCAAGTAATTTTATCAAAATATATAAAATAGAGCTTTTGCCCATTTTCGAAGATATTAGCGATATAATGGATATGACTGAATGCAAAAAATTTGCTAGGATATTAATAGAGGAGGGAAAAAAATATAAAATAGAAATTATTATAAAATTTGGATTAGAACTTAAAAGCGCTATAGAAAACTTTCAACTCAACAAAATAGAACAACTTTTAACAGAGTTTAGTAAGATTAAAACAATTATATAATTTACAAAGTATAATACAATAGCCAAATGGAAAAAAATTATAAAGTATTAGTTGTAGATGATACAAAAACAAACTTGCAAGTTGTAGGAAATATTCTTAACAATAAAGGCATAGATATCATCTTTGCAAAAAATGGGTTTCAAGCAATTAAAATAGCATTAAAAAAGAGCCCAGACTTAATTTTACTAGATATTAATATGCCCGAAATGAATGGCTACCAAACTTGCGAAATTCTTAAAAAAGATGACCAAACAAAAGAAATTCCTGTCATATTTCTTACAGCACTAAACGAAAAAGAAGACGTGATTAAAGGATTTAATTGTGGAGGAGTTGATTACATAACAAAGCCTTTTGACAAATCTGAATTACTTGCACGAGTGTTTACTCACCTTGAGTTAAAATACACTAAAGATAAATTAATATCTCAGAATGAAGAATTAAGAACCCTAAATGCAACTAAAGACAAACTATTTTCAATTATTTCTCACGACCTAAAAAACCCATTTAACGCAATAATAGGATTATCAAGTATTTTATTGACGAATCATAAAAAATACACCGACGAGAAACGAGAATATCTGATAAGCTCTGTTAATACTGCTGCAGAGAATGCATTCAAACTCCTAGAAAATTTACTAGCATGGTCACGTTCTCAATCTGGGAAAATTGAATATTTACCAAGAAAAATAAATATTTTAGATTTATCTGCCGAGTCATTAAACAGCATAAATGAAATTGCAGTTAAGAAAGAGATACACATTTTAAATTTAATTCCGAAACACGAAATAGTTCTTGCAGATATAGATATAACTTCTACTATATTTAGAAATCTAGTCTCTAATGCAATAAAATTTACTGGCAGAGATGGAAACATCATTATCTCTTCTAAAAAACAAGCTAATAATAATTTCTTTGAAATCTCAATAGAAGACACTGGCGAAGGAATATCACCAAAATCTATAAAAAACTTATTTAATATTGACAAAAACACTTCCGCTAAAGGAACAGAAGGTGAATCAGGAACTGGACTAGGCTTGATATTATGTAAAGAGTTTGCCGAAATACAAGGCGGTCAAATTTGGGCTGAAAGTGAACTTGGTGTAGGTAGTAAATTTATTTTTACTTTACCTATTGAATAAATTTCATGTATTTGTTAGTGAGGCAAAACACTTCTAATCTTTAACCAAATATTTAAATATATTTTTCCCATCTAGCCTGTTCTCGCTTTAAAAAAGCGTCGAATTTGTGCGGTTGATCGATATTAATAATTGTATTCTCTTTAGTTTTTGGATGAATAAAGCTTAATTCTACTGCAGCTAGAAACAACCCTTTACCCTTTATCATCTGTCCTTTATTGCCATAGAGTTTATCTCCCATAATTGGGTATCCAAAATCAGACATGTGAATTCTTAATTGATGCGTTCTTCCTGTGTGGGGGAATAAATCTACAAGAGAAAGCCAATCGTTTGTAAGGGAATTTATGTTCTTTACTATCCAGTATTCTGATTTAGACTCTTTCTCGTTAATAATAGAATTTATAAAACCTTTATCAATAATTTTACCTATTACAATAGCTCTATATCGCTTGGTAATTTCTTTGTTTTTAAATTGATTTCCTAGATTAATTTGTGCTGAATGAGTTTTAGCAATTAACAACAATCCTGATGTTGCACTATCTAATCTATGCACTGGCTTTGGCCATTTAAGCGCGTCTGAACATGAAGATTTTGCTAAATTAAAAAGAATTGCATTTTGCACAGTCTTAAACTGATTCCCGCTTACTATTAACCCTGCTGGTTTATTTATTATAGCAATATCGTCATCTTCAAAAATTACATCTAGTTTTAGATTATACGTTTTAGGAGGATTAATATCTAAATCTAAAAGTTCTAAAATATCACCTGTTTTTACCCATTTTCCCGAGCTAACATTTTCTCCATTAATAGTTAACTCTCCACGCTTTATTGCTTTTTTTACTCCTTTCCTAGACTGAATATTTGTAAAAACTTTACATGCATAATCATAGAATCTGATTTCAGAAATATTATCAGGTACAATATGTGTTTTTATTATATTCATTCGTTAGAATCTTAAAATCCAAAATTAAATTATTAAAACCATTTTTATGCAGTTTATCTAAAAATAAAAAAAGTAAGTTTATCAATACATAATCAGTTTGCACCAATAAAGTATGTATTTGCACTAAGCAAAACCATTTATCTAGATATAAAATGAAAAAAAATCTTATTTTTGTGTAAAAATTATAAAAGTTATGGCAAAAAAAGTTTATGTTGGGATGAGTGCTGATTTAATTCACCCAGGACATTTAAATATATTAAAAGAAGCAAGCAAATTAGGTGATGTTATTGTTGGTGTACTTACAGATAAGGCAATTGCATCGTATAAGCGTCTTCCAACTTTAAAATTCGAGCAACGAAAATTAATTATAGAAAGCATAAAAGGAGTAACGGAAGTAATTCCACAAAATGAATTAGATTACTCAATAAATTTACGCAAAGTAAAGCCAGATTTTGTAGTACACGGCGACGATTGGAAAGATGGTGTTCAGAAAAAGGTTAGACAAAAAGTAATAGATACATTAGACGAATGGGGTGGAAAATTACACGAAGTTCCTTATACCAAAGGAATTTCTTCTACAAAACTAAATCAAGCTGTAAAAGAAATAGGAACAACTCCGAATATAAGAATGGAGAAGCTTCGTCGTTTAATAGACTCTAAACCAATTGTAAAAGTTATGGAAGCTCATAACGGGCTAACGGGACTAATCGTAGAAAATGCTAGTATAAAAAAAGATGGTGCAGTAAAAGAATTCGATGCTATGTGGCTAAGTAGCCTTACAGATTCTACTGCAAAAGGCAAACCAGATATCGAAGCTGTTGATGTTACATCTAGATTACATAGTTTAAACGATATTTTAGAAGTAACTACAAAACCTATTATTTACGATGGTGATACAGGTGGAATACCCGAACATTTTATTTTTACAGTTAGAACATTAGAACGATTAGGTGTTTCTGCAATTATTATTGAAGATAAAACAGGACTTAAGAAGAATTCACTTTTCGGAACTGATGTTTCTCAAACACAAGATACAATTGAGAATTTCTGCACTAAGATTAAAACAGGTAAGCAATCTCAGATTACAAAAAGTTTTATGATAATAGCACGAATAGAGAGCTTGATTCTAAAACAAGGTATGGATGATGCAATTACAAGAGCAAAAGCATATATAGAAGCTGGTGCCGATGGTATTATGATTCATAGTAAAGAAAAAGATGGATCAGAAATATTAGAATTCTGCAGTCAGTATAGTAATTTTGAAAATATAGTACCTTTAGTTGTTGTACCTTCTAGCTACAATCATTTGTACGAAAAGCAATTAATAGAAGCAGGAGCTAATGTTGTAATTTACGCAAACCATTTATTAAGAGCTGCATATCCTGCTATGGTTGATGTTGCTAAATCAATTTTAGAAAACGAGCGCTCAAAAGAAGTAGATGACCAGTGTATGTCAATAAAAGAGATACTTACACTTATTCCTTAAAATAATGATAAATACTAAGAATTTTTACGATTACCTGAGTAATAAAGAAATTGAGTTTTTTTCTGGTGTTCCAGATTCACTATTAAAGGATATTTGTGCTTACATTACAGATAATACATCTAAGCAAAAGCATATAATTGCTGCAAACGAAGGCAATGCAATTGCTCTTGCTGCAGGTTACCATATGGCAACAAATAAAATTCCTATGGTATATATGCAAAACTCTGGTATTGGAAACGCAGTAAATCCTTTGCTTTCGCTTACCGATACAGAAGTTTATAATATTCCCATTTTATTAATGATAGGATGGCGAGGAGAAAAAAAAGATGAGCCTCAGCACGTTAAACAAGGAAAAGTAACTACAGATTTGCTTGACGCAATGGAAATCCCTTATTTGGTATTAGATACCAATGAAGAAAATGCAGAAAAACAAATAGACATAGCTATCTCAAAAATTAAGGAAACAAATACAGCATTTGCCTTAATAATAAGAAAAGGAACTTTCGAAAAATATAATATTAAGCAAGAAATTAAATCAGATTTCACTCTTCTTAGAGAAGAGGCTATCAAAATTATTATTGATAGTCTAGAAGGTGACGAGGTAATAGTTTCGACAACAGGAAAAACTTCTCGCGAACTTTTCGAATATAGAGATGCCTTAAAACAAAATCATAATTCAGATTTTCTTACTGTTGGGTCTATGGGACACGCTAGTCAAATAGCATTAGGAATTGCATTAAATAAACCAAACCGAAAAGTTATTTGTATAGATGGTGATGGAGCTGTATTAATGCATATGGGTGGCTTTTCTATTATTGGAACACAAGCGCCAAAGAATTTTTTGCATATTGTGGTAAATAATGGTGCGCACGAATCGGTTGGTGGACAACCAACTATTGCGTTCAATATTGATATTCCTAAGATTGCAAAAGCAAATAATTACAAATATGCCATAAGAGTTTCAACAACTGATGAGCTTAAAAATGCTCTTAAGAGTATAAACACAAATTCTTATCCTGCGATTATAGAAGTAATGACACGTATAGGCTCTAGAGATAATTTAGGCCGTCCAACTATTAAACCAGTAGATAATAAAACTGATTTTATGAAAAACTTAGCGAAAAAATGAGTCAAGAAATTCTCAGAAATAGTCAGTTATCTGAATTTAAATATTTTATTAGCAGATATAATCCACAAAAGATATTTTTAGTTGGCGATAAATTATCATACAAAATATCTGGAGCAGAGTTATTCATAAAAGATATTTTAAATATTCCTGTAAATTTTTCAGATTTTAATCCAAACCCTCAAATAAATGATTTAAAAAAAGGGATTTCGATTTTTAATAACGGCAATTTCGATTTAATTCTTGCAATTGGAGGAGGAAGTGTCCTTGATATGGCAAAATTAATAAGTATTTACGCACATCAAAACCTAGAGATTGAAGAAGTTTTAGAAAATCAATCTTTAATAAACAATGTTAAAACACCATTGCTGGCAATACCAACCACATCGGGAACAGGAGCAGAGGCAACTGCCTTTGCAGTACTGTATGTAGATAAAGTAAAATATTCGGTAGCATGCGAATCTATTTTACCCAATTACGTGTATTTATCTCCTGAATTTTCTTTGTCTGCGCCACCATATTTAACTGCTTGCACAGGCTTAGATGCTTTTTGTCAAGCTATAGAATCTGTATGGAGTGTTAATTCAACACCAGAATCTGAAACTTATGCTTTTGAGGCTGTTGATTTAGTTTGGAAAAACTTATACAATGCAGTAAACAAAAACGATGAAAAAGCAAAATCACTTATGCAAGAAGCTGCTTTTTTAGCAGGCAAAGCAATAAACATTACGAAAACAACTGCTCCACATGCAATTTCTTACGCTTTTACTAGTTATTATAAGATTCCTCACGGTCATGCAGTTAGTTTAAGTTTACCGTATTTCTTCGAATATAATCTTGAAATTTCAGAAGCAGATTGTATAGATAAAAAAGGCAGCAAAAAAGTATTAATGAGAATAAATAAGCTTCTAAAAATAATGAACCTAAATAAAGATAACCTAAAGTCACATTTAGTATCATTTTTCGATTCTGTTGGAGTAAACATAAATATTTCATCATTAATAGAAGATTTTAATTCAGGTATAATAATCGACAATGTAAATGTTGAGCGTTTAAAAAATAATCCTAGAGAAATAAACGAAAAAGTTATTGCTGATTTTTTAATAGAAAATAAATAAAAAAGATAAAATGATATCAACTCTTTTATATATAGACCCAGCATCAACAAGTGCCCTTTTGTATATTATTATTGCACTTGCAGCAACTCTAGCTTTTGCATTACGAGGATTCTTTTATAAAATAAAGAACCTTATTTTGGGTAAAGGCTTTAAATCTAGTAGCGAATTCGAAAATATAGATATAATATTCTATTCAGAGGGAAAACAATATTGGCCAGTTTTCTATTCAATTATTAAAGCATTAGAAAAACAAAATATAGAATGTGCATATTTAACATCAGATAATAATGATCCGGGCTTAAAATACGAATCTAAGCTTTTAAGCACAAAATATATTGGGAATTTAACAATGACATCTGTTTATCTAAACAAGTTAAAGGCTAAATTCGTAGGAATGACCACTCCTCAATTAGATATTATGATGATACGTCGCTCAAGTAATGTTCGTCATTATGCACATATTGTGCATGCACCAATCGATATTTTTACTTATCGTAAGTTTGCTTTCGATTATTTTGATTCTGTTTTGTGTTCTGGGCCACATCAAATAGAGGGAATAAAAAAACTAGAAGAAAAACGAGGAACAACAAAGAAATTATTATTAGAAACAGGTCTTACGTATTACGATTTAATGCTAGAAGATATTGAGAAATTACCAAAACCAGAAAAACAAAAACCCGTTGTATTAGTTGCTCCTACCTGGAAAGAGTACTCAATAATCAATCGTTTTGGTTTGAGTTGTTTCGAAAGCCTTCTTAAAGATGATTCTTATGACATAATATTGCGACCACACCCTCAAACTTATGTAAGTCATCCTAAATTAATTGCCGAAATAGAAAATA